>JASJGS010000207.1:0-36206 GCA_033791445.1 Bacteroidales bacterium | reverse complement strand
TCATTGCAGGGATACTTCTTGGTACCGCAGATGAGCTACATCAATTGTTAATTCCAAGTCGTAGATTTAACCCGGTTGACCTTACCTACAATTGTTTGGGAATAATTTCTGGTGTTGTTTTTTCCAACTGGTATTTGACGCGAACAAAAAAAACAAGCAATAAAAAAACCTTCGGAGGTCTAAAATTGCCTAGAGGTTAGTCTTTTTTTCAGTGGCTATCTCTTCAGAATCTGAGCCTAGCATAGAAATCAATATGGGTAGTCGAATCAACCCTAGCGTAAAAGCTGAAATACTGGTTAGAATTATGAGACCAATAACTTTCAGCAACCAAGGAAGATTAATATATAATGAGATCTGGGTTATTACAACCAGGAGTATAATAAACAGGATTAGCCGATATAAAAGAGATTTTCGTTTTCGAAAGCCAAAAATCCTAAAAACCAGTATGAATTGAACAAGCATTATCAATATTTGAGTAAGCATACTGGCAATAGCCGATCCAAAAGCCGCAAGCCTGGGAATCAGAATTAAATTAAGAAGTATATTTAAGATTAAACCTGCTCCAGCCGTTATATTCAGATATCGAAGGTTACCACCTGCTGTAAGTAATGTTCCTGAAATATAAGTAGATGAAACAAAAATAAAAGTAATCATCAAGACACCCAGTATTCGTGCAGATTCATTGGTATGCTCATGATATAGCCATTCCATAAAATCATATCTATAATAAATAATGATAACGGAAATTATTAAAACGGGTATCATCAATAGCATATATGAAAATGAGGTAAGATCTTCAACCGGTTGATTTTTTCTAATCATCCTTGAAAATATGGGTAGCAATAAAGTAGCAAATAGGAAGGCAAACATAGTAAAGGCATCCATAATTCTGAAAGCCTGTGCATAAATTCCCGCCTCCACATTTCCATCTGGTAGCATTCGCTCCAACATAACCGAATCAATTCGGTAATAAACCGACATTAAAATGGCAAGTATTGCAAATGGATAACTTTTTTGAATTATTACCAGCATAAAATGCCAGTCGATTTTAAAACTGAAAAATTCTGTTCGTAAATAAACAAGTATGAAGGCAATAATTACGCTTAAAGAGTATGCAACCGTTTGAGCGTACACAAACCATTCAATTTTGAAATCACCATCAAATATGTTGGTCCATAGCAGTATGCTGCAAATACCAATCAGAATAAGCCGATCAATAACAGATAGAATACTATCCGTTTTAAACATCTGCAGCCCGCTAAGGTTAGATCGTAGGTACAGTAAAAATGAAGCGAGGAATTGATTAAAGATCAGGAACCAAAGTAGATACATTTGTGAGCTGTCGTATCCAATTAATAAGGCCAGACCAAAACTAACAATCGCATAAAACACCCCAAGAATTAATTTTAAGCTAACAATATTTGAAAAATACCTACTTAATAGTTGTGGATGCCTGGCAATATCCCGATTATTAAAATTTGTTATTCCTAGATCGAGCAATATATTCAGCAGGAAGGAAAAACTAAATAATGAAAAATAGAAACCATAATCAGCGGCCCCAACTATGTTCTGTACACTCCTATCAATACCAAAAATCCAGAATGGTTTTACAATGACATTGAGTGTCAGCAGTAAAATGAGGTTTGTAATAAACTTCTTTTTCAAGTATATTTTTTGTTTACTTTACAAATTGTAATAAAGCTAATAAAATCTTCCTTTTTATATACATTTTTCAATGAAAATTGCAGTTAATACCAGATTATTAATCAGTGGAGAAATGGGAGGTATTGGATGGTTTACCTATCAGGTTATGAAAAGGATTGCAGAGAATCATCCTGAACATCAGTTTTATTTTCTCTTTGATCGTAAATGGGATAAAGAATTTATTTTTTCAGGAAATGTTACTCCGATTCAACTCTTTCCGCCAGCCAGGCATCCGTTTTTATGGTACATATTTTTTGAACATAGTGTAACAAGGTTTTTAGAAAAATATAAGCCCGATTTGTTTGTGTCTTCTGATGGGTTTCTTTCACTGAAGACAAATGTCCCCTCAGTGGCAGTTATTCATGATATAAATTTTTTCCACCTTAGGGAAAACTTACCATATTTTGTAAAAAAGTATTATCTGAGGTATTTCCCACTATTCGCTGAAAAAGCAAAAAGAATCGCCACTGTATCAGAATATTCAAAAAACGATATTGTAACTTCCTACAATATTAATCCGAAAAAAATTGATGTTGTATATAATGGTTCAGATGATATCTTTCAACCCATTGCTGATGAACAGAAGGAAGAAATAATACAAAAGTATACTGATGGCAAAGATTTTTTTGTATTTATTGGGTCCTTAATTCCCAGGAAGAATTTATGCAGGATGTTAGAATCCTTTGACAAATTCAAGAAAGAAACTAAGAAAGAACATAAATTAATCATAATAGGCGAGCAACTTTTTCGGTTTTGTCCAGCCAGGAAAACCCATGCAAATATGCAATTCAAAGACGATGTGCTGTTTACTGGCAAATTAGATCGTGATGAAATAAAAATGATTCTGCCCTCTTCCCGGGCTCTCTTATTTGTTCCCTATTTTGAAGGATTTGGGATTCCTATTCTGGAAGCCTTTCGTTGTGATATCCCAGTAGTTGCCGGAGACAGAACATCTTTACCCGAAGTAGGTGGAGATGCTGCCTTATATGTCAACCCATTTTCAATTGATTCAATAGCCGGGGGCATGAAAAAAATAGATAGTGATAATACACTAAGGGAGGAATTAATCATGAAAGGCAGAATCCAATATAAAAAATTTAGCTGGGAAAATTCAGCTGCCTTAATGTGGAATACTATTAAAAAATCTCTGAGTTCTGAAAACTCATAAAGAACACATACAAAACGATCATTATCTTAAAAAAGGGGACTTATTAAGTTTCTTCAAGCAGGGAGAGATTGAAGCCGGATGTGATGAAGCTGGAAGAGGCTGTCTTGCTGGCCCTGTCTTTGCTGCTTCCGTTATATTGCCTGAAGATTATTACCATAGCATTCTAAACGATTCGAAAAAAATCAATGAACGAAATCGCTATCTCCTGCGCGAGGAAATTGAGAAAAATGCAATTTCATGGGGTGTCGGGATTGTTTCAAACCTTGAAATAGATGAAATTAATATCCTGCAGGCCTCTTTTCTGGCCATGCACAGAGCTACTAAAAAACTTAAAACAACTCCCACATTCTTGCTGATTGACGGAAACAGGTTCAGGCCATATCCAGATATTCCACATGGCTGTTTTATTAAAGGCGATGGCCGATTTTTTTCAATAGCAGCAGCATCAATACTGGCAAAAACATACCGTGATGATTTTATGAAGAAAATCCATGTGCAATATCCAATTTACAGGTGGGATAAGAACAAAGGATATCCCACAAAGGAACACAGGCAGGCAATACATGATGCCGGGGTATCTCCCTTTCACAGAAAATCATTTCAGCTTCTTGATACACAGGCAAAAATAAAATTTTGACCTTTTATATTTCATAACATAAAAAATATCAGCTTATTAATTCTAATTAAAATATATATTTGCGGATTACTATTATAAAAATTAATATCTAAATCTTATTTAAAACCATGAAAAAATTCACATTATTCTTAATCAGTTTCGTGTTTGTATTTAATCTTTCCCTACGGGCAGATGAGGGAATGTGGTTACTTCCTCTACTCGAAAAACTCAATATGGGGAAAATGACTGAACTGGGTCTTGAACTCACTGCTGAGGAAATTTACAGCATAAATCAATCTAGTTTGAAAGATGCCATAGTAATATTCGGTGGCGGATGTACCGGAGAAATTGTCTCAGACCAGGGACTACTCCTTACGAATCACCATTGTGGGTATGGAAGAATTCAAGCTCATAGTACAACCGAACACAATTATCTTAGGGATGGTTTTTGGGCCATGTCAAAAGAAGACGAACTTGCAAATCCTGGATTAGGCGTTGTATTTCTGGTTAGAATTGAAGATGTTTCAGAGAGAGTCAACACTGAACTGAATGAGAACATGAGCGAAAAAGAACGTAGCCAAAAGGCTCGTGAAGTTGGAGGTTTAATTCAAAAAGAAGCTACCGATGGTAATCATTATACAGCCAGGGTACAATCCTTTTTTGGAGGCAACAATTACTATCTACTGGTATACGAATCATATAAGGATGTAAGGCTGGTAGGCGCTCCTCCCTCCTCCATTGGTAAATATGGTCACGATACAGATAACTGGGAATGGCCTCGCCATACTGGCGATTTCAGTGTTTTTCGTGTATATATGTCTCCCGATGGTAAACCTGCTGAATACTCTGAAGAGAATATTCCACTTAAGCCAAAACATTTTTTACCAGTTTCCAATAAAGGCATTAAAAAAGATGATTTTGCAATGATTCTAGGTTATCCAGGAGGAACTCAAAGGTATATGACCTCTTATGGAATTGAGGAGGTTTTGACAATTACTCATCCCAACAGAATAAAGATTAGAGGTCTGCGTCAGGATATTTTACTTGAGGATATGTTGGCTGACGAAAAAGTGAGAATACAATATGCTTCGAAATTTTCCGGATCAAGTAATTATTGGAAATTCTCCATTGGCCAGAGCCAGGGACTTGAAAGATTAAACGTTAAAGAAAGCAAACAGAAAACTGAGCAACAGTTTACAGATTGGGTAAATGCTGGATCACAGAGAAAAGAAAAATATGGAGAAACTCTTGACCTCATCAAGAATTCAATTGATGGGCGAAAAGAGTATACCAATGCCACTCAGTATTATTCTGAGTGCTTGCTTCGCGGAAGTGAAATTATTAGTTTCGCCTCCAGAACTACAAGGCTTCACAAAGCATTAGAAGAAGAAAATGAAGAAAATATTCAGAAAGCAGTTGCTTCTTTAAAAAATTCAGGTCCAAGATTTTTTAAAGATTATAATGCTCCTACCGACAGGAAAGTTGTTAAAGCTATGATGAAGCTGTTTGCAGAAGATGTTCCTTTGCAGTATCAGCCTGAAATTTTCAATACAATTCGTACTAAATACAAAGGGGATTACAGCAAATTTGTTGATAAAATGTTTGATAAATCAATATTCGATAATGAAACAGCTTTCAACGCTTTCCTGGAAAATCCAAGCCTAAAAGTTCTTGATAAAGACCTTGCTTACCAGGTGGCTACCTCTACTTATGAGAAGTACATGGAATTGAGAAAAAAATCATCTGAATTTGGTGAAAATCTGGGCAAAGGTCGTCGCTTGTTTATTGCTGGTTTACGTGAGATGGATCCTACCATTGTTGCCTATCCTGATGCTAACTTTACCATGAGGTTAAGCTATGGAAGTGTAAATGGATATGATCCTCGCGATGCTGTACATTACAAATATTTTACAGAACTTAAAGGTGTAATGGAGAAAGAAGATCCAGACAACTTTGAATTTGAAGTGGATCCAAAACTAAAAGACTTGTACAACGAAAAAGATTATGGCCCTTACGGAGATGGAAATATTATGCCTGTATGTTTCCTTACTAACAATGATATAACTGGTGGTAACTCCGGTAGCCCGGTTATCAATGGAAAAGGAGAACTCTTGGGACTTGCTTTCGACGGGAACTGGGAAGCTATGAGTGGTGATATTGCCTTTGAACCTGACCTACAAAGAACTATTGTAGTAGATATAAGGTATGTATTGTTTATCATGGATAAGTTGGCTGGTGCCAAACACCTTGTTGATGAAATGCAAGTGATGGACTAATAAAATGAAATTCTGTAAATAGCCCCATTCTGGTTTCAGGCTTGGGGCTATTTTTTTTTGGTTTATTCTAATTGAACAATAGATTTTCAACAAAACTTGTTCTAAATTTGCCGGGTCAAATTAATTTTATTATGAATCTCAATTTCATAGAAATAACAGCTGCATTTATGGTATTATTTGCAGTGATCGACATTATTGGATCAATCCCTGTAATAATTGATATTAAAAGTAAAACAGGTGATATAAAATCAGGAAAAGCGGCTATTGTAGCTTTTTTAATAATGTTACTTTTTTTATTCACCGGTGAACCATTGCTGGGAATATTTGGTGTAGATATCTCATCATTTGCAATTGCAGGTTCATTAATTTTACTTTTTCTGGCTCTTGAAATGGTACTTGGTCAACAGTTTTTTAAACATGACAGTCAGGCCGGTGGTACTATTGTCCCCATTGCTTTTCCAATGGTTGCCGGAGCTGGATCCATAACAACATTACTTTCGCTAAGGGCTGAATATGCTATGATAAATATTGTTGTAGCGCTCACTTTAAATATGATATTGGTTTTTTTTGTCCTTAAAGCCACAAAGTTTTTTGAAAGAATTTTAGGAAAAGCCGGATTACACATAATGCAAAAAATATTCGGTATTATTCTCCTTGCAATAGCTATAAAACTTTTTATTTCAAATACAGGAATTCAACTACCTAATGCCAGGTAAAATAATTATCTATACCGATGGTGCTGCCCGTGGAAACCCTGGTCCAGGAGGCTATGGCGTAGTCTTGATGTCAGGGAAACATCGTAAAGAACTCTCTGAAGGTTTTAAGCTAACTACCAACAACCGAATGGAATTATTGGCGGTAATTAAAGGTTTGGAGGCATTAAAAAATGCAGGTAGTGTAGTTACCATATATACTGACTCAAAATATGTTTCCGATGCAGTAGAAAAAGGCTGGGTATTCGGCTGGGAAAGAAAGGGATTTAAAAAGAAGAAAAATCCCGATCTATGGATCAGGTTCCTTAAGATTTATCGTAAGCATAAAGTAAACTTTGTATGGGTTAAGGGCCATGCCAACATTCCTGAAAACGAACGATGTGATACACTGGCCGTGGAAGCATCTCTGAGCAGTAATTTACAGATAGATACGGGCTATGATATTGAAGAACCAAATCTGTTTTGAATAACATTAATTTTCAATGTAGATATGACACAAGATCAATGGAATACACTAGTCAATATTGTAAACGGGAAACAAAATACACAAACACAAACTGGCTTTTTAATTGACTCCCCATGGCTGCCAGGTTGGTACGGTGTTTCAAATATTGATTACTATTCAAGTGATGATATTTGGTTCAAAGCCAACATGAAAGCCATTGAGACATTTCCAGAAACCATTTTTCTTCCAGGTTTCTGGTCAGAGTACGGCATGTGTACTGAACCTTCTGCATTTGGAGCAAAATTGGTTTGGTCTCAAAACAATCTCCCCCATGCTGAAAAAATTATCAATTCGGTGGATGACCTGATAAATATTAAAAAGCCCAATGTTAAAACAGATGGCTTATTACCCTTTATGATCAACCGTCTAAAGCAAAATGAGAAGAAGATAAAAGATGCAGGCCATTCCATTCGCTTTGCCATTGCAAGGGGTCCTCTAAATATTGCCTCTTTTTTAATGGGTACTACCGAATTTATGATGGCCATAGCAATGGACCGGGAAAAAGTTAAAGTATTCCTGAAAACAATCACTGATTTCATTCTCGATTGGATATCTTACCAGAAAGATTCATTTGATGATATAGATGGAATATTAATATTGGATGACCTGGTTGGGTTTATTGGCGAAGATGATTTTAAAGAGCTGGCCCTACCCCATTTACAAGCAATATTTAATCATTTTAAAACCCAGGTTAGATTTTTTCACAACGATGCCAATGGCCTGGTATGTGCCCCATACTTGAAAGATGCAGGAATTAATATTTTCAATTTTGGCTTTGAACATCCTATAGCTGAGATGCAAGAGCTCGTTGGTAATTCAGTATCTCTGCTTGGCAATATACCTCCAAGAGATGTTCTTTCCCAGGGATCAAGTGAAGAAATTAAAGAAAGTGTTTCTGAGATGATGAGTTCTGTAAATAATAAATCAGGAATTCTCTGGTCATGTGGTGGAGGAATGCCGCAAAATGTTTCAACAGAGAACATTAAAACCTTTATCAACTCAGTTGATAATTTCTAAACCTTCTGATATTTTCCTGTATTCAAGGGATAATCCTGTTCGATTATGGACATGCATTGTCATGAAAACGAACATCATATACTATTTCACATATCCTATGATTGCGTACAGGCCTGTTTTAAAGCGCAATAGGCAAGCTGGTACAAAATTTGTTTCCATATACGAAACGTGTATTTAACCCCAATGAAGATTACCCTTATTATTTTAGCGTTTTTCTTATTCGTTACTTACACCCTCTATGGTGATGAAGTACCAAAACGAACCTATACTTCAAAAAAAATAGAAAATAAAGAAGCAGTAATTGCCATAGATGGCGAATTAAATGATTCAGTATGGGGATCTGTTGAGTGGCAGGATGATTTCATACAGCATGAACCCTATGAGGGAGTGAGCCCCAGCCAAAAAACATCTTTCAAGATATTATACGATGACAACAATATTTATTTTGGGATTAAGGCATTTGACACAAACCCTGATAGTATAGAAACCCGCTTAACTCGTCGTGATGATATGGATGGTGATGTAGTTGGTGTTCAGATTGATAGCTATTTTGATAAACTAACTGCTTTTACATTCCTTGTTAGTGCTGGAGGTGTAAAAACGGATATGCTCATGGCAAACGATGGTGAGAGTGAAGATATGAGCTGGGATCCCATATGGTTTGTAAAAACAAAAATCATTGAGGATGGATGGACAGCTGAAATGAAAATACCATTAACCCAGTTGCGTTTTGATAGCGATAGCAGTCTCACCTGGGGATTACAGGTTATACGATTACTGTATAGGAAACAGGAGCTTTCACTGTGGCAACATATTCCTGTTGAATCTCCAGGATGGGTTCATTTATTTGGCGAGGTTGATGGCATTTCTGGAATTAAACCAAGAAGACAGATTGAATTGGCCCCCTACGCAGTTACAAGCTATAATACTTATGAAAGTGAGGATGGAAACCCCTATATGGATGGCAAGGATTGGAAGTTCAATGCCGGTCTTGATGGGAAAATTGGAATCACAAATAATATGATTCTGGATTTTACCGTAAATCCAGATTTTGGCCAGGTGGAAGCAGATGCATCCCAGGTGAATCTTACAGCCTATGAAACATATTTTGAAGAAAAGCGGCCATTTTTTATCGAAGGAAAAAATATATATAGCTTTTCTGTTTCAGGAGTTGATGGTGGAGATATGAGTGCTGAAAACTTGTTTTATTCAAGAAGAATAGGCCGAAGGCCTCAGGGCTATCCTGATCTGGCAGATAATGAGTATGCCAAAGTACCAGAATTTACTACCATCCTGGGTGCTGCAAAAGTATCAGGAAAAACAAAAAACGGTTTGTCATATGGAATTCTGGAAAGTGTTACCCAGGAGGAAAAAGCAGAAATTGATATTGAAGGGGAGAAAAGATATGAAACGGTTGAACCTCTGACCAATTACCTGGTGGGAAGAATCCAAAAAGATTTTGGAAAAGGAAAAACCATATTGGGGGGAATGATAACCTCTACTAACCGTCGCATTAATGATTCTACCTTAAATTTTCTGCGCACTTCCGCTGTAACAGGAGGTATTGATTTTACAACTACCTGGAAAGATAAGGATTACTATTTTACACTAAATACCATGTTTAGCCAGGTTCAGGGTAGTGAAGAAGCAATGCTTTTAACACAGGAGTCTTCTGCCAGATATTACCAAAGATTTGATGCACAGCATTTAGAAATAGATTCGTCAATGACCTCCATGTTTGGCCATGCCGGTTCTATGAGATTTGGCAAACAAGGAGGCGGTCATATTAATTTTGGAGCAATTTTTACATGGAAATCGCCAGGTTTTGAAATTAATGATGTTGGATTTGTTATGAGTACTGACGAGATTCTTCCAATTGTTTATATTGGGTACAGGATATGGGAACCCTTCAGCATATTCCGGCAAATGAACATAAATATAAATGCCTGGCACGCCTGGGATTTTGGTGGAGTTAATATACTTACTGGTGGAAACTTTAACTTTTTTACCCAATTCAAAAATTATTGGAGATTAAGTACAGGTTATAACATAGGTGGCGAAAGGCAATCCAGTTCAGCCCTTCGGGGAGGGCCTATGTTAAAACTTCCTGGCAATAGCAGCCCCAGAATATTCATATCATCTGATGATAGAAAAAAACTGGTTTTTAATGCTTTTGGTAGCTTCAGATGGGGCAATGAAGATTCCTCGAATAGTCAACGAGTTGGACTAGAAATTGACTATCGTCCAATAGATATGTTAAGTCTTTCTTTAGAGCCAGCTTTGAATCTTAATAAAACTGAATTACAATACGTAACTACCGATAGTTACAATTCTGATCCGAGATATTTAATGGGATATATTGATCAGACTGTTGTCAGTTTCGATTTTAGGATTAACCTGAGTATTACTCCTAACTTTTCTATTCAATATTGGGGACAGCCTTTCTTTGCAGTAGGTGATTATTCTAAATTTAAAAGAATAACAAATCCACAGGCTGATATATTCACTGATCGGTTTCATATATTTTCATCAAATGAAATATCTTACGATGAGGATGACAACTTTTACTATATTGATGAAAACCAGGACTCTAACTATGATTATGGTTTTGAAAATCCTGACTTTAATTTTAAAGAATTCCTCTCAAACCTGGTTCTTCGATGGGAATACAGTGCCGGATCAACCTTATATTTTGCCTGGTCTCAAAGCAGGGATGGTCTTGAACCGGATGGCCGATTTATAGTAAATGAGGACATTCAAAATTTGTTCACTATTAAACCACATAATGTTTTTCTTATCAAATTCTCTTACAGGTTTAGACTCTAATAATCAAGTATTTAAGATTAACTGTATATTTATATGATTTCGTATTAACCGTAGATTAATAAGTCCCAGTTATGTTCAACAATTACATCAAAACCTCTCTGCGCAATTTATTCAAATATAAAGGATACTCCTTTATTAATATTGTAGGCCTGGCCATAGGCCTGGCCAGTGCCCTTCTCATACTGCTCTTTGTTCAGGATGAGCTCAGCTACGATAAGTTTCATGAAAAAAGTGACCAGATTTACCGGGTTTATCTAAATGGTAAGATTGCCAGTGATGAATTGGTTGTGGCTGTATCATGTGCCCCTTTAGGAGCCACCATGGTGAAAGATTATCCCGAGGTATTAAGTTCAACACGCCTTTTCACTTTTGCAGGAGATCCCCTGGTGCGTTTTGAAGAAAACAGCCTGGTGGTTGAGAAATTCTATTATGCAGACTCAACCTTCTTTGATGTTTTCTCAGTGAAATTCTTAAGAGGTGATCCCATCAATGCGTTGAATAGAGCAAATACTGTGATAATTACCGATGAAATGGCAGGAATTTTCTTTGGCAAAGAAGATCCATTGGGAAAATCAATAAAAATGGGGAATGACCAAACTGACTTTGAAATTACGGGTGTGGTAGAAAAATACCCTGAGAATTCTCATTTCCAATTTAATATGCTTGCGTCTTATATTACTATGAGAGAGATGGCAAACAGTAGTTTCTGGGTTTCCAATAATAACTACACCTATATTTTACTTCAGGAAGATTACCCAATGGAACAGCTTCAGGCAAAATTGCCTGAGATGGTTGAAAAGTATGTAGGGCCACAATTACAAATGTTCAGCAATGCAAGTTTTGAGGAATTTCTTGAATCGGGAAATAAGTATGGATATATCCTTCAACCCATCAAAAAAATACATCTTTTCTCCGATCTTCAATATGAAATTGAACCAGGCGGAAATATTAAAACAGTATATATCTTTTCTGTCATAGCCTTCTTTTTAATTTTAATTGCGGCTATCAATTTCATGAACCTGGCTACTGCTAAATCAGCCGGACGTGCCAGGGAGGTTGGTATACGTAAGGTGGCTGGATCAAACCGACCACAACTTATCTCACAATTCCTGATTGAATCGATTATTTTGAGTTTCTTATCACTCCTTATAGCCCTGGTATTGGTGGAGCTATTTCTTCCAGCATTTAATAATCTTGCCGGGAAACAATTAAAATTCATTTTTACAGGCGATTGGTCATTTCTTCCATACATAATAGGATTGGGGATTTTTGTTGGCTTCCTGGCAGGAAGTTATCCGGCATTTTACCTGGCTTCTTTTGTTCCTACAAAGGTTTTAAAAGGAAGTATACAAACTGGTATGAAGGGAGGAAGAATGCGCAGTATTTTGGTTGTATTCCAATTTACTATTGCCATCTTTCTCATAATTAGCACCATTGTGGTTTACAACCAGCTTAGTTTTGTCCAAAACAAAGATCTAGGATACAACAAAAAAGATGTGATGATTATTGAAAGAGCCTATGCTTTACAGGATCAAAGGAATGCATTTAAAGAAGAGCTTTCACAAAACCCAGCCATAGAGATGATCAGCCAGACCAATAATGTGCCCTCTTTTTTACATGGAAATACTGCTTTCAGGCCTGAGGGATCTACTCCGGATGAAATAAGGGCAACAAACTTCTATTATACTGATGAAAACTTTCAAAGTACTTTTGATATTAAGATGGTGGAAGGAAGATGGTTCTCGAAGGAGTTTGCTGGAGATTCGCTGGCGGTAGTTTTAAATCAATCCGCAGTAAAAGCTTATGGCTATGAAGATCCTATTGGAAAAAATGTTTTGCAAATTGGTGGGAATGCTGATACGACCGATCTAGCCTTGAAAATTATAGGTATTGTGGAAGATTTCAACTATGAGTCTTTGCACCAAACCATACAACCTCTAATCATAGGCTTTAACCAAAACCGTTTTGCAAGTTATTTTGCTGTTCGCATACAGCCCGATAATTACCAGACAGCCATAAAATTCATTGAAGAAAAGTGGAATAGTATTGTAGCAGATCAACCTATTGAATACACCTTTCTTGAAGAGGAACTTAAAACCAACTACAACGATGATAGAAATGAAGGAGTAATATTTGCCATTTTTGCCCTCTTAGCCATATTTGTGTCTTCCCTGGGCCTCCTGGGACTGGCCTCTTTCACAACCGAGCAAAGAACCAAAGAGATTGGTATTCGTAAAGTAATGGGATCATCTATTTCTCAGGTGGTAGGCTTGTTAACAAAAGAAATTAACTGGCTATTAATTATTTCCTCGGTAATTTCATGGCCACTTGCTTTCTATTTCATGAAAAACTGGCTTCAGAATTTTGCCTTTAAAACCAATCTTAGTTTGTTTATTTTTTTAATCGCCTCTCTAATTGCTTTTGTGATTGCATTATTGACAACAGGTTTCCAGGCATTTAAGGCGGCAAGGTCCAACCCGGCTAATTCTCTGAGACACGAATAATCTAGGCTTAATACCAAAAATTATATTATTTACATTCCGAAAACAGAAAAGGCTGCCCGTGGGCAGCCTTTTTTCAGTATACTTGAATGTGATATTAAAAGCTAAAATCAACACCTACAGCAAAAATATTAGTGTCCTTACCATAAAATTGTGTGTACATTACAGGCTCACCAGTAGGAACTGAATCATCCTGGTAAAATACCATTACATAACCGGCATTTACCGTTACATTCTCGGTTATGTTCCATCCTGCACCAAATCCAATTGAGGAGGAAGACAATGAATAATCTAAGTCGCTCTGGTAACTTTTATTAACGCCCATACTTGCAAAACCATAAGAAGCACTGATCATTACTTTATCCTTAATGGTATATTGTGCTGTTCCGTTAATGTTATAGGAGTTATTGTCAATTTCATTTTCAAGGCCGTCCCAATTTACATTTTTATCCCAGTAGTACTCAAAACCAACAGAAAGTTGCAGGCCTTGTAAGGGTCTTACATTCGCCGCTCCTGATAATAAAGCAGGCATATCGGCATTGCTAACTTCACCATCAGGGAACATGGTAATAGGGGTGCCTGTTTCGTCATACCCAACAAGAAAATCACTGGTTGTATGATTTGTTAATTGCAGCTTAGTTTTAAATTCATACTTAAACGCAACATCAAGTATTTTTGCGGGTGAAAGATGTACACTCAGCATTGGAGTGATCCCTGATCCTTTCTGCTCATACTCAACTTCCTGATCTGTAACCAGGGTTGCTGTTGCTCCGGCTTCTAAAGCAGAATTTGCTGCTTCATCACTTACTATACCAAAAGTCCCGGCAGCCTGGGTATTAGTCATTCCTGGGAAGTAGACTCCCACATCTGTTAATGCATCAATTAAAGTTTGATTGGCAAGTGGGTCGTCCCCAACTATAATTCCAGCGCCTATGGCAGCAGTCAATCCGGCTGAAGCTACAGCGGCATCCTGAGAAGCCTGGGCATAAAGTCCTGAAGCAGTGACGAAAAATTCATCTGCCCGAACCATGCTTCCATCATTTATAGGAGGAGCCATCGGATTAATCATCAAATCTTTCAGATAACCATTATATGAATTATTTGCCATTACGTAGCGAGCTCCAGCAGCTACAGAAATAAAATCATTAATTTCATAGGTCAGTCCTGCCTGAATTCCATAATACACAGATCTTCCTTCAAAAAAGAGGCTCTCTGTATATTGAGAGGTTGGAATTCCCATTTCATTCAACATGCCTACAAGGTTCACTCCAGTCAATAATTCAAAGGAGGGCAATCCATTGTTAAAGGTGGCGCCGCCGCCGCCGCCAATTGGATTAAAGCCCGCAGAAATAGTAAATTTCCCAGTTTTCCAGGCAAAATAAACACCTGGAAACAAAGGAGCCTTCACGTCTCCAACATAATCCGGACCATACACAAGGTATGGGAAATCATTTGAAATGGTTTGGGTCTGCCAAATCGATTGGTTATTTAATGAAAAATGAAAACCATCGTTAAGCTTGCTTAAACCGGCAGGGTTAAAATAAACCGCATCTATATCAGTGGTTGCATACCTGGCAAAATACCTTGTCCACGCTGCACTCTGATTTGTATTGGTAACAATACCACCGGAAAATGCAAATGTAGATAGCAGAAGCACTGCTATTAAAGCTGTTGTAATTCTTTTCATATGTATAGGTTATTGGTTAAAATCGGCGCAAAATAGGATGAATTCTACGAACCACAAAATAAAATCAAGAAAAAATGCAATTTAGCACCCTCCAAATCACCCTGTTTTATATCATATATAGTAGCTAAAAATCGAGTTGTATTCGTGTTTTGGTACATTTTTCAGACAAGAATTCTTCAGAAATTGGAGAATATTCTAGCTTTTCATATACTTTTTAATTATTGCTGTTAATTTGTACCTTTACTTCCAATAAAATCTGCCAGGTTCTTAATATCAAACAACTAATCACCTAATGATAAGAAAGTTATCCTTTCCGGGCATTTTTCTTCTTGTTGCCTGCTCATCTTTGTTTTCGGTTAATGCCCAATCCCCCATTGCTGAAATATCGGTTCATGCAGGAGATATTCTTAGAACAAACACACCTGCCTCTTTCAATCTTAAAGATGAGCTAATAAAAGAAAACCAGTCTTTCATCTTGAAATATAAGGCAGGAGGTTCGGAAAAAGAAATTTACTGTCAGCTTGAAAAAGGAAGTCCTAACAGATTATGGTGGATAATATCGGATACACTTCATCCTGGAAAAAGCAGAAAATATACCCTATTTGCTATTCCCAAAAATTCCTCAAATCTTGTTAAAAGCATTAAAAATAAAAAGGAAGTAATTATTTCTGTTCAGAATAAGGACGTATTGCAATATAATTACACCTCTGTGTATCCGCCTAAAGGAATAGATACTATTTATAAAAGGAGCGGTTTTATCCACCCGCTTTGGAGTCCATCAGGAAATGTCCTGACACGAATACAGCCACCCGACCATTACCATCATTATGGAATATGGAACCCATGGACAAAAACAAAATTTGAAGATAAAGAGATTGACTTCTGGAATCTGAACAAAGGAGAAGGGACAGTAGAACACAAAGCCTTTTCATCTCTTACCAGTGGAGATGTTTTTGGCGGTTTTAGGGCAGAGCTTGATCATATTGATATGAAAGCTAAAGAAGGGACCAGAGTAGCACTTAATGAAGAATGGGATGTTAAAGTATGGGGTATAAAAGGAATATGGCTGTGGGATTTTTATTCAACCCTGGAGTGCGCCTCAGAAAGTCCGTTCCTGATTGAAGAATACCGATATGCCGGGTTTGGATACAGGGCATTGGAAGAATGGACCAAAAACAACAGTTATGTAATAACCTCAGAGGGGAAAACCCGGAAAGATGCCGATGGGTCAAGGGGCCGTTGGTGTAATGTTTATGGAGAATTGGGTACAGGTCAGGGAGGAATCGTATTTATGAGCTATCCGGAAAACCAATCTCATCCTGAACCACTCCGTATCTGGCCTGAAAATGCCAATGGAAACAGGGGAGATATGTTTTTTAACTTTTGTCCGACTAAAGAATCTGACTGGGAATTAAAACCAGGAAAATCATATACTTTAAAATACAGAATGCTGGTATATAATGGTAATATTAGCCCGGAAGAGGCCGAAAGATACTGGCAAAACTTCGCACATCCTCCAACAATAGAAATTAAACACTTGAAAAACCAATAAAACTTTTTCCATGAAAAAAACGAAAAACACTCCAAAAAAATCATTCAATCGCCGTGAATTTATTAAAACATCAGCGGCTGGTGTTATTGGAGGTAGTATTATTGTCCCCACCATAGTTCCCTCAAGTGTTTTTGGTGCCAGTGCCCCAAGCAATAAAATAAATATTGCCGCTATTGGATTGGGTCGTATTTCAAGAACTCATGATCTACCTGAAACAATGAAATATGATTCAGCTAGAGTAATAGCAGTTTGTGATGTTGACACAAAACGATTAAAGGATGGTAAGCAATTTGTCCTGGACTATTATGCAAAGAAAACGGGTAAGAAAAACTATGCAAATGTTTTAATGTATTCTGATTTCAGAGAATTGCTTCTGAATAGAAATATTGATGCTGTCCTAGTCAGTACACCTGATCACTGGCATGCTATTCCAGCCATAGAGGCTGCAAAGGCAGGGAAGGATATATACCTTCAGAAACCAACCTCACTTACTATTGAAGAAGGCAGGGCCTTAAGCGATACAATCAACCGAACTGGCAGAATATTGCAAATAGGAAGTCAGCAGCGATCGGTAAACCCTTGGCCACAATTTAAACGAGCTTGTGAATTGGTGAGAAATGGGAGAATTGGAGATATCCATACAGTTATTATTGGCTTACCGGGTGATCCTTCCGGACCAGAAGAACTTGAGATGCCCGTTCCTGCTAACCTGAATTATGATATGTGGCTGGGCTCCACACCTGATGTGTACTATACTGAAAAGAGAGTACATCCTCAGCTTGATTATTCTCGTCCTGGATGGCTACGCTGCGAGCAGTTTGGTGCAGGAATGATAACCGGCTGGGGAGCACATCATGTTGATACAGCACATTGGGGAATGGGTACTGAATTTACCGGGCCTATTGAAGTAGAGGCAGAGGCACAATTCCCTACCAGCGGATTGTGGAATGTTCATGGTGATTTTAATGTAAAGGCAAAATATGCAAATGGAGTTAACATGTATATAAGTGGTGATTACCCAAATGGGGTTCGATTTGAAGGATCTGAGGGATGGATCTTTGTTACCCGGGGTAATTACGCTGTTACACCAAGTGATCCGGTATCATCTGATAGTAATCGTATAGCCCTGGATGCCAGCGATCCCAAAATCCTGACCTCAGAAATTGGAAAAGACGAGATTCACCTGTATCATAGTGAAGAACAGCACGGAAACTGGCTCGATTGTATTAAAACCAGGAAACAACCCGTGGCACCGGCTGAGGTGGGACATCGCTCTTGCAGTGCCTGCCTGGTCAGTCATATTGCCATGAAATTGCCTGGCAGACTTTTCTGGGATCCAATGAATGAAAAGTTCTTAGATAATGACAAGGCAAATTCAATGTTGTCCAGGCCTATGCGCAACCCATGGCATACCTAAAATCAAAAAAGGTATTTAGAATATGAAACCCTATCCCCTAATGCCAATGAAAATTTTTATCATTTTTAAACAAATTGTATTAGCGAGTTTTATAGCAATAGTGATTATTGCCTGCTCGAATCAGTCACAATCGAACCAAAATGAATCTGATATGAATTTTTCCGGAGCCGAGAATGAAGTCAAGTTAATGATTCTTGATCCTGGTCATTTTCATGCTGCCCTGGTCCAGAAGAAAATGTACGAGCAAGTTGACCCTGTCGTTCATGTTTATTCCCCCGAAGGCCCCGATGTGGATAATTACCAAAAAACAATCAATAATTACAATTCCAGGCCTGACTCACCAACAAAATGGATAACTGAATTGTATACCGGTCCAGATTTCGCTAAAAAGATGCTTTCTGATCGACCAGGGAATGTTATGGTTACTTCCGGAAACAATGGAAGAAAAACCGAATATATCATTAAAGCAGTTGATTCAAGCATAAATGTATTTGCCGATAAGCCTATGGCCATTAATAGGGAAGACTTTGAATTACTGAAACAGGCATTTGAAAAGGCAGATGAAAATGATGTACTCATTTATGACATCATGACTGAACGATTTGAAATCACCACACTATTGCAAAAAGAACTATCAATGATTCCTGAAGTTTTCGGATCATTGACACAGGGTAGCCTGGAGGAACCTGCTGTAGTAAAAGAAAGTGTTCATCATTTCTTCAAATATATTTCTGGAAACAAAATTAAGCGTCCGCCATGGTTTTTTGATGTTACCCAGCAGGGGGAAGGAGTTGTAGATGTAACCACACATCTGGTAGACCTGGTTCAGTGGGAATGTTTTCCGGAACAGATTATTGATTATAGAAGAGATATAGAGCTTATATCTGCCAGTCGTTGGCCAACAAATCTAACGCCAACTCAATTCAATACGGTTACCCAGATGAATAAATATCCCGATTACTTCAGGAAAAATATTGTAAATGACAGTATTCTGCAAGTGTATGCCAATGGGGAAATTAATTATACCATCAAAGGAGTTCATGCAAAAGTATCTGTAGTATGGAACTACCAGGCGCCTGAAGGAACAGGTGATACCCATTATTCCATAATGAAGGGTAGCAAATCAAATCTGGTGATTAAGCAGGGTGCTGAACAAGACTACAAACCAAAATTATATATTGAACCAACAAAAGAGATTGATTCTGAAGAATTCGAGATTGAAGTGAATGCAGCGTCGAAAATTTTGACTGAAAAATATCCAGGTCTAGAGATTCATAAATCTGACAAAAAATGGGAAGTTCTTATTCCGGATAAATACAAGACCGGACACGAAGCACATTTTGCGCAGGTTACGGAAAAATTCATTCAATATCTTACGGAAGGTAAATTACCTGATTGGGAAGTTCCCAATATGATCACAAAATATAATTTAACTACACAGGCGCTAGAAATGGCCTTGAATACAAATAATAACTAATCTGAAAAAATGAAAAAGATCCAACTTATCCTGCTTCTAATTGCACTTCCGGTTTTTCTGTTTTCCATTACAGCACAGAATCGTAAAGAAAAAAGAGTTTTGGTATATACCAAAAATGGAGATGGTTATGTGCATGATAATATTGAAAGTAGTGTCAAAGCCATTAAAAAAATGGGAGAAGAAAATAGTTTCAAGGTAGATGTATCAGATAATCCGGAAGTCTTCAATAAATCCAAGCTTGAAAAGTACAGTTGCATTGTGTTCTCAAATACGAACAATGATGTATTTGATACCGATGAAAAAAAAGTGGCTTTTATGCGATATATTCAAGCTGGTGGAGCCTATGTTGGCATTCATTCTGCCTGCGGAACCGAACGGAACTGGTTATGGTTCACAAAGCTTACCGGTGGAACATTTGATGTTCATGCCGCTTTCCAGGAATTTACCGTGAAAATAATTGATCATAATCATCCATCAACTATAGACATGCCAGACGAATGGACCATTAAAGATGAGTGTTATTTTGTGAAAGACATGAATCCTGCCATCACTGTTTTAATAACCAACGATTTGAGCACAATTGAAGACAAAAGGAAAGATACTTTTCCAACTCTCTTTGGAAACGATTTCCCCGGGGCCTGGTATCATGATTACCAGGGAGGAAGATCCTTTTATACCTCTTATGGGCATAGTCCGGAAGATTACGAAAATCCAATTTTTGTAAATCATATCCTGGGTGGAATCATCTATGCAATTGGTGATAACAAAAAACTCGATTACAGCAAGGCTACAGCTACCAGTCCTGATAGCCCATAATTAGTATTTCTTATAATATAGTGGCTAAACTTAAAAATGAAAAATGCTACTAAAATAATTTGGGCTAATCTACTCCTATGCTCCTACCTGGCATTTTCATATTACTATTTTAATGGTTGGTGGTATTCTTCCATCGGAACCATCTTGATTCTTCTGTTTAGCTTTTTAATATGGCGAAAAGACTTTCTTAAAGTGGTCGGATTGAAACTTTCGTTAAAAGAATTTTTTATCACTGTATCCCTTACCATAGTGAGCATACTTGGCTCACTTTTTCTAATCATACACATCGGATCGAAACACAATATTATTATACAATTTACATCTTTTCGAAGTTATTACCATGACATTTTCTACATATTAAATGAAGAAATAGTATTAGGGAGTATTCCAATATACCTGCTAATTAGCCGATTAAAAATAAGATCGCTTTATGTTTCAATTGGGCTGGCATTAATATTCACCATGGTGCATTTCGTTTTTTATAAGTGGATTTTTCTTGAAAGAGGTATCATTGAAGTTCAAACTTTATTCACCCTCTTCCTGGTAGGAATTGTTCGGAATAACCTTATTATTGTATATAAGAACATCGGTTATTCATGGGCACTGCATTTTGGTTGGATGGTAATTTTGTTTGGCTGTTTGCCAGAATGGGTGGAATCAGGAAAAGTGGTAACTGAACCAGATCGTTTTAATCTGTTTCTTGGCTCCTATGAAATGTTGATTATTTCTATTTTTCTTGCCGGAATTAGTATATTTCATATGATAAATAAATTGGATAGCAATCGCCTGAAGGCAAACCATGGATCATGAAATCAAAATAGAATACTTCAAAACTAAATTCGGTGAGCTTATTATTGGTTCATTTGAAAATAAATTGTGTTTATGCGACTGGCGATATCGAAAAATGCGAAACTCGGTTGATAAAAACCTAAAAACCAGGTTAAATGCTGATTTTATTGTAGAAGGCACGGCTATCTCCCAAAAAACTAAGAATCAGTTAAACGAATATTTTGAAGGACAAAGAAAAGAGTTTGATATTCCGCTTTATTTAGTTGGTTCTGATTTTCAAATAAAGGTATGGAACAAATTATTGTCTATCCCATATGGGAAAACAGAATCATACCTGGGCCTTTCAAAAAAACTGGGTGATGAAAAAGCCATAAGAGCTGTGGCAAGTGCAAACGGAGCAAACCAAATTTCAATTATTGTACCCTGTCATAGAATAGTGGGTAGTAATGGGAAACTGGTCGGATATGCAGGAGGATTACAGGTAAAAATGAAATTATTAAATTTAGAAAATGCCATTATCAATGGTCAAATGAGATTGTTTTAGAGATTATAGATTTAAATCTTAACTATCATGAAAAAAGCACTAAAAAGAATTGCCCTTGGGTTGGGAATTCTAATTGTATTCTTAGTCATTTTTTTTGTTGGATACGGAATAAAAGCTAAATCGGAGATAAAATCTATGACACCGCTTGAAACAAAGCAAATTGTTGAGAACGTATTTTCGATTCAGGATACATTTGTAAACTTGTTTTTAATTAAAGACGGTGATCAATATGTGGCTATCGATGCCGGAAATAATCCGGAAATTGTTTCTGAAGAATTAAAAAAGTTAAATATTAGTCCTGAAAAAGTGGTGGCTGTATTACTAACACATACAGATGGTGACCATGTGGCAGCCATTACCCTTTTTAAGAATGCCAAAATCTACCTCTCAAAACAGGAAGAACAATTAATTAATGGTGAAGAAGGAAGATTTTTTATTTTCGGAAATAAAATTGACACCAAGGATTATATACTGGTTGAAGACCAGGACAATTTCAATATTGGAAACCTGAAAATAAAAGGAATTTTAACGCCAGGACATACCCTTGGTTCCATGTGCTATTTAATCAACGAAAAATATTTATTTATTGGTGATGCAGCTAGTTTAAAAGCTGATAAGCTTGACAAGTTCAACACATTTTTTAATATGGATACTGATATGGCAGTTGAATCTATGAGTATAATTTCGAATATTCCTGAAGCTGAATATCTCATAACGGACCATTATGGATATACTGATGATTATAAAAATGCTGTTAAAGATTGGGGGAAATAGCATTTCGCCAATGTTCAAATACAATTTCCTATTTCTTCTTTTTTCAAGTATCTGTGTTTTATCGGAGGCTCAAACCCTACAGCTTCCTTCAAGAAATCCTGCATTCCTTGAAGGAACTCAGATTATTAAATCCATATCTGATCTGCCTCTTGAGAATAGAGAATCAATTATTTTATATGAGGTATTAAGGGGAAACATCCCTGGTTTTTACAGGAATATGGTCCCTATTAAAGATAGTGCATTCATTGAAGGAAAATACAGACACATTAGCTATTATGTAATACCCGATTACCTGGCCCTGGGTAGTGATACCGATTACTTTTTATGCCCCATGACTCCCATTCTTGCACAGATTATCGCAGACTCATTAAACTGTATTCTTCCTACCCGTAAAATGGTAAATCAAATTTGGAAAGCCTCTTCTGTAAAGATGAAACCTCAAACTATTTCACCCGGGCCGGAAATGACTACTGTAGCAGTTTTTGTAAAACATAATACCATGCTTAAGTCTCAGCGCCAATTATATTTACAAAAGCATCCCTTAGGAAATCTGGTCAGCGGAGATAAAAAAGATGTGATTATCAGTAACTCCATTTACAACAATAGCTCTGCTTGTAAGGTGGTAATATACGGTTGGCATTATCAGAGTGGAGAACCCATACAAAATCTCTATGCAGGACATTCAGAAAGCTATGTTGACTATAGCCACGGGATCAGGTTGGTACAAAAAGAGGTATCACTGGATGGAGAGAGAATGTCTATAACGGATGTTTTAGAATCAGCCCATCTGAATATTCTGCTGAGTGATGAAGGAATTATTTCAACCTCCTTCTACCCTGATACAGTCTCGACTGCAAAAAGTTTTGATCATTCAATTCAAAAAAAATAGTTGGAAACTGTGATTTTTTAGAAACTTGTGCGAATAATGTTGTAAACAAGTAAAAAAGATTTTTCATGGATAGCCTGGTCAGGAATGTAGAGTTTTCAAAAGTAATTGAGGAAAATAAAGGCCTCATATATAAGGTTGCCAATTCATATTGCCGGCATGAAGAGGACAGAAAGGACCTTATTCAGGAGATCAGCATACAGATTTGGAAGTCATTCAGCAGGTACAACAAACAATATAAATTATCTACCTGGATTTATAGAATTTCATTAAACGTTGCCATCTCCTTTTACCGCAAAAATAAAATAAGGAAAGACCAAATTGCCCCTCTTAATGAAGAGGCTACCCACATTACTGATAACCAGGATAATAATGAAGGTGAGGACATATCTCGCTTATATGCCCTAATTCATGAATTAAAGGAGCTTGACAGGGCTGTAATGCTTTTGTACCTTGATAATAGTGCTTATAAAGAAATATCAGAAATACTGGGTATATCTGAATCCAATGTGGCCACAAAAATCAACAGAATAAAAACGAAACTAAAACAGAGATTTACAAATTTCTAAAACTAAATAAAATGACAAAAGAAAACATACAAAACCTTTGGGGCGATTACAGTTGCGAACTACAAAAAAAGCTGAATATTAATACATTAAGCCTGCAATCAATCGATGCAAAAAACCCTAAAACCATTCTGAAAGGCCTGCTTATCAGGCGTATCATAGAATCACTCCTATTTTTTGCATTTGCTGGACTTTTATTAAGATTCTCCATTGAAAACAATTCAACTATTTATTATGTTTTATCAGGCTTGATATTAATGATATTTTGCCTGGTAGGCTTTACAGGTAGCTTAATGCAAATAATATTAATTCTCCGTCTGGACTTTTCAAAACCCATTACTTCTTTTCAAGTCCAACTTGAAAAACTAAAAATCTATAGTTTACAGACACTTCGGCTGATATTCCTTTCCATACCTTTCTATTCTGCATACATGGTCATCGGATTCAAAGCCTTGTATGATTTTGACATCCTGGCAAACGCTGACTCCAATTGGTTAATATGGAATATAATCCTAACTATTCTGTTCATCCCATTTTCGATTTGGCTTTATAAGGTATTGAATTACAAAACAAAAAAAAGATGGGTCAAAAAACTAATTGTTGACAATGGAGGTAAACAAATTCATTCTGCCATTCAGTTTCTTCATGAAATTGAAGAATTTGAAAAAAACGGGAATAATAAGTAAGTAACTTATGTCCGCTAATTAAAGTTTACAATTTTGATTTGATTGGACCTTGATATAATTTTATAGAAGTATTGAAAATGTTATTCTCTTCCTTCGCTTGAAAGTAAATTATACTTTGATATAAATGAACTCCTTAACAGAAGCCCCGAACATAGGAAATACTTTAGCTCTTAAACTAAAATCAGCAGGGATAAATAATTTACAGGAATTAAAAGAAACCGGAAGTGAAAATGCTATTATCAGAATAGCTACCATTGAAAATAGCGGAGCCTGTTTAAATATGTTATATGCACTTGAAGGAGCAATTCAGGGGATACGTTGGCATAATTTAAAAAGTGAAAGAAAGTTGGAATTAAAAGAGTTTTACCATACTTTCATAAAGGAATAATCACACCCAACTTAAATTTTAAATAACACTGGTTAATAGTTTATTCTAACATAGATAATATGATTTGGTGCTTTTAATTGTACCAGTTTGTATTAAACAGTATTAATCATTTTCCAATCCTGATTTACAGATGTAGAGAAGAAATAACCTAAAATTAAAAAAATGCAAAAATCATTCAATGCTTTGATCATCCTTGGCCTCCTGCTGGGAGTTTTTGGTTGTGGCCCTAAATGGAATGAAACAGAAAAAGACGATTTTAATATTATCAACAATAAAGGTGGACAAACACTGGGCTATTCTCCAGCATCCGGGGTAAATATTATTACTTTAGATCGGTTTGCGTTTAAGGATTTGAACAAGAACAACGGTCTGGATCCCTATGAAGATTGGCGACTTCCTGCTAAAGACAGGGCTGCGGATTTGGCTTCAAAGATGTCTATTGAACAAATAGCAGGTTTGATGTTATACAGTGGCCATCAGAGTATTCCCGGTGGAGGATTCAGAGGTAGAACCACCTATAATGGTAGATCATTTGATGAAAGTGGGGCAGAATCATCCGATCTTTCAGATCAACAAATTGATTTTCTAAGCAATGACAATTTGCGTCATGTCCTCTTAACCCGTTTAGAAAGCCCAATGGTTGCAGCAAAATGGAACAACAATGCACAGGCACTGGTTGAAGGATTAGGGGTTGGAATTCCCGCCAACAACAGTACAGATCCCCGGCATCAGGCAAATGCTGATGAAGAATACACACTGGGAGCCGGAGGTGATATTTCACGTTGGCCCGGATCAATTGGCCTGGCTGCCAGTTTTGATCCGGAACTGGTGAAAAAATTTGGTGAAATTGCTTCCATTGAATACCGTGCACTTGGATTAGCCACAGCTCTCTCTCCACAGATAGACCTGGCTACTGATCCAAGGTGGTATAGGTTTAGTGGTACGTTTGGCATTAGCCCACTATTATCGACCGATATGGCAAGGGCATATATTGATGGATTTCAGACTTCTTCTCCTGCAAAAGAAATAATGAACGGTTGGGGCTATGAAAGTGTAAATGCCATGGCCAAACATTGGCCAGGGGGTGGTGCTGGAGAAGGAGGCAGGGATGCTCATTACGGATTTGGCAAATATGCAGTCTTTCCCGGTAATAATTTACAAACACATATGAAGCCTTTTATTGAAGGAGCTTTTGACCTCAAAGGCGGAACAAAAATGGCATCAGCCATAATGCCTTATTATACTATCTCTTACAATCAAAATCCTGATGGGGAAAATGTGGGCAATGCATTCAGCAAGTATTTTATTACCGATCTGTTGAGGGGGAAATATGGATTTGAGGGTGTTGTTTGTACAGATTGGGGTGTAACCAATGACGATGCAGGCATGGCAGCTTTTGGAAGAACTCCATGGGGAGTTGAAAACTTAACGGTTGCTGAACGACACTATAAAGTATTGATGGCCGGTTGTGACCAGTTTGGCGGGAACAATGATGCAGGGCCAGTAATTGAGGCATATAAGATGGGTGTAGATGAGTTTGGTGAAGATTTTATGCGAATTCGATTTGAACAATCAGCAGTAAGGCTATTATTGAATATTTTTAGAGTAGGCTTGTTTGAAAACCCCTATTTAGAGCTTAATGACACCAAAAACACAGTTGGCAAACCCGAATATATGGAAGCTGGATACCAGGCTCAATTAAAATCTATTATCATGCTTAAAAACAAGGGGAATATTCTTCCGGTAAATAGCCAAAAGACTGTTTATATACCGAAGAGATTTGTGCCTGCTTCCCAAAACTTCTTTGGGGCTGAAAATCCCGAGCGGTGGGAAGATCCCTTTAACATGGATTTGATTGCAAAATATTTCAAGATAACGGATAATCCAGATGAAGCAGATTTTGCCATTGTCGTCATCAACACACCTGAGAATGGACGCACAGCTGGCTACAGTGAGGAAGATGCGGAGAATGGGGGAAATGGATTTCTTCCAATAAGTTTGCAATATGAAAACTATATCGCCACTGAAGCTCGTGATCCTAGCCTGGCAGGCGATTCAAGAGAAAATGATGTACTGAACCGAAGTTATAAAAACAAATCCGCTAAAGCAAAAAATAGCACAGATCTGGATATGGTTCTGAAAACTAAAAATACAATGAAAGATAGGCCTGTAATTGTTGTATTGAGAATGACCAATCCTACTGTTGTGGCTGAATTCGAAAAGGAAGTTGATGCCCTGCTTGTCAATTTCAGAGTACAGGACCAGGCAATTCTCGATGTAATTTCAGGAGCATTTGAGCCATCGGGCCTTCTACCTATGCAAATACCAGCTGACATGTCTATCGTTGAAACCCAAAAGGAAGATGTTCCTTTTGATATGAAAGCCCATGTTGATTCTGAGGGGAAGATGTATGATTTTGCGTTCGGATTAAACTGGAGTGGTACAATTCAGGATAACAGAACAGAAAAATATAAAAACTAAGAGAAAATGAAGAACAGAAAATTGCTTATGATCCCCGGGCCCATTGAATTTGAGCCAAAAGTCTTACGTGCCATGGGTATGGTTACAACAAGCCATGTAGCACCTAACTTTATTGAAACATTTGGGAATAGTTTGGATCTCATGAAGCAAATATGGATAGCTCCAGGAGGACAGGCATTTATTGTTTCTGGAAGTGGCACTTTATCCATGGATATGGCGGCAGCAAATCTTGTTGAACGAGGAGATAATGTTCTGGTCATTTCCACCGGATATTTTGGAGAAAGATTTAAAAATATTTTGGATCGTTATGGAGCAAACACAAGCATATTGAGAGCCCCTTTAGGTGAAGTTGTCAGCCTTGAGGCTATTGAGGAAGAACTCAAAAACAAAAGTTATAAACTTTTAACCATTACTCATGTAGATACAGCAACCGGGGTATTGGTAGATCCAAAACCTATAATAGATTTAGCGAAGAAATATGATGTGTTAAGTATATTGGATGGAGTTTGCTCGGTAGCAGGTGAAGAAATAAAACAGGAGGATTGGGGAATTGACCTTGTTCTTACAGCATCGCAAAAAGCTATAGGTGTTCCTCCGGGTCTTGCGCTGCTTGTAGCTTCACAAAAAGCGATGAATGTTTGGGAAAACAGAAAAACACTTGTACAAAACTATTATGCCGACTGGGCAAACTGGCTTCCTATAATGAGAGCATATGAAGAAAGACGTCCTTCTTACTTTGGAACTCCACCCGTTAATCTAATTGCAGCATTGGAGACAAGCCTTAAAATTATCAAAAATGAAGGTGTTCAGAACAGGGTGAATAGACATCAGGTTTTGGCTTCAGCATTTCGATTGGCTATCTCTGCACTTGGCTTGGATATATTGCCTGTAGATGATAAAATTGCTGCAAATACAATGAGTGCGATTTATTACCCCAAAGGAATAGACGGGGCAGAATTCTGTGCAAAAGTATCTGAATACGGTGTTATAATAGCAGGTGGATTACTTAATGAAATTAAATCCACATATTTTAGAGTGGGCCATATGGGATCCGTTTCACCAGAAGACTTAATAAGTACTTTAAGTGCTGTGGAATATGCTATGCATAAAATGGATTACAAATTTGATTCAGGTATTGGTCTCAAAACATTTCAAGAAGCGATTTATTCTATTTAAAACATAATTATAATCAGATTTAAGAAAACCAGTAATCAAGAATTATCTGAACATTAAAAACATCTGGTGTTTAAGATAAAATATAACTCAAAAAATATTTTGTTACTTAACAAATACCAATACGGCATATATTAGGTAATTTTTGTTTGCAAAAGTAAATTTATAAGCTAGTTGTGTGCAAGCAGGAGAAGCAGAAAAATGAGCAGTAAAGTAATAAATACAAAACTTGGAAAAATTGAATACTGTTCAGTTGGGAGAGGCATTCCAATATTATTTGTACATGGTGGACATTCAAATTGCAATGAAACACTTTGTCATAAAGGATTTGATTTAGAAAAATTTGAATTGATTACTCCTTCCCGCCCTGGATATGGAAAAACTTCTTTGAATGGTAATAGAACTCCAAAACAAGCAGCCAACTTAATCGCAGCTTTATTAGAGTATTTATCAGCTGACAGTGTAATTGTTTATGGCATTTCTGCGGGCGGATTAACAGCAATTGAGTTGGCAAGTAATTATCCAAACAAAGTAAGCAAGTTGATTTTAGCATCTGCAGTTTCGAAAAAATGGCTTGACGAGCAGGGAAAAATATATAAAAATGCTAAGAAGATTTTTAACCCAAAAATTGAAATCTATGTTTGGGGAATGGTTAGATTATTTTCAAGGTTTTTTCCAAATATGTTAGCAAAGAGTTTTTATCCACAATTTTCAAAGAATCCAATTCACAAACTAAAGAATGCGGACATACGGGAACTGGTTTCCACTATGAAACATTTTAATTCTAAAAAGGGATTTTTAAATGACATTGACCAAAATATCAATGATGAGATAATTTTAAAAATTACATGTCCAACTCTAATTATTCATAGTAAGAATGACAATAGTGTATCACTAGAGCATCCTGAGAATGCGAATAGAATGATTGAAAATTCGAAAATTGAAATCCTTCAAAATGAATGGGGACATTTATTTTGGATTGGAACTGACTCGAAAAAGTCAATAGAAAAGACCATAGAATTTATTGAAGATAAAATGCCAGCACACAACAATAAATATAAGGCATAGGGTGGAAAGTGCTATATTTGGGCATAGTAACATTTAATAAAAATTATAACGGTAAGATAGGTTTGTGTTCCAAGGTGCCCTACGACCTCATATTCGAGCCGTTGTAAGAAATCGGACACACAAGAATGCACCTAATAAAAATTATAATTATTTTCTATAGAAAACTAGTTGTGCCAGCACTCGTGATGTCCATTTTAATGGGATTTTCGGTTAGTTTTATTAACGGGATAGGTATTCCTATTAGTGAGGATATTCCTAAGGAAGTATTTTCAATTAACGCTGCAGCTGTTGCATATATACTGTTTTCATTATTGTTTCAATACTTTATTTATGAAGTGAGAAATCCTAATGAATACTATTTCTATTATAATCTAGGTCTAAACAAATATGTCCTATGGGGTAGCACATTTATGTTAAGTTCAATTATTGCCATTATTTCAATATTAATATGAGTATGTTGCATGTAGATAGTGTGATCAAAGCTTTTGGAACAAAGCAGGTTTTAACGGATGTTTTTATTTCGTGTAGGCATGGTGAAATAGTTGGATTACTTGGTAGAAATGGAACTGGGAAGTCGACTTTACTAAAAATCATATTTGGCTCTTTATCTGCTGATAGAAAATTTGTAAAAATTGGAGATAGGTTTATAAATTCCTTATTTGATAATCGAAATTTATTAAATTACCTTCCTCAAGACAACTTTTTACCAAATCACATTAAAATTAGCAGTGCCATTGATTTGTTCTGTAATTCAAAACGAGCAGTACAAATTAAAAACCACGATTTGATTAGTCCTTTACTCAATAAAAAAACCAAACAACTCTCTGGTGGAGAGATACGACTGATAGAGATTTTTTTAATTGTATTCTCTGAATCAATTTATACTTTGATTGATGAACCGTTTAATGGTGTTGCTCCTGTTTACAAAGAGGAAATTAAAAATATTATTAAAGAACAAAGTAAGATTAAAGGTTTTATTATCTCAGACCATGATTATAGAAATATACTTGATGTTGCAACACGAACTATAGTTATTCATGATGGTGGCACAAAAGAAATTAATGATAAAAACGAACTTAAGGATTGGGGTTATATTCCGGAAACAGCTTAAAACTGCCTGCTTATAACAAATTGTATAACCAATGCCTGGGGTTATACTGCAAACGCGAAACAAAAAGTATTAAATTTGCTCAAACCTAAACACAAATAAATACCCTAATGAATTCTGGCACTGGTCATACCTTCGGGACGTTGGCTGTCATCAAAAAATGAAAGATCATCTTGTTTGCTCGGAATATTTTCCAATAATTAAGTTTATAACTCCGATAATACGATTGACAGCTTGGCAGAAGCATATATGATTCAAGGAAATACCGGTCTTGCAACAGATAATTATAATAAATCATTAGAGTTAAATCCAAATAACGATAATGCGAAAGAAATGTTAAATAGACTAAAATACCTCACCAAAAAAAAATAAGAATATGAAAAGATTAGCCTTCATGATTTTCGTTTTTACGCTTGTCTTTATTTCATGTAACAATGAAAAGGCAGGTGATATATCAACTGAGATTTATACCGTTGAGAATGGGCTATTACCAGCGATCTTTGTAAAAGATGATTCACTAACCAAGTTTAATATATTAGAGAGAATGGATCATTATAAAGTTCCTGGAGTCAGCATAGCAATAGTAGAAAATGGGGAAGTAAAATGGGCGAAAGGATATGGTATTGCCAATACCGAAAGTGGAAGTATAGTCGATACTAAAACTATTTTTCAAGCAGGTTCAATAAGCAAACCATTGGCAGCACTTTCTGCATTAAAATTAGTTGAAAATGGAAATCTTGACCTCGATGAAGATGTGAATACCTATTTAACCGATTGGAAAATACCGGAAAGTAAATTCACAAAAGTAGAAAAAGTAACACTTAGAAGGCTATTAACACATACAGCAGGAATGACTGTTCATGGATTTCCAGGTTATCAACAAACTGATACATTTCCATCAATAACGCAGGTTTTAAATGGTGAAGGAAATACGCCAAGAATATACGTGGATACTATCCCTGGTAATATTTGGAGATATTCTGGTGGGGGCTACACAATAATGGAAAAAATGGTTGAAGATATTAGTGGGCAAGCTTTAGATGAGTATATATCAAAAAATATTTTACAACCAATTGGAATGCAACATAGCAATTATGAGCAACCATTGGGGGCTGAATATTATTCTAATGCCAGCGCAGCTTATGATTCTGAGGGAAATATAATTGAAGGATTGTGGCATAACTATCCAGAACAGGCTGCAGCTGGTTTATGGACAACTCCTACAGACTTGGCAAAATACTGTATAGAAATTCAGAATATTCTATCTGGTAAAGAAACAGGTATACTATCAAAGAAAACAATAAATAAAATGCTAACTAAGCACAAAAATAATTGGGGATTAGGTCCTTCACTACAATGGGATGAAGATTCTTTAATATTCAGACACGGTGGAAAAAATGCTGGATTTACGAATGAATTGATATCATTCGCTAATCGTGGAAATGCCGTAATAGTTATGACCAACGCAGATAATGGAGGGAAACTTATTGGGGAAATATTAAGATCCGTTTCAAATTATTATGATTGGGGAATAAGTAATCCACGAATTGTCGAAGTAATAAACCTTCCGATAGGAAACCTCAGTAATCTTATTGGTAAGTATAAACTTGACTTTCAAGTTCCCGATATAGGTGATTATATCATTGAAATTACAGTTAGGGAGAACAAGCTTTTTGTTACTGATCCTAACAATGGAGATACCAATGTGTTGACGGCTTTGGAAGCATTAAAATTTATTGATTTGGAAAAGGGAGATGAAGTTCTTTTTCAGGTAGGGGAAGAAAAAAAAGGCTTGCTATGGAGTAATAGATTTCAATTTAACAAGATTAATGAATAACTACTTACTACAATATGTAATACCTAATGACGGGATTTGAAGCCATTATTAAACTATGTCACTCATATCAACTTTATTACAGGTTTATAATGAAATGTTCCGACTCCGCCACAACTAATACATTGAAACGTTTAATATCATTAACTTCGTTGAGCTCTGACAGCAAGCTGACCAATAGCTCCACTAAACCAGCCTATTGGCAGATAATTCAGGTAGATGCAGCTCCTCATTATGTGTAATTAATTAAAACTATCTTTGGAAATTCCATGGATTTAAAAAAATACATAGCTGAACTCAAAAGACGCAATATCTTTAAATCTGCCATTGCCTATTTAGTAGTAGCATGGATAATTGCTGAAGTAGCCTCAGTTGTGCTCCCTACATTCAATGCTCCTCCATATTTAATGAGAGCCCTGTTGCTTATCTTGATAATAGGGTTTCCGGTCAATTTAATATTTTCGTGGATTTATGATTTTACGTCTGAAGGAATTAGGAAAACTGAAAATATTAATGAAAAGTCAAAGAAATCTAATATAAAGGGTAGTCGCCTTAATATAGTTATCATTGTTTCTTTATCTATTGCTGTTATAGTTTTGTTATTTAATCAATTCAAGAACAACTCCAGGAAAAATACAGATAATCCAACGGAAATTGTTGAAAAACTAAGTGGGAATAACTTAATAGCCGTGCTACCTTTTTTGAATACAAAATCAGATGAATCAACTGATTATTTAGGTTTCGCTATGGCTGATCAGATTATTGGAAGTTTAATATATCTCAACAATATTACAGTTAGGCCTTCAAGTAGTGTTAGGAAATTTGAAAACCAAACGATTGATCCAGTGCTTGTCGGAAAGGAATTGAATGTAGATTATATTTTAATCGGGAATTACTTAAAAGAAGGAAACATCATTCGATTGAATATTGAGTTGATAAACCTTAAAACAAATAAAATAGTTTGGCGAGAGCCTGTGCAAGTTAATTTTCAGTCTGCTTTTGAGTTACAGGATATCGTTTCAGAAAAGGTGGTAAATGAACTGGATATTCAATTTTCTCAAAATGAGATAAACAGAATTAAAAAAGACATACCAACCAACTCCTTGGCTTACGAATACTATCTGCGTGCTATTGCGTATCCTCGTAACAACGAAGGAGATGAATTGGCTATTGAAATGATTAAAAAAAGTATTGAATTAGATTCATTATATGCTCCTTCTTATGCTCTTTATGGTGATCGTTTACATTCACTTGCTAATTATGCATTACTTAAACCCGAAGAAACAATAAAAGCAGAAAAATATATAGAAAAAGCCTTATCAATAAATCCTGAATTATATTCAGCCATGGGAATCTTGTAATGATGTACACTGAAAGTGATAGAATAAAAGAAGCTGTAAAAATGACAAGGAAAATGATTGAAATAAGCCCTAATAATGCACAGTCTCGTTTTTCACTTGCTTATATTTATAGGTATACCGGAATGAATGAAGAAGCCGTTATTGAAACGGATAAAGCGCTTATCCTTGACGGAGAAAACCAAAAGTTTAGATCTTGTATGATTACCTATACAAATGCTGGAAAATATGAACAAGCCCTAACAGTTTATAATAATTTTATAGAATCATCATTTACAGTTTATCAATATGGATATACGCTCTTTCATATGGGGAGACGGCAAGAATCTATAGAATACTTTAAAAGATCATTTGAGCTGGATTCGAAAGGAATGACACGTCAATTATCCAAAGCCATGTTAGCATTCATGGAAGGTAACAAAGACGAGGTAAAGACCTTGATGATAGAATTAGAGAGTTATGAATTAAAAGATGCGGAACCTTATTATTATTATGCAGAGATTTATGGTTTGATAAATGACAAACCTGCATGCTATAGATGCTTGATACGAGCTATTGATGGCGGATTTTTTAATTACCCTTTAATGATACGTGATGTGTTCTTTGATCCTATTCGTGATGATTCAGAATTTCAAAAAATAATAGAATTGGCTAAAACTAAACACCTGGCATTTAAAAAGGAATTATTTTAAAGCGACCCTGCTTATAAAGTACATTTAAAATATTTGATTAAAAATCTACTCCAATTAAAATAAACAGCATACAGAAAGAGTTGTAATTAATTGTGGTTCAGATCAATGCCTAGGTTAGTACAAGTATAAAAGTCAAAGCTAAAAAGAGAAAGTAAAAGAAATGTTAATTATGGTAAAAACATATTCCCTCATAACTGCAATTGTGTTTCTTTTTTTAAATACCACCTGTGCGCAAGATGCTTACAAAAGAAATGAATCAGCAGATGTTCAGCGTTATATATTTAGTATAACTCTAAATGATGATAACAATGAGATCAAAGGTGAGTCTCTGATTACAGTTGAATTTAAAGATGAGGTGGAAAAGTTCTCATTGGATCTCATTGGCAAATCCGGAGACTATGGAATGGAATTAACTGGAGTTTTCGATGGCAATACTAAAGCTAATTATGAATTTTCAGACGATAAAATTTTAATTACTCCAGCAACTAATGAGTCGAATATTAGAACATTTAAAATCCAATATCATGGTGTTGCCCAAAGGGGTTTGGTCATTGACACCACGAAGTTTGGTCAACGATCCTTTTTTGGAGACAACTGGCCCAACCTGGCCAGGTACTGGCTCCCATGCGTAGACCACCCATATGATAAAGCAGCTGTTGAATTTAGAGTTATAGCGCCTGATCATTACGATGTTGTCGCAACAGGTAAAAAAATAGAAGAAAGCAATCTTGGAAATGGTTATAAGCTCACAAGCTATTATGAGCCGGCTCCTGTTGCTATGAAAGTAGCAACTATTGGTGTTACAAAATTTGCAACCAAACTCCTGGATATGGTTGGAGAAATTCCGGTGACGGCCTGGGTCTATCCAGAAAATAGATTAGATGGCTTTTCGGATTATGCGATTGCCGTAAATGTCCTAAATTATTTTATTGATAATATTGGACCTTATTCTTATGCCAAACTGGCGAACATGCAGGCAAAAACTCAATGGGGTGGATTGGAGAATGCAGGAACCATCTCCTACTTTGAGAACTCTGTAACCGGGAAAAATGCAGTTGAGGGTTTAATAGCTCATGAAATTGCACATCAATGGTTTGGGAATTCCGCTACAGAAAATAGCTGGAATCACGTTTGGCTAAGCGAAGGTTTTGCTACCTATTTTACAGTTCTTTATCAAGAAGAAGTTTACGGAAATGAAAAAAGGAAGGAGGAGCTTTCAAGGCAACGGGAAAGAGTGGTCAGGTATTACAAAAGGAATCCATCACCAATAGTAGACAATTCTATTAAAGACCCCATGAGGGTTTTAAATACGAATACTTATCAAAAAGGAGGGTGGGTACTTAATATGTTAAGACACAAGCTTGGGGATGAGACTTTTTGGAAAGGAATACAATTATATTATGAAACCTATAAAGACTCCAATGCGATGACGGCAGATTTTCGTATGTCCATGGAAAAAGTTTCATGAGAAAATTTAGAGGATTTCTTTGAACAGTGGATATTCACGAAAGGACATCCTGAATTGAAATGGAGCTGGCAATACAAAAAAGGGGAACTAAAAATTTATGTTGATCAGGTACAGAG
>JASJGS010000206.1:0-5882 GCA_033791445.1 Bacteroidales bacterium | reverse complement strand
ACGAATTATGAAGAATTGAGATTTAGAAAATGGAAAAATCTTTTTGGATTTCATAGCTGGATGCCATTCTATTTCGATTATAATGATTTCACTTTAGATGAAAACCCTGTTTCTCTGGGGCTTACACTACTATCACAAAATAAACTAAGCACTGCTGTAACCTCCCTGGGTTATTATTATAAAAACCAGGAACACCATTTTGTTACCCGCTTTACCTATAAAGGCTGGTATCCGGTAATAGATCTTTTTTGGGACTATGGTGGAGAACCCCACGTGGTTGCTGACACATCACAAACAGCCGATCCATTCACCTATTCGGGGAAAAGATCAGATTTTAATGTAAATGTATATATCCCCCTGAACCTGACACGCAACAGGTATGTTCGAGGCTTATACCCTGAAATATCAAGTCAGTATTCCAATAGCTATATATATAACAACGAAACTGCTAATTATGACAAGGGCCGTATCTTCTTAAATTATCGTCTTTATTTTTATAACTACTTAAAACTTGCAACCAAAGATATCAAACCACGACTTGGCTTTTTATTTGATATAAACTATACGCATGCACCATGGAATGCCGACACCTATGGATCCAACACATCAATTTATGCCGGATTGTATATCCCTGGATTTTTCCGACATCACAGTATTTATGCTCAGGCTGGCCTTGAAAGACAAAATACAAGCCGGTTTCTATATGGAAATCGCTTGTCTTACCCGGCCGGTTATGAAAATAGGGTTGCAGAGAAATTAAATACGTTCAAAGCTGAATATTATCTCCCTCTTTTTTATCCTGAATTAAATATTGGGGGCATCTTATATGTACCAAGGTTTTATGCGAAAGCCTTCTATAACTTTGCATTGGGAGAAGGAAATTATTATTTCAATGGGAGCGATTGGGAATACAATCCTGAAGCCCTGAATATGTCAAGCTTTGGAGGGCAATTGGTCATGAATTTTAATGTATTCCGCTTTCCATTTCCTTTTACCCTGGGTGTGCAATATGCCTATATGCCATCCTTGCAAAATTATGACATTGGCTTTTCTTTTGGCATAGACTTTTTTGGTTTCACTATTAACAAGAGAAGGTCTTGCTCGCATTGCAACTTAAATAATACTATTTATTGATTTAAACCCTAAGCCTGGGGTATACCATTACAAGAAATTACTGTATTATGAATCCCTAAGCATTTATTCGTTTCAGTGCTTCCCGTTTGCTCAAAGGGGATAGTTGAGTACTGGATACGAACTCCTGAACCCAATCCGGATCTGTCTTTGAGTATTCACGGAGGGACCATCCAATAGCCTTCCTGATGAAGAATTCCTTTGAGTCTTTGAGAGCTTTTATTTGTCTGGATAACAATTCCAGATCTGTTTCCTTCTTATATTTTAACTGGAAAATGAGGGTGGTGCGCTGAAGCCACATATTGTTGGTATCCAGCCAATCTTTCATAGTAGGAGATGCATTCTGTTTAAATATTCTAAAATAGCTTCCTACCAGGTTTGCAGCAATAAAATCAACCGAATCCCACCATGATTTTTGAACCAGCATCCATCTATACATTTCAAGGTCATTTCCCTCTATATTTTTTTTATATCTGTTGGCCAATTCAGCCCCGAAATGTTGAAACTCTCGCTCCTCTTTTTCCCATAGTTGACTGATCACCTCAAAAAGGTCTTTCTTTTCGGGCAATCCATATTCCTTCATAAATTCACTACAGATAGCCCTTCGTGGATTGGCTTGAATTCCAAAAAATGGAAACCGATCTTTCATGTATTTTTCCATCTGCAATGCCCTGCTTGGATCTGCTGCCACTTTGAATTTCTCTTCCAGTTTATGTATAGGATATTGGGCCATTTATTCACTTTTTTAAAGATATGAAATTCAGCTTCTACCAACCTCGCTAAAGTCTGGGTGAGTTATCCCTGTCTGCCGACAGGCAGGAAAGACTTTAGACTCTCAGGCTTTAAAAAGTTCATCCTTCCCTAGCTTTTCAGATGTTTCTACAATTCCTTTCCAGGCCTCCTGAATATGCCTTTCAGAAACATTTGTTTGAGCAATAACAAAACGGATGGTATACTTATTATTGATTTTAGTGTGCGTAAAGTATGCTTTTCCACTTTGATTTATAGCATGCAATAAGGTTTCATTCAATGCATCAAGTTCTTCAGGATCATCTTCTCCTACAGGATGATACCTGAAGCAAATAGTATTAAGTGGAACCGGAGCCAACCTTTCAAAGTTTGGATGATCATCAATAGTAGTGGCCAGATCTTGTGTTAGTTTAAGATGGAGTCGGAGTTTCTCCTGAAGACCGTTCACTCCATAACTTCGAATTACAAACCACAATTTAAGTGCCCTGAATCTTCTTCCCAAAGGAATTCCCCAATCGCGATAATCGTTTACCTGCCCTCTTGTTTTAGTTTTGAGGTACTCCGGAAGTATTTCAAATGTTTTTATAAGCATTTCCGGATCACGCACAAAATAGGCCGAACAATCAAAATTGGTGAATAGCCACTTATGAGGATTAAAAACAAAACTATCCACCTGTTCTATACCCTTCATCATCCAGCGGCATTCCGGAAGCAGTAGAGCTGAGCCAGCCAGGGCAGCGTCTACATGCAACCATAGCTTAAAGTCCTTACTTATTTGAGCAATCTCTTCCAGAGGGTCAGATGAAGTGGTTCCTGTTGTGCCTATGGTAGCTATAATACACAAAGGTTTAAAACCCTTTTCAATATCACTTTCTATCGATTTCCTTAAAAGTTCAGGCCTGAGGCTAAAATTCTCATCGACTTCAATTTTTACCAGATTCTCGAGACCAAATCCGACAATTTTTACTGATTTCTCAATAGATGAATGCGTTTCCGTAGAGCAATAGATTCTGAATTTGTCTTCTGGCTGAAAGCCCTTTTCGTTTATTCTCAATTCCGTAGCTTTCTCCCTGGCCGTTAGCAGTGCAGCCAGAGTTGCAGTGGATGCTGTATCTTGAATGACCCCTTCAAAACCAGCAGGTAAACCCAACATTTCAATCAGCCAGTTCATTACTTTTTCTTCGAGTTCAGCTGCCGCCGGAGAGGTCTCCCAGATCATGCATTGAGTCCCCAGTGTTGCGGTAAGCATTTCTGCCAATACTGACGGAAAGCTTGAATTGGCTGGAAAATATGCAAAGAAATTTGGACTTTGCCAGTGAGTGATTCCTGGCATAATAATATCCTGAAAATCCTTAAAAATGGCATTCATATCCTCTCCTTGCTCTGGTGGATTATCGGGCAGCCTGTTATAAATCTCTCCTGGCTTTACCTTTGCCTTGACAGGATAATTTTCGACTGAATCAAGGTAATCTGCCATCCAGTCAACAAATTCATGGGCTTTACTTCTAAATTCTTCTGATGTCATATTTTTGTTATTTCTGAAATCTTAATCCAAAATTAAATATTACACAAGAGTAATAAAGAATATTCACATATTTATTTGTACATACCCTCTAGGTATATATCTTTATTTTCTAAACCTAAACTTTAATATCTGATGTCAAAAACCAGAGAATTAGCTAAGATGATTGACCACTCCATCCTTCATCCTACCATGACCTCACAAGACCTGAAGAGAGAATGTGAAGTGGCAGAAAAATATAATGTTGCCTCGGTTTGTGTAAAACCCTATGCTGTGTCGGAGGCCGTTGAACTTTTAAAGGGTTCTGATGTTCTTGTCGGCTGTGTTATAGGCTTCCCATCGGGAAATTCAGCTACCGAAGTTAAAGTATTCGAAACAGAAAAAGCCTGTAAAGATGGAGCTGTGGAAATAGATATGGTGATTAATATTGCCAAAACACTTGAAGGAGATTGGGCCTATGTAGAAAATGAAATTGATGCAGTTACCAAGGCCTGCCATAAAAATGGTGCTATTGTCAAGGTAATTTTTGAAACTGATTATATAACAGAAAAGGAAGATATAGTAAAATTGTGTCAGATCTGTACTAAGGTAGGAGCAGATTATGTGAAAACCTCAACCGGATTCGGATTTGTAAAGGGGGATGATGGAAAATACAGCTATGTAGGAGCCACTATTCCTAATCTTATCCTAATGAAAGAAAGCATTGGTTCGGAAGTAAAACTAAAGGCTGCTGGTGGGGTAAGAACACTGGATCAACTACTTGCTGTTCAGGACGCAGGATGTAGCCGTTGTGGCGCCACTGCCACGGTTACTATTTTAGAAGATGCAAAGAAGCGATTCGGAAAATGATAATCTAATCCCAACTATTAAATATGCCATATCGAGTAAAACAAGATATCTCAATATTTACTAACCCCTAAAGCTTAAATAATGTATATAGTAGATTCATACGGACTGGCTGTTGTTTTTTGTATTATTACAATGATTGGCTGGGGATCCTGGGCCAATACATTAAAAATGTCATCTAAATTGTGGGAGTTCCCATTGTATTATTGGGATTATTCCATTGGAATTGTCCTTACAACTCTTTTGTTTGGTTTCACTTTTGGAAGTACAGGTGATGAAGGCAGAGGCTTTATAGATGATCTTTTGCAGGCAGACGGCAGTGCCATTACCTCAGCTTTTGTTGGTGGTGTTATTTTTAACATCTCAAACTTGCTCATTGTAGCTGCTACAGCCATTGCAGGCATGGCAGTAGCCTTTCCCATTGCAGTGGGACTGGCTCTGGTCATTGGAGTAGTAGTAAATTACATTGCCACTCCCCTTGGAAATCCCTATCTGCTGTTTATCGGACTTTTCCTGGTTGTAGCAGCCATCCTTTTTGATGCAGCCGCTTACCGCAAGCTTCCTCAGGACAAAAAAGGAGCTCAAAAAAAGGGAATTATTATTTCTGTACTTTCCGGTATCCTAATGGGATTTTTCTATCGCTTTGTAGCTGCCTCCATGACAACAAACTTCACAACACCTGATGCCGGCTTACTTACACCCTATTCAGCCATTTTCATTTTTGCACTGGGTATTTTCATCTCCAATTTCGTATTTAATACCTGGTTTATGTATAAACCTATTGCAGGTAAACCTGTTAATTATGCCGATTATTTTAAACTGGGAACACCCAAATTACACATGATTGGAATACTGGGAGGTATCATCTGGGCAGCTGCCATGGAATTTAACCTCATTGCTTCTGAACAAGCCGGATTTGCCATTTCCTACGGACTGGGTCAAGGAGCTACCATGATATCTGCTGCCTGGGGGGTATTTGTATGGAAAGAATTTGCAGCAGCTCCAAAAAGTACAAATAAACTTCTGGCTGCCATGTTCAGCCTGTTCATTATTGGACTTTCATTAATAGTAATTGCGCGCTTAAATTAAAATCGCATGAAGGATAAAATCGTAGTAATCGGTAGTTCCAATGTTGACCTGATAATGAAGATGGATCACCTTCCTACTGTAGGAGAGACAGTTGCAGATGCTGAATTCCTCCAGGTATATGGTGGAAAGGGGGCCAATCAGGCAGTGGGAGCTGCCCGTGCCGGAGGAAACCTTGCATTTATAAGCTGCGTTGGGGAAGATGCCTATACCCCACAAATGTTGCAAAATTATAGAGACGATGGGATAGATACATCTTGTGTTTTTCAGGAAAAAGGATTGAGTAGTGGACACGCCCTGATTATGATTGGCGATGCCGGCAATAATTATATATCAGTCGCTCCAGGTGCAAACTATGCTATGAATAGGGCAAAGATCGAAGAAGCTATGTCCATGATTGAGCAGGCAGCTATGATCATTCTTCAATTTGAAATTCTTGCCGATACAATTAAATATATTATAGATATTGCCCGGGAGAAACAGATACCAGTTATGTGGAACTTCGCTCCTGCCCGGGAATTTGATATGGATTATATTGCTAAAACAA
>JASJGS010000205.1:0-4852 GCA_033791445.1 Bacteroidales bacterium | reverse complement strand
GGATAGTTGTCGACCAGACGTGTGAAAAATTCATCGGCATTTTGTTTACCCATTTTTTCAGTGACTAATCCTAAATGATATAAGGTTTTAGCAGCTACAGTACGGTCTTCCGGATATTCTTTTAGAATATTTTGAAATAGTTCAATTGCTTTGTCCAAGTTACCCGTTACTTCTTCCTCATAAATTGCTTTTGTAAGCAATACCGATGCTTTGTTGTCCTGGGCAGAAAGGAATCCTGTCAGTAGTACAAAGGCAATAATTAAAATCAGATGTGTTTTCATGATGTGAATTATTTTTTTAATAAAAGTACCACCTGCTAATGTTAACCATTTGAAGGCATGGTTAAGATTGATTAAGATTGGGTGAAGATTCAAAAGGATTGAATTTATACCCCACACCACGTATGCCGGTAATCCAGTGCGATTGCCCGGGATCATCCTCTATCTTTTTTCGAAGATTGGCAATATGGGTATCGACTGTTCTTGGTGTAATATAGACCTCCTCACCCCAGATGCTGTTTAGAATATTATCTCGTTTGAGTACATGTCCGGCATGCTGCATCAGTAGTTTCATCAAATCAAATTCAATAGTGGTGAGCTGAACCGGTTTGTCGTTTTTTGTAAAGATGTATGTTGAAGGGTCCAGTTTAAATGGGCCAAGCTGTATTGGTGCGGCAATATTTTGGCGGTTCCTGATCTCCGACCTGCGCAACAGAGCCTTGACACGGGCGTGGAGTTCAAAAGGGCTGAATGGTTTGGTCACATAATCGTCTGCTCCGAGTTCAAGCCCGAGTACCTTATCTAATTGCTGGCTCTTGGCTGTCAGCATGATAATCGGTGTTCCGATATCGCACCGCCGCAATTCTTTGCAGATCTCCAAACCATTCAATCCCGGCAACATCAGGTCGAGAAGGATGATATCGAGATCCAGGTCCATTGCCTTTTCCAATCCTTCCGGTCCGTTGGCGGCAGTATCAACCTGATAGCCCTCGAACTTAAAATCATCCTCCAGTGCCTTCCTGATATTCAAGGCATCTTCAATAATCAAAATCCTTTTCATCTCATTATAATTTAAATTTTTCAACGGTATTCGATGGAACTCGCTTATAATGATCCTCCTCCCGCCAACTCGGGACAATTTGTGTGTAAAGAATTTTACATGCTCGTTTCATGTGATTCCTTTTTTTTAATGGGTAAATGGACAAAGAAGGTACTTCCTTCACCAGGTATACTTTCCAGGGTCAGGCTCCCCTTATGTGCCTCCATAATTTTTTTAACAATAGTCAATCCGATCCCGCTCCCCTTGATTCCCATCTTTTGTGGTTCATAGCCCCGATAGAAACGGTCGAATATTTTTTCCTGATCCTGACCGGAAATGCCAATTCCGTAATCTTTTACACAAAGCAGCAATTCATCATTTTTGGTAAATAAATCTATATCAATCTGCCTGGATGTCCCGGAAAATTTTATTGCATTATCAATCAGGTTATAAAATACCTGGAGAATTGCATCTTTGTCGGCCCGAATAATGGGTACCCGGTCAGGGCAACTATACCTGATATCAAAACCAGGTTCAGGAAGCCTTTCCCGGGTTGATTCGAGAAATCTCAGGAGGAGTTCATCCAGGTCTAAATCGATAAAATCGTATTTTTTACGATCTTCGTCTATCCTTGAGAAATCCAGAATATTATCTATTAAATGACTGAGGTGTTCGCAATCTTCCAGCATCGCTGAGTAATATTCCGATTTGCGTTCCTCGGTATTGACCCTTTTGTGATGAAGCATTTCAGTCATCATGCGGATGGAAGTGAGCGGACTTTTTAATTCATGGGATACATTGGAAATGAATTCCGATTTCAACTTATTCAGCCTGAGCTCCCCGTTGAGGGCATAGATGGTATAAACAAAACCAAGAGCCATGAGGAGTGCTATCAGAATAAAAATATAAAGATATATACCGCTTCCTGCTTTTAATAAAGATGCTAAAAAACCAGGTTTATTTTCACTTAGCAGTAATTTCCATTGGGGAAGATTTTCGGGAAAAGGAAAAGAAAGATAGCCGGTTTCTTCATTAATAATCTTAGAAAAAATTAGCATTCCGTTATTATCTTCAATTTTTAAATTAATTGAGGAATTTGGATCGAGTTTTTGGATTAGCTTTTCTGATATAGATTTTAGAAAAGCAGGGAAATCAATTAATATGCCGGTTTGTTCGCCATTATTTTTAACCCTTGATAAATACATGATTACAAGTTCAGATGAATTTATTGGAATACTTGATACTCCAATTTTGTCATCTCTAAAATGATCATAACCATTGTATTCAATCAGATTCGACCCACTGAGTATTCTGATCAGGTGATCAGTGATGGTTTTTTGAGTATCGAGCTTTGCGAACATGGAGTCAATCACCGGATCTGTTTCCCGGATAATCTCTTTGAAAGATTGGTAAAACATTTCAAACTGATTTTTGTCGTATTCGCAAGGAGGGTGAAGTAAAAACTCAAGATATTGCAGAGAATTGTTCCTATTATTTTCTCCGATGGCCTGGTTGATCTTCAAAATTTCCAGACCGGCAATCAGTCCAACCGGTATCTGTCCGTTCAAAAGGCTTCCCCGATAATCCTTTCCGATTTTATTATACATAGCTATGGCCTTGTCAGTCTGGTTTAACTTGTTATATAGTCGTGCCGAAGCTATCATCGCCTGGATTTTTTCTGCAGGATTTTTTGTTATTAGGGATTTATTTTGATAAAACCTGAGTGCTTCTGAAAACCTGCGCCCGACAAACTCCAGGCGGAGGCCTTCCTCTAAGTTGGTAGGCGGGCTTAACTGTTTATTTTTGATAGTTAGGAATTCAGCAGGGAGATAAAGCATTTGATGGGATATGAGTTTTATTGAACCACTGCTGTCTTTGACAAACAAAACAAGCATTGAAGGATCGCTTTTTTTGAATTGTGACAGGTTTGTGTCAGAAGTCTGCTCGTACATGAATTGCACAAAGCTTGAATCTATTTCAGTAAAAAAAGCCTGGCTGTTTATTTCAAGTTTTTTTCTGCTCTCTTTCTCCCGCAGAGCCTGGTCGTTCTGGATACCCCTATAGGCCATAAAACCCAGTAACAATCCAGGTAGCACAACGGCAAGGGTATAATACAGTATGATTTTTTGTCTGTTTGAACCAGAATTAGTACGTTTCATGCGTGCAGCCTAGGTAATTATAAACAAATATCAGAAAAATCAAACAGTTACTTGTTAAGATTTGGAGGAATTCTGTTAAGAAACAGTAAGAAGAAGGAAGTGGATAATGAGCAGTGTGTAGTAAGTTGTTAATATAATCTGAAACTCCCGGCTTAAAGCTCAAAGCTGTGGCTCGCAACTATTTATCACCAAAAACAGCCGGAAACTTTTGCTCCCAGCTGCCTGTTATTTAGATCTTATCGCTAAATAATAATTTATTTCTGATTATTACTCGTTTCCACCAGTGGCAGGAAATTTTCCATGAACCATAACTCATTTACACGTATTGTCCTACCACCAAAAACAAAGTGTTTTCCATCTGGTGACCAGTCGAGGTGTTTTGTACGGACATCCGGCAGACCGGTTTTAATATCTTCAATGCTTCCGTCGTCTATATTCATAATTTTTATGACCTTACCATCTGCAGCGTTAAATGCAATCCGTTTACTATCAGGAGACCACACAAATTCTGTATGCATATTAATTTCAGGAAACTCTTCAAATACCCTGATATCTCTACTTTCAATATCTATTATTTTAAGTATTTTTGGATCCATAAACTCTTTTCCGTCCGTATAAGCAATCTTTTTTCCATCCGGAGACCATATCAAATGAGTTGGGGAAATGCCAGGATCTGGATCCAGTAATTCCGGTTCTCCTCCATTTGAATCAATTATATAAATGCGAGAGTCACCAAAAATGCTTTTTTCGTTTAATTCTGTCTGAACAAAAGCTAATTTTTTTCCATCGGCTGACCAACACGGACTCGAATCCCAAAAGTTACCTGGGGTATTAGTAACCTGGATGGCATCCTCGCCATCGACAGAAAGTTTCCATATTTTGGATGTTGGCCAACGTACATTAATGGTATTTTTGTCCGCTTTGGTCCAGGTAGAAGTAACAATCCATTTACCATCGGGAGACACCTTGTTTCCACTTATAAATCCCAATTGTTTTATAAGTTTTCCCTTATAATTAGTTTTAAGCGGTTTACCATTTCCGCCTGAGGCTGACACCGAAGCCAGAATGTAACCTCTACCTTTCGTAGTTCCTTTTTCAGGATACGTAACATAATAGATTTGTTCACAATTTTTCGACCATCTTGGCTGCAAAGCCATGGTGTCTTGTAATATTTTTGCTGCCTGTCCACCTTCTACTGGCAAAGTATATAAACCATATTTCGTATCTTTTATAGTTAATGCACCAATTTTATTATCGTGTGTCCATCCCGTCAACGCTCTGACTGACCCAGGTGCCTCAATACGAATTACTTTACCACTTGTATTTGCTGTTTTAGAAAAGGGAACAATACTAATTTGGTTAAAAAGAGAATAATCATGAAATGCAATCATTTTTCCATCGGGCGACCATATTGGAGTTGCTGCCTTAACGGCATCTGCTAATTTATATGGTTTACCACCATTCGCTTCAATTACCCATAATCCCAGGTTACCTGCGCCTATTCCGTTATTTTTATCTTTTACAAAATTTTTACTTATCACTTGAAAAGTTGTTGGATCTGCTCCGTTAATCTTCATTTTCTGGGATGAATCATTCTTAAAATGTCTAACATGAACATAAACATATACAAACTCTCCATCGGAAAAATACCCATT
>JASJGS010000204.1:0-10185 GCA_033791445.1 Bacteroidales bacterium | reverse complement strand
CTTGATTTATCTGTTAATATTTTGCCATCCTCTTTTACTATAACTGGTTCATCAGATGTGACAGAAAATGAGATAGAAATTTATTCAGTACCTGAAAACTCAGGAGTTACTTATTCTTGGTATGCTGTAAAGGGCAATGTTATCTCCTATCCATCAGATAACTCATCACAAATTCAATGGGGAACTGAAGGTAAAGGATATTTAAAAGCAATTTCCACTAACCCATCTGGATGTGAAAGCGATACTGCAAGACTTGAAGTTAATATTGGATCAACTGGAATAGGTGATGAGACAGATAATAACAATGTAAAGATTTACCCCAATCCATTTAATGACAAAACTATTATTGAATTTCCAAACCCACAAAAGGAAAAGTTCACTTTAAGAGTAGTTGATCTCTCTGGAAAGACTGTAAGGATAGTTCAAAATATTACAGATTCTAGGATAGAATTAGAAAAAGGTAATTTAACTCCTGGGATTTATTTTATTGAACTCAGAGGATCAGAAAATTTCAGGAAGAAGGTAATGATAGAATGATAGTCGCATTTTAAATAGGAAAGTCGTATTGTAATGGAAGCAATAAAACAAATTCAATTTCTATACTTTTATTCATTAGCTTTTTCTTAATATTCTCATATAGTTGATCGGCTTTAAAAGGTTAAAAAATGGTAAGAATTGATTCATACCGTCCCCTGTAATGTCCCCTAATAAAAACTAAACCCCTATAAGTATTTATTTATAGGGGTTTTCAGTCATAATATGTACCCGGGGCGGGACTTGAACCCGCACGAACCAAAGTCCACTGGATTTTAAGTCCAGCGCGTCTACCAATTCCGCCACCCGGGCGTAATTTATTCGGCTTTAGCTTAAAAAAGCCACCATTTGGAGGCTTTTCCTAGAGCGAAAAACGGGACTCGAACCCGCGACCCCGACCTTGGCAAGGTCGTGCTCTACCAACTGAGCTATTTTCGCGTTAAAAATCTAATGCTACTATTTTTAATCTGGTTAAATCAATCCTTTCAATGTACTTAAACTGAGTTCCGAAAATGATTTATCACTTTCGAGAATCCTCGAATTTGTATCCAAAGTAAACTTTGGACAATTCCGGGACTATTTTCGCATTATTAAATAGTGCCTGCAAAAATACTACTTTTTCATTAATACAAAAAAAAAATCCTATCTATTGACTCAGAATTTAATAATAGATAGATTTACAGATATATAAGAGACTAATACAAGTTGAATTATTATTATTTTCCTAAGTGTTTTTTAATGTCACTTAGCTTGTTTAAAGCCTCTACAGGCGTAAGGTTGTCTATATCAATATGAATTAGTTCATCCCTGATTTGCTGAAGCACCGGATCATCGAGTTGGAATATACTGAGTTGCAATCCTTCCCGGTGTACCGCAAGTTCTGCAACGGGTTTGGTAAGGCTGTTTTTCTTATGTGACTGTTCTAATTCCTCCAATATTTCGTCGGCTCTTTTTATAACTGACCTGGGCATTCCTGCCATGCGAGCAACATGGATTCCAAAACTATGTTCACTACCACCTCTTTTTAACTTTCTTATAAATAGTACCCTATTATTAAGTTCCTTGATGGAAACATTGTAGTTTTTTACCCTGGAAAATGAGTTTTCCATCTCATTTAGCTCATGATAGTGAGTTGCAAAAAGAGTTTTGGCTCTACCAGCTGGATTCTCATGAATATATTCTACCATAGCCCAGGCAATAGAAATTCCATCGTAGGTACTGGTGCCTCTCCCTATCTCATCTAATAGGACCAGACTCCTGGATGATAAATTATTCAGAATACTGGCGGCTTCATTCATCTCTACCATAAATGTAGATTCCCCAAGTGAGATATTATCAGAAGCTCCAACCCGGGTAAAGATTTTATCAACCACTCCAATTTTGGCAGACTTTGCCGGAACAAAAGAGCCCATTTGAGCAAGTAGTACAATAAGCGCAGTTTGTCTTAAAAGGGCAGACTTACCTGACATATTTGGGCCGGTAAGGATAATGATCTGTTGTTTCTCGTTATCGAGATAGACATCATTTGGAACATATTTTTCGTCCAGGGGCAATTGTTTTTCAATTACCGGGTGTCTACCCTGTTTAATATCAATTATTTCGGAGTCGTTAATGTCGGGCCTTACATATTTGTTAAGAATTGAAACGGAGGCAAATGACAGGAGGCAATCTAGCTTGGCTACAAGCGATGCATTGTGCTGTATTATAGGTATATAATCGAATAGGCTTTGAATAAGGCTGTTGAAAAGAGTAGCTTCTAGTGAATGAATTTTTTCTTCAGCACCGAGAATTTTACTTTCATATTCTTTCAGCTCTTCTGTAATGTATCTTTCTGCATTTACCAGAGTTTGCTTTCTAATCCAGTCTGATGGAACCTTGTCTTTGTGGGCATTGGTTACCTCAATATAATATCCAAAAACATTGTTGAAACCAATTTTAAGGGAGGGTATTCCGGCTTTTTTACTTTCCCTTTCCTGTAACTTGATAAGGTAACTTTTACCAGAATATAGAATCTCTCTTAGCTCATCAAGTTCCTTTGAAACACCTGATGCAATAACCATTCCCTTATTGATTTGTACTGGAGGGTCCGCATTAAGTTCTGTGTTAATTTTTTCCCGAATTTGCCGACAAGGGTTTAGTTGTTCTCCGACCTTTTTTAATGAAGTAAGGTCTGATTTATTGCATAAATCAACTATTGGATCAATAGCATATAGAGCATTTTTAAGATGTCCTAATTCTCTAGGATTAATTTTTCCTACAGATACTTTTGAAATTAGTCTTTCAATGTCACCAATGAGTCTTATTTGCTCTTCAATTTCTTCCTTTTCTTTCGAATTCTTGATGAAGTAATCTACAATATCGTGTCTTTCAGTAATAGATTGGATTTCTTTGAGAGGCATCGCGGTCCACCTTTTGAGCATTCTTGAACCCATGGGTGAGATTGTGTGCTCAATGATATCGATTAGTGTTTTTGCCCCTTCATTCAGAGAATGAAATAATTCCAGGTTCCGGATAGTAAACTTATCAAGCCATACAAAATGTTTTTCCTCAATGCGTGAGAGTGAAGTGATATGCTGTACGTGAAGGTGTTGAGTGAGATCAAGATATTGCAAAATAGCACCGGATGCCACAACACCAAAATGATAATCGTTAACACCAAATCCTTTGAGCGATGTTGTTTGAAAATGCTTCAGTAGCTTTTCTATAGATGTTTCATCATTGAACATCCAATCATCAAGTTTGTAGGTATAAAATTTGTTGCCGAATGCTTCTTCAAAGATCTTTTGATTCGACTTTTCAATCAGTACTTCCTTTGGTTGGAAGTTATTTAAGAGTTGGTCAATATATTCAAAATTTCCTTCGGCAGTAAGGAACTCTCCGGTTGAAATATCAAGCAGCGAAAGTCCGGCAATTTTTTTCTCAATATGAACTGATGCTAAAAAATTATTTTCTTTGTGCTCAAGCACATTATCATTAAGTGAGACTCCGGGAGTCACCAATTCTGTAATACCCCTTTTAACAATTTTCTTAGTAAGTTTCGGATCCTCAAGTTGTTCACAAATGGCCACCCGTTGACCAGCTCTAACAAGCTTTGGAAGGTAGGTGTCTACTGCGTGATGAGGAAATCCAGCAAGTTCCACGTAAGAAGCTGCTCCATTTGCCCTACGGGTTAAAGTTATCCCAAGTATCTCGGCAGCCTTTATTGCGTCCTCACCAAAAGTTTCGTAGAAATCACCCACCCTGAATAGCAAAATAGCATCGGGATGTTTTGCTTTAATCCCATTATATTGCTTCATAAGGGGCGTTTCTACTATACTGGCTTTCTTGCTCAAAACAATTTTTTAAAGGGGAATATGTTGTCACAAAAATAGTAATAGTTCCTTGTAAAGGAATACTCTTTACATATTTATTCAAGGTCATTATCCTTAATAATGATGATTGTAGAGATCAATAGTTTATTGTCAGGAACCTGACAGTAATTCTGTGTTTCAGAAGATATCTTTGAATTGCTTATTAATTAATAGCTCCCAATGCACCCACGCGCTGGGAATGGAGGAAACAGATTGAAGATCATTTACTAAAATTAGAAAGGAGGAGATCTATTAAATCATCCAATGATTTTGCGCCATACATATCCAAATTTTTATAAACCTGTTTTGATCTTTATCTGAAGTAATCCTATCCCAACTGTGTTTGCAGTGGGGTATTTTTTTAGAATTTTAAAATATGTTTAATAACCTGTAATTTCTTAGCAAAATTCATTTTTTATGCCTGAAAATAGTTTTAAATTCGACCCCTATGTCACTTGAATTCCGAGATTGTCATTGAAACGACATGCGAGAAATTTCGTAGAAAAGTTAAAAGGGCCATTATTAAACTATTATAAATGAAAAAAGTTTTAATTCTAGGTGCAGGGTTGGTTGTTAAACCTATTGTTGAGTTCTTGTTAGGAAACAATTATAGAGTCTCACTTGCTGACAAATTTATTGAGAAAGCCGAAGCCCTGATTCAGGGGCATCCGAATGGTTTGGCGATAGCCTGGGATGCGGAAGATGTGAATACCCTGGTAGAAATGATTTCTGAGCATGATATAGTCGTTAGTCTATTGCCTTTTACTTATCATGTTAAAGTGGCAAAACTTTGCATTGAAAGCAGGAAAAATATGGTTACCACCTCGTATGTGAAACCAGAAATGCAGGCATTGGATGATGAAGCACGAGAGGCAGGAGTTCTGATTTTAAATGAAATTGGACTCGACCCAGGAATTGACCATATGTCCGCCATGAGAATCATTGACAAAGTACATAGCCGAAATGGTAAAATAGAAGAACTTTATTCAATTTGTGGCGCCTTGCCTGCACCGGAATTCGCAGATAATCCATTTAGATATAAATTTTCCTGGAGTCCAAAGGGTGTAATAATGGCTGCGAATAATGATGCAAAATATCTGAAGAATGGTAAAAAGATATTTGTGATGACGGAAGACCTATTCCGAGATGTTTTTAGCATAGATTTTCCTGGTGTGGGTGAATTGTGTGTGTATCCAAACAGAGATTCCATTCATTATATAAATATTTATCAAATACCTGAGGTAAATACGATGTTTCGGGGAACATTTCGATACAGGGGTTGGTGCAAAAGCATGAATGCTGTGAAGGATTTGGGGTTGATTAGTTGTGATACCCTTGATTTAAGAAACGCCAGCTATGCAGATATGGTTGCGAAACTTATTGATGAAGATAATTCCCATAACATTAAAGAAAAAGTAGCCAGATATCTTCAGCTCGATATAGAAGCGCATGGAATAAAAGCATTGGAGTGGTTAGGCTTACTAGACCAGAAAATAATTAATTGTACTGAAGAAGCTCCTTTTGAAGTAACGTCTGACCTTATGATAGATAAAATGTGGCTGGGCAAAGAGGATGAAGACATGGTAGCGCTTCAGCATTATGTCTTAGCTAAATACCCCGATGGGAAAAGTGAAGTTATTAAATCAAGAATGTTAGATTTTGGATCCCCAATTAAGGATACTGCTATTTCCAGAACTGTAACACTTCCAGCTGCTATTGCTGTAAAAATGATACTGGACGGCGTAATATCCATGACAGGTGTACATCGTCCGGTTCATCATGAAATCTACAACCCTGTACTGGATGAATTGGAAAAGGTTGGAATAAAAATAATAGATGAATATAATTTGCCTGAAAGCAATCTAATTCCGTAGGGAAGTACCTGGCAGGTGAAAAATATTTCTATAAAAAGTTCGTTCCTATTAAGCGAGCTTTTTTTTATAAATGAAGATATAGAAGCCAACCATAATGAAAAGGAAGTTTTAAAAAACTTTAGTTATCTTTATTTTTCAAAGTTAAAAGGATCTAATATTTCCGTGAAAACCCGATATCATATTATTTTAGGAGTGTTTTTTTTGCTTTTACTCTTTTCCTGTAAAACGCATCAAACAATAGGGCCCACTGAATATAGAGGACAAAACCTTTCTTATCTTTATAATCCAGGTGCTTCTACCCTCCATCCAAGGTTTCTGGTTTACCATAACAGTGAATCTTCAACGAACTTGATGGTGAAAGTTTATCCGGTTGAACTTTTGTTTAATCAGGCAAATGAGGGGGGAACATATCAAGCCTGGTTAAGTATACGTTACCGGTCGTTTGAATTGGGAGCTAACAGGGTGCTGGTCGATTCAGCTTCTCTTGAATTTCCTTTGCAGATGGATGGACTAAAAAAGGAATTTGTAACGAATATAGGTTTGAATACGGAGCCTACAAAGAAGTATTTAGTGGAGGTTGTTGTGATGGATCGTCTGAGAAAAACAGCTGTCCAGTCTTTTATCCCTATTGATAGAACAACAGATTATAATTCTCAGAATTTTATGATTTTAAATCATAGGAGCCGGAGTGTTATTTTCAATCCGGTGGTGGATAGTAATATGGTGTTTGATGTTTATTTCCCTAAAAGGACGATTGATACTTTATATGTCAGGTATTATAAGCCAGATGATAGAATTCCATACGCACCGAATTTACTGATTACCTCACCCACTACCCTGGGAGATCCAGATAGTACATGGATTCATCCTTATTGGGATAGTTTGGGGATACAGCTTAACAAGGAAGGAATTTACCAGTATGCTATTGATTCAATGGCTGAATCTGGAAGCAATATATATTATTTTGGACAGTACTATCCCTCTGTTAAAGAACCAGAGCAATTAATTGATCCCCTTGTTTATCTCCTAAGTGATAATGAGATAGCGGAAATGAAAAGACAAGAAAGTGCAAAGATTGCTGTAGATGATTTTTGGTTAAAGTCAGCCGGGGAGATAAACAGAGCCAAAGAGCTAATCAGGGTATATTATAACAGGGTATTGTATGCAAATTATTTTTTCTCATCCTTTAAGGAAGGCTGGAGAACAGACCGTGGGATGATTTATATTATTTATGGCCCACCGACCGGCTTATATAAAACACCTTCTCAGGAACAGTGGGTGTATGGGGAGGGCGAAAGTAGCATTAGCTTCGTTTTTCAAGTAATTGAAAGTCCACTTTCATATAATGTATATAGGTTACAACGAACCGATGATCTTAACTCAAAATGGAACCAGGCTGTACGTTCCTGGCGACAGGGAAATATTTTTATCTTAACAAATGACTGAGCAGAACAGACAAGTGAGCAGGGAGAAGGCCGAGATGATTTATGGCCTTCATTCTGTAATAGAAGCATTGGAAGCGGGTAAGGAATTTGATAAAGTTTTTATCCGGAATGGATTGCATAATGAAAGAAGTCGGGATCTTCTAAATATTTTAAGAAACCGTAACATTCCTTATCAATTTGTTCCACAGGAGAAACTGCAAAAAATTACCCGAAAAAATCATCAGGGTGTTATTGGAATGGGTTCACTCATTGAATATGGAAGCCTTGAAGTTATAGTGCCCGGGTTGTTTGAGCAGGGCAAGACTCCTTTTATTCTAGCCCTGGATGGAATAACTGATGTTCGAAATATGGGTGCCCTGGCACGGACAGCTGAATGTGCCGGCGTTGATGCCATGTTAATTCCTATTAAAGGTATGGCTCAAATTAATGCCGATGCCATAAAAACTTCTTCAGGTGCTTTGCATAACCTAACCGTATGCAGGACTGAAAACCTGGCCATGTCCTTAGATTTCTTGAAGAATTCAGGTCTTAGACTTATTGCTGCCAGTGAAAAGGGGGAGGCTGAATATTCTAGTGCAGTATTAACCGGCCCTATTGTACTGGTTATTGGTTCTGAAGAAAAAGGGGTTTCAGGTAGTGTTTTAGGGGTGGTTGATGAAGAAATTAGAATTCCTATACTGGGTAAAACAAAATCTCTTAATGCTTCAGTTGCTGGAGGTATTATTATGTATGAGGTACTTCGGCAAAGAGATCAAACCAAATAAAACTAGGCTATTGTCATGAGTAAATAAATTTGGCGAAAACCAGATAGGAAGTGCCAATTATATTTACAAAGTAGTTTAATAGAAGTGGAAACTGGTACTTTTTATCCTGTATATTGTCGTAAAGAATATAGATAAAGGTTAAAAACACACCTATTGCCCACATTAGTAAAAAGGACCACGAGAAACTTTCAACATCGTGCGTTTTCCAGGTTAAAATCACCTGGGGGAATATTCCAATACTGAGTAAGATATTTCCAAACCATCCCAATGAATTTATGAATTTTTTCATAGATTTTTTTTTTAGCCTTTCCAAATTGGATGTGACTCGATACTGATCTAGTAGTAAGTTTATTTTGATATTAGGTTTTTGAAATCTGAGCCAGTTGGATTTTGGAAAACTTTTAACTCAAAAACCGGTATTACGGCCAGTGTATGGTCAAAAATATCCGACTGTATGGCTTCATAATTAGCCCATTCCTGGTCCTTGCTAAATACATATATCTCAATAGGAATTCCACTATCAGTTGGCTGTAATTGACGAACAAGAAAGGTCATTTTATCACTAATTAAAGGATGGGCATGTAAATAACCTTCAAGATATTTCCTGAAAGTCCCTATATTGGTCATTCTTCGCCCATTCGCTGAAACGGATGGATCAATTTTATTTTTTTTATTGTATTCGTTTAATTCCTTTTCTTTTGAATCAATATAACTTTTTAAAAGTTGTATTTTATTGAATCGTTCAATCATTTCATCTGTACAAAACGTCACGCTAGTCATATCAATACTAATTGACCGTTTTATTCTTCTCCCTCCCGATTCCTCCATGCCTTTCCAGTTTTGAAAAGTTTCTGAAACAAGGGCATAGGTAGGAATTGTGCTAATTGTTTTATCCCAGTTCTGGACTTTTACGGTATTGAGGGTAATCTCTTGTACAACTCCATCAGCATCCCTGCCAGGCATAGCAATCCAGTCTCCTATATTAACCATCTTATTTGCAGATACTTGAATGCTGGCAACAAATCCCAGGATTGTATCTTTAAAAATCAGGGATAATACTGCTGCACTGGTCCCAAGTCCAAGAAATAATCCTTTCAAATTGGCATGAAAAACCACTGAAATAATTATCATAATACCAGTAAATATTACAATAATCTGTACAACCTGAACATATCCTCTTATATCTCGTGATTTTGATATAGGAAATGTATTGTAAATACCGTAGAAAGCCATTATGATAGAATTTAGTACTATCATAAAAACAATGATGATATATAGATAAGCAATATTGGTTACGATGGGAATTAATTTCGGATAGTCTTTAAATATAAGGCTCGCAGAGTACAATATTATTAGAGCAGGAATTAGGTGCGACAAGCGTGTAAAAACTTTGTTTTTTACAAAAATGTCATCCCAGGTATTCTTTGTTTTCTTTACAATTGCAACAACAACTTGTAGAATTATATTTTTTGTGATATAATTGGCCAGAATACTAATTATGACAAAAATGAAAAGATAGATGATGGTTTTGATTAAAACTGCCAGGTTATGATTCATTCCTAATGATACGAACCATTCAATTAATTTTGTATCCATAACTTTAATGATTTTCTGAATATTGGGTGCAAAATTAACAGGATATTATAATAATCTATTAAGTTTTTTCATTGAACTTTCATTCTTACCACAAAAAGAACATTTTTGAGATTTTCGTCGGTTCTTAGGAAATTATTGACATAAAAAAAGGTGCAGCAAATAGATCAATTGTTGCACCTTTTCTTCAACTAGGTTCACTAGCTCTAGAAAACTCTTTTGAATCTCTTATTTTTCTCCATTCCTTAATTTCCTTGCCAGAAAAAAGTATATAACAAGACTAATACCTGCAAAAAGGAATATCATAGATGGGTATGCTACTCCCTCATGGATTTCTGTGGTTGCATCTAAAATGCCAGCTATCAAAACCCCCAATGCAATTCCTATGAGGAACATACCTGCAGAAAGAGAGAAATTTCTCCAGGCGAATTTTTTTCCTGTATTAAATAGTTTTGCATCTGCTCCGTTTTCTATTAATGCCAGTCGTTCTTTATTCCTTGTAGTAAAGAATAAATAAAAAACTCCAAAAATCGCTCCGAATATTACTAATACAATAAATAGATCTTCCATAATTTTAAGTTTTTAAGTGAAACATTTCTTTTTGTTGCACTTTTGACGACACAAT
>JASJGS010000203.1:0-8226 GCA_033791445.1 Bacteroidales bacterium | reverse complement strand
TCCTTTAACCCAGTCAAAATGGAAATTCTCGATTACAAGGTGAATGGAGTAAAGATGACAGAGGAAGAGAATATCCCAGCTGCAGTCCTCGAGAAGTTTAAGAAATTTATAGGGAATTACACCATGCTTCGAAACAATAATGTGTTTAAAGTTTCCGTAGTGGGTGAAAACCTGGCTGTAGATATTCCAAACCAAATGGTTCTTGTATTGAATGATCCAACTGAAGAAAAAGAGTGGTATGCTAAAATTTCTCCCATGGTGTATTTTACATTTAAAGAGGAGGATGGATTAATTTCAGGCATGGAACTACATCAGATAACTCCCTTTTTACGCAATGCTGAACTAGATAGTATTGGGGCAGATGTTCCCGAAGATCTTTTTCCATATCTTGGCAAGTATCATCTGCCTCAGGCAAATGCAACTTTTGAAGTATCGGTTGAAAATGGAAAACTCTCAGTATATGACCCATTTAATAAAAGGAATGTGAGTCTCAACACTCCGGATGAAAGAGGCAGGTGGCATGATGATTCAAACACCTATACTTTCGCATTTGATCAGGACAAAGAAGGCAAGGTCACTGCGTTAAAAGTTTTTATAGAATATTTTCTGCCAAAGGGTGAGCCAGGTGGCCCTATTATTAAGGAAGCCATATTGACCCACGGCATTGAAGCAGGAAAAAACCAATATGATGAACTGAGGAAAGCACCCAAAGGAGAGTTTGTTCTAATTGAAAGTACTTTGAATGCACTTGGATATGAACTCTCTACCGAAGGTCATATGGAAGAGGCCATTGCTGTTTTAAAATGGAATGTGGAAGACTATCCTGATTCCTGGAATGTTTATGATAGCCTGGGTGAGGCGTACATGAAAAACGGTCAAAAGGACCTGGCCCTTATAAATTATAAAAAGTCACTGGAGCTAAATCCTGATAATGAGAATGGCAAGAAGATGTTGAAGGAGATTGAGGAAGGGAAGCAGTAAACGGTAAACAGTGAACATTGGTCAGTAAACATTGAACAGTTAACAGTAAGTAGTAAACAGTAAACAAGGCACATGAGTTTTTATAGCTGAAATTGAAAATTTGCAATTTTTCGTGACTGATACCTGATAATTGATAACTTTTAATTGAAAATTGATTATGTATTTTTTAAGAAAGCTGAAACCAGATTGGGACATTACTGGACTTATTCCGGTAATTAGCCTGTTAACTTTGTTTTTTATCATCCTGATATTTTTTGGATTGCATGCTGCCTTTAAAGTTCTAGGAATGGGCATTGCTTTAATTGCCATTTTTACTATTATTAGTTTTGTTAGAACCAATAGTTACGGCTATTTAATCAGTGCACTCTATGTAAGTTCACTAACTATATTTGTTAATACATTGCCAGTTGAATACCTGGAATCGGGGGGTAAATTGCCAGCATTTTCCCAGTTTATGGCTTTCGTAACTATATTTTTTCTTATCTGGGTTATCATACTGCTGTCTACAAGAAGGACCAAGTGGAAGGGAAGAGAAGTATTTGAACTGGCCGCACAAAATGTGGAGGATGTCTCAGAAGGGTATACATCAAGACCATTGGCAGCCGGAAAGATTGAAGCTACAAAAAGTCAGATATTGGGTTTTGCAGAATTTTTGAAACGCAACCTGGTTGCCATGCCATATCGGGAAGATTCGCGAATAGTGTTAGTCCCCATTATGATGGGAAGAGAATATGGATTTCTATACAGACGAAATGTTGATTATTTGAACAAATCATGGGTTGCCATTGATTTTCAGGGAAATGTATCTGTGAATATGGCGAAGAACGATTACCTGACCTATCAGGAAAACTACTCATTCGATCAGCTTTGCAATGGAATGGGTCAGGCTTTTATTGAATTTTTCGAAATGTATAAAAAAGGTGAAGGAATCAGAATTTTAGATAAATTAAATAACCTGAGAATTAATGTCTTTTCCTGATTTATAGTCGAACAAAATAATTGATAATTATGTATTTTTTTAGAAAACTAAAACCGCCGGCATTTAATTATGAAACCATTGTGGGGATTGTATTTGCTGTAATTTTTCTTTTTCTTCTTGTTTTTTTTAGCATTTATGTGGCTTTTGGGTTTATGTCCTTATTCTTTTTTGTTTACACTGTACTGCTTTTTATAGTTTTTATACGCACACTAAATTTAGGTTACCTGGTTTTAACTATTACCATATTTCTTGATGGACTATTCTCTGCCAGTGTGGCTTACCTTGGAATGGGAGGTGATGAAATAATCACAATGATATTTGCATTTTCTATAATCATATCCACAGCTGTGCTGGTAATAATGATATTTAACCAGAAGCTAAAATGGCGCTCCCGAGAAATGCTTGAACTTGCCGCATTACCTGTGAAAGAGACTTCAAATGGATTTACCAATAGACCCTTACCAGTAGGAAGAGCTGAATTTACGAAAGATGAAATAGATGCCTTTGCCCGGTTTTTGCACTCACAGCTAATAGCAATCCCATTTTATGAACAAGAAAGGATAGTTTTTTCAATTACAACTCCTTTGTCCAGGCAACTTGGAGTTAATAATGATTATTATGAAGGTTCCTGGGTTTCATTTAGCTTAAATGGTGATGTATCTGTCAGCATCTCGCAGAACGATTATCTAAAATATAGAGATAGTTATTCATTCGATCAGCTTTGTGAGCAGTTGGGCTTAGTTTTTGTGGATTTCCTGGAATTTTTTAAAAAGGGTGAGGGCAGTCGAATTATTGATAAGTTAAATACTTTGCGGCTTAGTCCGCTTACAGAATAGAATTTATGGATCTCAAAAAAGCAGCCATATTTGGAGCTTACATATCAAAGGATTATGCGGAGGATATTCTTCGTTTGCTGGTTTCTTATCATGACATATCAGCATCCGAAGCAGCATCCCGGTTAAATTTACATATTCGTACTGTTCAGGATTTTCTTGAAGCTATGGCCGAGGTTGGAATAGTTAGCCGGGAAGAAGTATATGAAAAAAAACGACCTTACAAACGGTATTCTCTTAATGATTGCAATATAAAAGTAGATATAGATCTTTCACCACTTTGTGAGGAAAAGGAACCTGAAGGAAGATTGTCTCTGAAAATAAGAGAATGGAAAAATGCGGGGGCAAGGTTTACCACGGCTCGCTATGATCAATGGATTAGTAGTGTGGTAATATGGATCGGAGATGGCAGAGAAAGAAAGGAAAGAAAAATTAATTTGACCATTCACCAGGGAAAATTTCTATTCAACCTCCCATTTCCAAGTGCAGATTTTCAGTCAGTTTCTCAAATTATGGATAAAGCTGGGGTAAGCACTGAGCATACTTCAGAGATATTGGATATCATTGATTTGTTAATTGAGTACCGTGTAATAGAAGAATTGAAATCAGCCTGAAATTTCAGGGATTAATTAAATATTATTCAAAAAACATACATTATGAAGACAAAGAAAATGCATCAAACCTACCTGTTAGTAATGATTGCAGTTATCGCAATAAGTTTATTATCAGGATGCTCCTCTTCGAAAAGTGCCATGGGTGATTCGAAGAAAGGGATCACACTTCGCTACTCTTTTCCTGAGAATCAGACATTAAAATACAAGACTGGGTCTGATATCAAACAAGAACTTGACATATTTGGCCAGGAGATGATAATTGATATTGGCCAGTATATTGGATATTCAACAACTTTAAAAGCTAAGTCAAAAGATCAGAATCAAATCCAGGTGTATATTGATTCAATGGACCTCTCAATTAGTAGCCCGCAGGGAGATATAAACCCGGATATGACCTCAGTCAGTGGGAAGGGATTTGACATGACTTTATCATCTCTTGGGGCTGGTTTGGATGTATCAGAAGCAGAATCAATTCAATATGAAGTTACGCCAGGCGTAAAACGCAATGTAGCCATGACTTTTAAGTTTCTGTTCCCACGATTGCCTGAGAAATCGCTAAAAATTGGTGATACCTGGTCCATGACCGATACCATCGCAGAAAAATATGAAAATGAAGAGGTAACTATGATCATTGAAGGTGAATATGTATTTGCGGGATTTGAAACCATTAATGGTTTTGAATGTACACGTATAAGCTCAATTATTTCCGGCTCCAGATTTGGAAAAGCGAATCAACAGGGTGTGGATATGGTATCAGATGGAACTATGACCGGATCAGGTACTTATTTCTTTGCCTATAAGGATGGTTTCCTGGTAAAAGATATTTCAAGCATTTCAGTGGATGGAACACTTGATATTCAGAGTCCGCAGGATGGAAGTTTCCCTATGACATTTGTTATTGATAATATAACAGAGCTAATTAAATAGAATATTTGAATTGTTTCGAAAAACTCAAATCTCAAGACAAAATATTTTGTCTAAGCAATTGAATTGATTAAAAAAAGATGTAACTTATCGAATTATTATTCCAGATCAAAATGTAGCACCTAAAACTAGAAAATCATGGATATCAACTATTTTGAACCTTTATCAAAAGGATGGAGACGGATGAAAGACATACTTTTTAATCCGTTTGATATGAGTAAATGGTTTATGCTCGGCTTTACTGCTTTTCTTGCTGGACTTTTAGATGGCCCTGGAGGGGGTAGTGGAGGTAATAAATTCGATAATTACAGAGATAAACCTGACTTTGATGATATCGCAGATTTTCCTGCTATAGCATGGGATTGGCTGATGGAACATAGCTTGTGGTTTGGCCTGATTCTTTTTGGTATTTTTTTTATTACTGCTCTGTTAATTGTATTTAACTGGCTAAGTTCTCGCGGTAAATTTATGTTTCTTGATAATGTTGTTCATAACAGAGCAGAAGTTACCAAACCATGGTATGATTTTAAGACCATTGGGAATTCACTCTTTGTTTGGAGATTGATTTATGGTTTTATTTGCCTTGCTGTTTTTTTACTTCTATTTGGACTCTTCTTTTCGATGTTTCTGGGAATTTATGCAACAGGTTTTCCGAGGCCGGCAACGGCCATGACCATATTTGGTATGTCTATGATTTTTCTTACAGTTATGATAATAATTGGATATATTACCCTATTTATGAATGACTTTGTTGTACCTATAATGTATAAATACCAGTTAAGTGCAACCCAGGCCTGGGGTAAGTTTCTTAAACTATTCGGTACTCATTTCTGGCATTTTATTTTGTATGGCCTTTTCATTTTTGTACTTATGATTTTTGTAGTTGTTCTTGTTATTTCTTTTGTTTTAATGACATGTTGTGTAGGTGGTATATTACTAATCATTCCATATCTTGGGTCAGTGTTGTTCCTGCCGGTATCAGTTACATTCCGGGCTCTAAGTGTAGAGTACCTGGAGCAATTTGATGATAAATTTAAAATCTTCCCAGTTCAAAATGACGAAAGTTTACTGGCCAACTAGGAATTAAAAATTATTTCGCATAATTTAAAATCAGAGTGAGTATAAAATATAAATAATGAGCCAACATGCATACAAAAGGCTTTCTGTGAATTCTGCACAGGGTAGATTGTACATTTTGTGGGCATTCATACTATTGGTGTTTTTGATTTTTCCTTATTTCACTGAATCAGGTAGCACTGGAATTTTTGGCTGTAAATTCCATCAACTAACCGGCTTAAGTTGTCCAACCTGTGGAATGAGTCGTTCCTTGTATGAATTAACACAATTTAATTTGTTGGGGTCATTAAAGATGCATTTGTTCGGCCCGATTATTTATTTACTTGCCACATTTCTATTTTTTAAACTCTTCCTGGAGATTATTTCAGGCAGAAGCTTAACAATTGGGATGAGCTCCCGATTCATAAAAATTAGTATTATTTCACTTGGAATAGCCTGGGTAGTTTACTGGCTGGTTCGGATGGCTATGGAGATTATTCTTGCTTGATTGATCGTGCAGGATTTGTAAGAGCAGCATTTGCGGTCTGGTATCCCACACTAATAAAGGCAATTAAAAGACTCAAAAAGAAAGCTGAAATCATAGTCCAAAAAGGAAAGTCCTGCCGGTATACAAAATTATCCAGCCATTTGGTCATCAGCAAATAGGCCACAGGCCAGGCAAGTATGTTGGCAACAATCACCCATTTAATAAATTCTTTTAAGAATAGTACACTAATGCTCATAGCCGATGAACCCAGCGCTTTTCGAATTCCAATTTCTCTGGTTTTTTGTTCGGCAGTAAAGGATGCCAGACTCAATAGCCCAAGGCTTGCGATAAACAAGGCCAAAACAGAGAAAATAGTAAAAACTTTGGCTGTCTTCTGATCTGTAAGGTGCATCTCTTCAATTTTATCTTCCAGGAAGAAATAGCTGAAGGGTTGATTTATAGCAAAGTTCCTCCATACTTTTTCGATATATTGCAGTGTTTCTTCGGTGTTTTTACCATCCAAACGTAAGGTGACATAACGGGGAAAAGACGTTTGTGAATAATACATGGTAAGATTCTCAATTTTCTCCTTCATGTTATTAAAATGAAAATCTTTGACCACTCCAATTATTTCATAGGCCCAAACCTCACCATATGAATTTCCGGGCATTACCAGCTTTTTACCAATGGGATTATCATAGTTAAGCGATTTCGCTGCTGATTCGTTTATAACCACATAATTTTTATCGCAGCAATATTTCTCGGTGAAATATGTCCCTTGAGAAATTTCAAGCTCAAAAGTCTTAAGGAAATCTTTATCTCCAGATAAGGTCCTGAAATGAATCAGGTCCTCTGGAGGGGCATCTTCTCGTTTCAATACCTGTCCCATCCAGCCCTCCATTCCAGGAATGGTTGTAGTAATGCTGGCATCAAGAATTGATGGGTATTTAAGTAAATCATTTTTAAATGCATTCTGACCTTTTTCTTCAATGCCATAGGCTCGATCAATTACCAACAGGTTTTTCTTGTTAAATCCCAATTCTTTGTTGGCGATATAATTCAATTGGGAGTAAACAACTATAGTGCTGATTATAATTACTATAGCAATAAAGAACTGTACAACCACTAAACCATTTCTGTACCAGTTCTTTTTATGGCCATTTCCAAGGCTCCCATGCAATATAGAAACGGTTCTAAAGGAAGAAATTGTTACTGAAGAATACAGTCCGGCTAACAAACCAATGCCAATGGTGGTTAGCACCAGTATGGGAACAATAAACCATTGCTTTAGGTATTTTACAGATAATATCTTATCCACAATATGATTGTAGGTAGGAAGGAAGAGTTCAACCATAACCAGGGCCAGAATCAAGGCTGCAAAGCTTACAAAAACGGATTCAGTCAAGAGTTGAATTACCAGCTGGCGTCGACGGGATCCCATTACTTTACGCATCCCCATTTCTCTGGCTCGGGTGATTGATCGGGCTGTTGTTAAACTTGTGAAATTTATAATGGCCAGAATTAAAACAAAAATGGTAATAATTGTAAAGAAGAAAATATTCCTTATGTCTGAGACCGGTTCTATTTGAGGTGTTGCATTTGATCTCAGGTAAATACTGGTAAGAGGTTCAAAAATAAAATTGTAACTATTTTCTGAACTATCCCATTGTTTTAGGTCAACACCTAACTGCTCTTTTAATTGTGGGCCTATGTACCTGGCTGCAAATTCAGGTAATTTTGCCTTTAATTTCTTTATTGGGAAATCTTTTTGTAAAAGGAAATAGGTGTAGTAAGCGTCGTTTAACCAGTTTTTGTTAGAGGTCCAATTAAAAGTATTAATAGAGGCAAGAAAATCAAAATGAAAATGAGAATTATTAGGTGGATCTTTTGCCACTCCGGTAATTCTGTAATCATTACCATCAGCCTCATGAAGGATTTCACCTATGGGATCTTTGTTTCCAAAGTACTTTTTTGCTGTACTTTCACTAACTACCATAGAATGAGGTTCTTTTAGAGCAGTTTCTGGATCTCCTTTAATCAAAGGAAAACTAAATACTCTGAAAAAGTTGGTATCTGCATATAGATATTTTGTTTCAAAGAAACTTTGATTTTTATAGGTAATTACTGTATTTATTCCTTCAAGGAAACGAGTTGCGTAGAGAACCTCATCATAGTCGTCCATTAGAGCCTTTGCCAGTGGAGCAGGAGTGGTAGTGCCTTTGAATTCCATGTTTCCAATATTTCCATACGAACCAACCCTGTAGATATTATTGGCATTTTTATGAAATCTGTCATAGCTAATTTCATCGGCAATGTAGAGGATAATTAGCAAAACACTGGCCATGCCCATTG
>JASJGS010000202.1:0-3106 GCA_033791445.1 Bacteroidales bacterium | reverse complement strand
CTTGAAAAGGATTATGAAATGCGGGATATGAGCATAACCTACATCGCAACAAATAAGCTTCTTTATGATAAATTGAAAGACAACCCAAGGTATATTGGGCTATTAGAAAAAATGAAGCTATATTAAATGAGCTATCATCTTATGAAATTGTAACAGCCAAAAAATGAAATGTAAGACTCAATCATTAGTCAAGATTTTTATTTTTTCCACGTTGATTACAGTTTGCTCTACTGCAAAATCTCAAAATAATGAATTTATTGTTGGCTCCATGCTTGGATTCTATGGAATTCATATTGAAGGAGATATTGACAATATATATTCACCCTCAAATGGAACGATATGGGGAACAGGAGGCATTTCTTTTGGCTTAAACGTAAAAAGGTATTTTTCAAATCATATTTATGGTGCCCTTGAAATGAGATACATTCGAAAGGGAAATACTTTTGAATTCATTAACCCCTATGGATTACCATCCTTTGTCACAATAAAACTCGACTATATTGAAATGCCCCTGCTCGTTGGATTTAAAATTAATTTGAAGAAAAAATACTTGCTGGCAGAAACCGGCATTGCCTATGCGAGGATGATTTCATCAAAAATGGAGGTAAGTGAGTTTTACGGTTGGGATCCTGCCGCAGAAATGAATAATTTTAAGAAAAATGATTTTTCGTGGGTAGCAAATATTAAATACCCAATAATTCGAAATGAAAAACTCTTATTAGGCTTTCGCTTCTCTTATTCATTGTTTTCTATTCACACAACTTACAAATTGTATAACATGGATTATGGAATTGAGATATACTATTTGTTTAATCGGAATGAAAAATAGTCTATTCCTTATAGAACAATTGGCAAACTAATAGCCAATACCAGGTAGAAAACAAGTCCGGCAATTATATATTGCCAGTAGACTCTTGATTTGGGGTTGCTCTTTTCAGGCACAAAAGGACCATATAAAGCACAGAGTGGAAATAAAAACGCCGACATTTTCCAATATCATTGGAGTTTTACCTGACTTGCTGAATGAACAGATTCCATGTCCTTTTATTAAGCATTATTTATACTAAGATAGCAATTTCAATTCTCTTTAGCAAGTGCTTCAATCACCTAAAATTCAATCAGAACATCAATAATATCGTAGATCTCCGGCTGGTGTTTCTTTTTAAAAGATCCTGATTTTTAAATACTAAAGAATTTCACGATTTACATTTTCGGTTTTGGATTATACTCTAAAACAGAATCATTCTAAACACATTCTACAGATAAAATGATTTATTTTGTTTCTCAATCACCTAAAATTATACTTATGAAAACATCGAAAACAAATTTTTTCTTAATCATTCTAGCATTTTTAGTCTTACCTGCATTTTCCCAGGTTGAACCTGTTGACCTTGAGGTAATTTATAAAATAAAGCAAGAAGGTTTAAAGAATTCTAAGATAAAGGAATTATCATTTTACATGACTGATTTTGTTGGGCCCAGGCTACCAAATTCTTCAAATGGCCGACATGCTCAAGAGGTAGCAATGGAAAAAATGAAGGAGTTTGGCCTGACTAATGTTCATACTGAAGTCTGGGGAGAATTCGGAAAGGGATGGGACAATGAGAAGACATACATAGCTATGACTGAGCCCTATTACTCTGTAATGATTGGAACTCCAAAGGCCTGGACATCAGGGACAAAGGGCCTGGTAAAATCCGAGGTTGTTTTAGTGGACATCCAGGATGAAGAAGACTTTGAAAAATACAAAGGAAAACTAAAGGACAAAGTAATTATAACTCCTTCCATGAGGGAATACGAGACCTCTTTTGAGCCTATGGCACATCGCTATACAGATGAAGAACTGGAAGAACTTACCAAGTTTTCCACACAAGGAAGAAGAAGAGGTAACTTTACCGAGGCTGATATGGCCAGATGGAGGAAAATGAGGAGCATGAGAGGCAAGATCAGTTCATTTTTAATTGAGGAAGGTTGTGCGGGAGTATTATCCACTTCCGGATTTTTTGGAACTCCACGTGGTAGTGGTGCTTCAGCCAAAGCAGAAAAGCCTGCGATTACAGAGATAACTCTTACCGGTGAACATCATGGCAGAATAATCCGTCTCATGCAACATGATGTACCTGTGATGATAGAAATGGATATTCAAAATAAGTGGCTAACAGAAGATTTAAACGATTACAATGTTATTGGAGAAATTCCGGGAACAGATAAGAAGCTACAGGAAGAAGTTGTAATGGTCGGTGGGCATCTAGATTCATGGCATATGGGAACCGGGGCGAATGATAATGCTTCAGGTTGTATTGTAATGATGGAGGCTATGAGGATTTTAAAAGCGATTGGCGTGCAACCCAAGCGTACCCTGCGAATTGCCCTATGGGGTTCAGAAGAGCAAGGTTTAAATGGATCCAAAAATTATGTAAAAGATCATTTTGGAAGTGCTAAAGATCCAAAAGCCGATTATGCTAAACTCTCTGCCTATTATAATATTGATAATGGCTCTGGTAAGGTAAGGGGCATATACCTGCAAGAAAACGATATGCTAAAACCAATCTTTGAAGCATGGCTTGCTCCTTTTGAAAACATGGATGCCAATACGGTTACATTGAAGAACACCGGTGGTACTGATCATTTAGTATTTAACTCCGCTGGTTTGAATGGATTCCAATTTATCCAGGATAGAATAGATTACTCCCGTGGATATCACACAAACATGGACACCTACGAAAGGCTTATGATGGATGATATGAAACAAACAGCTATAATTGTAGCTGCTATTGTTTATCATACAGCCATGCGTGATGAGTTATTACCTCGAAAACCAATTATGAAGAAGTAATTTCAGAATAAACCCCTTTTATAATATAGTTTAAAACATACTTAGTAATAAAAAACCCGCTTTATAGCGGGTTTTTTATTGAATACTTCTATTTTAAAACTACTCTTTTATGCCAACCAGATCTAATATGAATGCATATTCAAGAGCTGTTTCTTTGTACCTTCTGAACCTGCCGGAAACACCTCCGTGCCCTGCTTCCATATTTACATGAAATACAAGTAGATTATCGTCTGTTTTCATATCTCTTAATTTGGCTACCCATTTGGCTGG
>JASJGS010000201.1:0-6647 GCA_033791445.1 Bacteroidales bacterium | reverse complement strand
ATTGTGTCTGCCTCTACAGTATCAGTTGCATTTTCAAATAAATCTGAGTTGAGATTCCGTTACACTTTAAGATCTGTTGGGTTACCTCCATTATTACCAAAATCCCCAATATAAATGGAACTATCATCAGCGCAGATATCTTCCCAGTCAATATTCGCTGCATTTTTTACTATGATCTTCCGTATAACAGCCCCAGAAACAGTATCTACCTCGAACAAAGCAGATTCATTACCTGAATCATTATGGGTAATAAGCTTTTTATTCAAAAATATTAAGCCAGAAGTTTCATGAATCACAGCTGGAAGATTGGCAATTGTATCAATCGATATTTGTCCTGCTGCCCCATTAAGGAAAGTAAAATTTAAAACCAGAAAAATAAATAAGTATCTAGTAATATATCGTAGCATGCTAATCTTCTAAATAAGAATTAGTAAAATTCAATCCCACCAATAACGAAGATATCAAAAAGCCGTAAGTACTCAAAATTTACTTCCAATAGCTAGCTCGGAAGTAGAATAATTATTTGGTGGTTTTTCCCTCGTACAGATCTGTAAAAACGCTATCTACAGGTTCCCATAGCTCTATTTTATTGTTTTCCGGATCAAGAATATGCACAAACTTCCCATACTCATATGTTTCAATTGAATCGAGAATAGTCACTCCATTATTTCTCATCTCCTCAACTAATTCCTCGAGGTTCTCTACCCGGTAATTTATCATAAATTCCTTTTCTGAGGGCTCAAAATATTTGGTTTTCTCTGGAAAGGGACTCCATTGTAAGTACCCTTTTTTATCGGGTTCATCCGATTGGCGAAACTCAAATAAGGATCCGTATTCATTGGTAAGCAGTCCTAAATTCTGGTTGTACCAATCTTTCATCGTCTCCGTATCCTTACATTTAAAGAAAATGCCTCCCACTCCGGTAACTTTTTTCTTTGGTGCTATCATATTTATTGTATTAGCTGTCTATATGCCTCAAGATTTATTGCTGGCTTTGGGACTAATATTCCAGCTTAACCCCACAGAAAGAAAGTTCATTTTATGGTTTAACCCAGTTCCAAAAGAAAAATCAAGTTGGAAGTTATCCTTCACCAGGTAGGTTAGGCCAGCATTGAAATTGGCAAAGAAATCTTCAGAAATAACCCACTCCCCATAGGGTTCTAAATATAAGCCCAATGCATCAGTAAGGCCAAACCCAAATACCAGGGAATAAGTCACCATACCGGAACCCAATCCAAAATAGTTATAGCCAATATTATAACCCAGTCCTATTTGTTCAGTCAGCGAATGCGAAAACGCAAGCTTATTTATAACACCCACCTTCCCAGTACTTAATTCTGTTGAGCCGGAAGGTGCAACCAGGTGAGAAAGGAAAGCTATTTCTGTATTCACATCTTCTTTTTTGAACACCTGCACTTTGGCTCCAATTTCCAGATCTAAAAAACCAGAATGACTGGTGCTTGTATTGCCGGAGGAAACTTTCAGGTTGGCATACTGGCTTACTAACCTGATTTCAATCCATTTAGCAATACCATATCGGAACAATGTGGATGGCCCCAATGCCAGTCTTTCGTTCTCTCCACCAAGCTCCCAATACCCTAATAGAAACCCACTTTCAATTTGAAAGCTTTTAAAAGGAATTGTGGTAGAGGATTCAGTTTGATCAGGCCTGTCGGTAACGATTTTCTGTGCATTCAGCTGTAAAAAAAAAACAAATAGAAATATTAATATAGACGTAAGTATTTTCTTCATTCCAATTTGATTAAAAATTCATAAACCTCATTTGTTAAAACAAGTCTTTTCATGATACAAAAATGTACAAATGATTTTTAAATCAGTAAAAAAAGTGGAATTTTTTTTCCAAAAATGAAGGCTAGTCAATAAGAGAAACAGAATTCTCTTCTAATTTATCTATAATTGATTCAAACTCCTCTTCACTAAAATCAGTGATATCCAGGTAAATTAAAGCGGATTCACAAGTGGAAAAAACCTGTAGTTTCATTGGGAGAATAACGCCCAATTCTTTATAAAGGGTAGATTTTACTACGTGATCTGGTGAATCTGTAAGAACTGCAATTTTTCTGTTAGAAAGGTACCCTCTTTTCTTTTTTAGGAATTCAACATAATTAATCAAATCGTCCTTATGATTAAAAATCAGTTCAGAATTTCTAAGATCTGTAATCTCATTATAGTATGGCCGGAAATCCTCATCTTCTATTAATCCTTTGGCATTTGCTTTTATAAGATCCATGGTGACCTTACCTTCATATAGGTGAATAACGAGTCTCTTACCAGGTAGGATCTTATATTTAATTGAATTTTTCATTGAAGAAATATAGGTCTTACAATATAAGCAATTTTCAAAAACGACCTTATGCTATTTAATACAATGCACTGGATAATTTCCACATCTTTTCAACAAGGATTTACTAACATAAACAACTAATATCAAGTAAGTTAAGGCTACAGCCCATCAATTAGGTCTGCATATGAGGGTCTTTTTCGTTTCTTCCTCAATACTCCAGGCACCAGAATTCAATACTTTTTCACGGGTTGATTCTCTGGGTTGGTGACCATCTTCAAGAATTAAAACACCTGTTAATTTAACTATCCGCTTCCATTCTTTTAACAGGACATCTGTATTTTTGACCATATGAAACATATCCAGGGCATAAATAAGATTCACCGTACCACTTTCAAGATCAATCCTGCTCCCATCTGACAAAAATGCTTCTACATTTGTCAATGAATACTTCTTTATAAGCTTTTTAACAGCAGTCATCGCCAATTCATGGATATCAACTGCATAGACCTTACCCTTTTCCCCAACCAATTCAGAAGCTCTCCTTATATATCTTCCCGGACCACAACCATAGTCCATAACAACGAAACCTTCAGTTATTCCATAATCATCAATATAGCAGTCTACCGAACGGAAGATATCCATAATATTAAAAATCCAGCTCATCATCCTGAAAGCAAAATTGGGCATGGAAGCATCTTTTTTTTCCGTGCTGGATGGATTATTCATTTCAGTTTAACTTTAAGTGATACTTATTTCATCAATTGGTCGTATAATATAATCTGTGTAATGGAATAAATATTTACGGGTTCAATCAGGAACTGACCTTTATCCTCTTGCTTCTGAATTAAATGTACGACCTCCATTCCTTTGATAACTTTCCCGAAAGCCGCAAATCCCTGTCCATCGGGATTTCGTTTACCACCAAAATCCAGTTCTGGCTGGTCGTGTATACAAATGAAAAAGCTGCTCTGAGCGGTATTGGGTCCTCCCCGAGCCATAGAAATCGTACCGTTTTCATGTTTCAGTCCAGTTTTCTGGGTAGTTTCCAGGGGTATGGGTTCAGATAAGTTTTTATCAGCAACATTGCCACCCTGGATTACCTCAATTTTGATTTCCCGTTCAGATTCATTTTCCGGATTGCAAACCCTATAAAAACTAGTTTGATAGTACAATTCAAGATTTACATACTTTAAAAAGTTTCGAACTGTAATGGGGGCCTTATCATAATACAATTCAACAACAATTTCTCCTAAACTTGTTTTAATAAGACATTTGACATTTTCTTGCGAAAATCCTGAACTAAGCAAAAAACAAAGGGTACATAAAACCCACATTTTTCTCACCAAATATCTCATCCAAATGCTGCTTTAAAGGGAATTTACATTCCGGTTACAAACTACTGCTATCGAGGTATAAATTTAAGGATAATTTTTATACCCCTTTTCTATTAATTCTTGCAATTCGATAATGTGATCGGTATAAACTCCTCTCGGATCTGTATTATACTTCTTGCATAAAAAGGCTGCATATCCTGTTGCTACACCCATTTGTCCGGTTGTATGCATAACTCTGGGGCCACCTAAACCAATATGTGAGCAACTAAAGCATCTGCCAGCCATTAGAAGGTTGCTTATATTTTTTGAATACAAACTACGAAATGGGAGATAGTAATAATCTACTTTGTAATATAAAGCCTCGGATAGGAAATCGGGTTTGATTGAATCTAATAGATGTTGCTGGTAGTGCACATCAACGGGTCTGGTTTCTTTTACCACAGCATCTTGAAATTCCCTCATTTCTCTCACATCATTGAAGGTATATATATAATCTCCGACCAGTCTCCTTGACTCTCTTTTCCCAACCAGATAAGAGACCCATTCCAATTGCAGATTTTCATTCCCTGGATTCTGTTTTGTATTGTAGAAAGAACCGTAAATGGCTTTTAACATATGATCTCTAATCTTCTCTGCATCTGAAATCTGGTGTAAATCATTATTGGAATACTCCCAGTTCCAGGTACCTTTAGAGGCTGCATAATCACTGGCTACCTCAATTGCCCAGGGAACTTCTGGGAATTGTGCAGGTTCAGATAATCTCGTGGATCGCCAAAGTACCGAGGCGCCCATAACCTTATTATCAGCTTGAGTCGGACTCCATAGTTCGCCATACTTTTCCCAGCTTTCATCGAATTTTTTTGCCTCTTCGCGACCATACATATATTCTGCACCTGCCCAGAAGCCAATCCAACCATCACCTGTACAATCTATGAATACAGGGGCAGAAAAGCGCATGGTTTCACCAGTGGAGGTATGCTTTGCATCCACTGCTTTAATCTGATTATTAACAGAATTAGCAGAAAAGGCACGCCAATTCAGGAAAAGTGCAATATTCTCATATTTCTCAATGTTCCGATGTCTCTTTTCATCATCCAATTTAGAATCAGGGGAACCATTGGGCCACCATTTTGTGTTAATCATACTTATAATCCTTTCAGAATTCCAGGGAATTCCTTCTGTATGAACCCTGATTTCGCTGCTAGCATTCCCTCCCAGAACAGGCCGGTCATGTATCAAGGCTACAGTCAATCCCTGTTCAGCCGCTGCAATAGATGCAGCACAACCAGCTATTCCTCCCCCAACAATTACCAGATCAAAATTCTCAATATGTTCTGGATTCACTTTTTCATTTAGTTGCTGCTTTCGCCAGAGTGCCAACTCCGAATTATTGTCAGGCGGTTTTCTATTCTGACTAGAAAAGAAAATGGCATCACATCTCCCATCGAAACCCGTTAGATCCAATAATTCAATGCGGCTTATTCCTTTCTTGATTTTCAGGCTGCCTGCTTCCTGCCATTTCCATCCCGTATCAATGCCCAATTCCGAATTCAACTCAAGGCCGTTTATACGTATTTTGAACCGACCCGGAGCAGACCAATTTCCAGGTGACCAGTTCATAGTTCTTACCCATACGGTATATGTTCCGGGGTTTTCAAAGCTTAGTTCAGTTATTGCATTCTTCACAGGAATACCCAGGCCATGGGCCAATAAATATGGAGAGCCCATCTGCTGGACGAATTGCGGATCGACCAACCATCCACCCTTCTCTTTAAAATTCTCAGCCTCAACCAGCAAAGATTGATTAAAACTACTTAGGCTAAATAAGATTAAGAGAGAAATAGCAATAAAAAAACTTCGCATTAATCGTTTTTTTGAATTCATTTCCAGGTTCTAATTATATACAAAATGAACAGTAGCATTTTCCGCTTCCTGCAAAGAAGTCACCTATGCTTTCGAATAGAAATGGGAATTGCTACATGGGCAATAAAACAAATTAGTATCCAGGCATATCACTTCACACTTGAAATTTAGCATAATGCCAATTAAGATGCAAAAATTGTATTTATAAATTGATTCTACTAGCTAAAAAAGCAACTCCAGTTAAAGCCTGAATCAGGATTGGATTGTTTTGCCTTTTTCTAACCAAGCCCATATTTAGCCTTCAAATTTGAAATCTCCCATTGAAACAAGCTCATTAAGCGGCCTGCGGGAATGCTCCCGTAGCTCCTTTCTTTTAATATCTTCCGTAAGATCATCCGGATTTCCCTGATAACCCATTACAAACATAGCCACAGGCTCATAGCCCCTTGGCAAATCCAATACATCACTGGCTTTATCAAGATAATACCCGCCCATTTGGTGGACTTTAATTCCCATACTGGTGGCCTGAGCTAATAATCCACCCATAGCAAGACCTACATCATGAATCGCAAAACGATTCGGGTTTCCGTTTAATGAAAAATTTAATTTAGCGATACTAATTCCAACTAGTGGAGCATGTTTAGCCCATTCTCTGTTTCCCTCCATTAGTATGGATAATAATTTATTAAATTCCTCCTCAGAATCTTTTTTAGCATACACAAATCGCCAGGGTTGCTCATTAAAACTGGATGGAGCCAGTCTAGCAGCACCAAATAAGGTCATAATATCTTCCTCTGATATAGATTCCTCTGAAAAGACATAGGGACTTACCCTACCTGAAATAAAGCTTTTTATTTTTTTCGATGACGTTCCCATGGCTTTCTGTTTATTTACAAATATAACATTCTGAGATAATTATTTAAGATCATTTATTGCTGTAATTTTATAAAAAAACTAAAATAAGCTTTCTTTTTACTGATCCTATTTATATAAAACCAACTATTTTAATAAATAGTATTCCCAAAATGGTATGAACCGGTTCATTTTGCAATTGTGCCGGCAAAAATCTACTTTTGGTATTAGCTAAAATGACCTCAAGTGTTTAGCAAGATGAGACCTAATAACACCATGATCCGATTTAATCA
>JASJGS010000200.1:0-5154 GCA_033791445.1 Bacteroidales bacterium | reverse complement strand
ACTAAATAAATATCAAAACCATTTTAGCAACGTTTGAAAATAATTTTCCCGGGGGTTTGGATAAAAATTTACTGTATCTCCAATATAAGAGAATGGGCTCTTAATGAATTTGATTCTTCTCGTTCCCATATAATTGATTTTTAAGTTCAAGGATAAAAAAACTGTCCATACCAAATATGGTATATTGGAAAAATTCAAAAAACCCGGATTGGTGGAAGAAGCGCTCGGTAATTTGTTTGATTTGACTCGTCTCTATAGATACCATATATAATCACCTGATACCTTGCAATTATCTAGTTTTCAAATGTTAAAATTTTTATATATAGATTCATGCGGGAAAATGATTTCTATAACCGCTTCCGGTTCATATGTTTAACTCAGCCGCCACTTGGACAGCTGTGCAGTTAGCGTGAACTGTTTTTAAGACAAAAGCGTAACGCAAAATGATGCGCCCTTGCAAGTCGGAGGCAGTGTCTAATTTGACGATTTTTAACAATTGGATCAACTTGTCAAGGATAAAGATTTGATCTAATACTGAATAGCCCATTTTATTGCTAAGATTAGTGCGTTTTTTTTCTTCTCTAAATTTGAACTCGATAATCCTGATAAATACTTTTTTTGATCGTTCAGAACTGCGTAACCCTGCATGAGCGTTTCTTTACAAAAAATACCTTTCCATTCAAATAATCGAGTATACCGTTTTTCGATATCATGGTGTAACATGGATAAGTCAACACGATTGATCATGAATTTCTGAGTTAACTTGAAATCAGATTCACCAATTACAACTGAAAGTATTAATTCTTCTACATCAATCCTTTGCAATAATGGCCGCAGTTTAACCAAGCTAACCCATCCTTTCAAATAATCATCAATCAACTTTTTATCGCCACTAATCCGGCCAAGAATACTAAATATTCTATTACGATCTCTAAAGTAAGGTTTTAAAATGTCGTCAAAACAGCAATTTATATTTACTATCTCTAATTCGAACAAGTTAGGGTTCTTTGAACATAATTGCCCATATTTTGTGCGGGTCTGGTTAAAAGTCGGATAGACTCTATTTTTTTTAACGGCTTTTGAAATCAAATCCAACGCTCTCAGATCCTTTGAATACTGCTTATATTTAATAATATTTTGAATAACAGGATAACTGGTCGATAGACTCCGAAGTAACGATATCGTAATTGATTGTGATCCAATCAATGTCTTTAGATCATGATTTTCTTTTAAAAGAGCAGCTAATTCTTTCTGAGAATTTAAGTCGAACTTTTTACCAAAAATAGCGTAAATCAATTCCCTTAATTTGATAATTTTGCTAATTAAATCCTCTCGTAGTTGCAATAATTTAGGTGATTTAACCTTGACTCCCTGGTACTCCATCTCGCCTAATAGTTTTATTTCAGGGAGAACATTCTTCTCAAATTGGTCTAAAATTCCTCGATTTTGTAATTCTACTTTAAGAAAATGATATAGTTGCAAAGTTATGTCAGCATCTTGGCAACCATGTTTCACCATTTCTTTCAAGGGCAGTTCTAAAAATGTCTGACCCTTTTTTACTACTTCCTTATAAGATTTGATGTGTTTACTTAAGAATATTTTTGCCAAATGGGCGAGATTTAAAAATTCCATGTCACCATAGCACTCAAATGCTGCTAGCATAGTGTCAAAATGAATAACTGGTATTTCTATTCCAATCCGTCGAAGCATCATATAATCATACTTGATATTGTGCCCTACAAAGTGAGTGCCTGCCGCAAAGATTCTCTTCAGTGCTTGGCGGACATCTTTGCCGTTGATGTTCTGTAAATCGCTACTCAAAAGAGGTACAAAAAAGGCTTCGTCTTTTTTTAAAGAGAAAGAAACTCCCAACAATGTAGCTATATGAGGGTCTTTGTCATCGGACTCAGTGTCGATTGCACATATTGTTGAGTTTAGTATTTCAGTGATTAGATCATCTAACGAACGCCGATTTGTAACAGCCTTATAAGTTTCTGACTTCTTTTCAATTCCACACTCCAATTTAACAGCAGTAGGTTTTTTTAATAAACGAACCAAAGAATGAAAACCATGATCATGCATCAGCTTTTCTTTATGAAGCATATCAAGTTCCAAAGTGTGGTCCTGAATTGTCGGTAATCGTAATTGGATAAACTTTGAGATATTCGAGTTATCAAAATTTGACAAAATAAATTTCTTATTTTTCCTAAGCATTTTTCGTACGCCTGCTGGAGAAATCCAATCAATATTTCGATAGATATTTTGTATATCACCGTGTTTTTCGATTAGACGGATAATCTGGCGTTTAGTTAAAGTCATTGTTTTTGAGATGGATGTTAACGATAGGTATGTGTTTATATACTTTTGGGGAACACCAATCCGCTGTTCGATATCTTTACTTGATAAACACTGAAATTTCTGACCAGTTCCAGCAAGGATGATAAACTGATTTTCACTTGCTAATTGAAAAAAAATCTCATCATCAGTCAGAAAATAATCAACCTGAGATTTTAGTGTTACTGCCAATTCTAAAGAAGATAATAGAGGCTTGTTCAAATATGAAATGTCTATATTAACCAGGAATTCAATAACCGATAACACATCGGATTCTGTGGCAACTACATAGCTTTCTTTCCCGAAAGCAACTAATAGCTTATTTATACCTAACCGAGTTCGGAGGCGAAGGAGATTTCGTAAAAATCCATATAAAAAAGTGTTGTTTTTCCCGTCAAATGTTAAGAGGGGACAACCCAAGAAAGTTTCATAGGTACTCTTTAGAATAAATGTGGAGTCAATAAAAAATAAATAATTTGATGTTACCATTCTCTATAGCTTCCACAAGTTAGTTTCGCGTAATCACGGAAGAAATCGATATCCCAAATTTTTTTGCCTGCTCGTTTTGGGTTCTTGGCAAAAAAATCATTTCGTTCAGCAAAATGTCTTGAAATTGCGGTTTTCATTTCTTTTGCTGACTGATAGTCTGAATTGTGGATAATGGCTCTTTTCATTGCTGAAAAAACGGCTTCGATCACATTTAGAAACTGAGAGCAATTAGGCAAAGGGATTAGTTCAATAATAGGGCCGAATTTTTGTATCTTTGTCGTAGCATTAAAGCCATCCAACCAAGTCGTTAGTTCAATTGAACGATGCCATGAAGCTGCATCCCAGGTTATTATTAATCTATTTTTATCATAATGTTTATTGAACAGTAACTCAATTATTTCAATCATACCCGTAGTATTTTTGTTTTTTCCATATAACCATGTCATTTGATTGGTGGTTGCACTGAGCGCACCGGTAAATGTTAATACACCTTTAGTTATCTGATTGCGTGAAATCAGATTTGTTTCATTCTTTTTGAGATAACTCCGTCCAGATTGTTTCCTTATTAAAATTGGCCCCATCTCATCTATGAAAAAGAACAGTTCACTTGATTTCAATGAATGAAGAGCCTCAAGTATTGCTTGAATTTTCTCTTGATATTGTGGATCTGAACTTGTTAGAACACGCCTTGATTTTCTCCATCCATATCCTGCAATTTTAACTAGCCTACTAACTGTTGCAACAGATATTTCCTCGCCGAATTTCTCTTTGTACGCCGTAGCAATTCCTTCCCTATTCCAACTACTGCGGTTGACGTCATATGAAATTGGTCTGTCATGAAGAATTTCGATGATTTTATCGGATTTAGACTTTGTTGACTCGCGTATTCCAAGCCGTCTATTGTCGAGTGTACGCTTAAGTCCTTCAATGCCAAAGCAATTGAAGCTATATATCCATTCTCGTATTCTTGAGTGAGGACGTTCAATTTTTGTTGCGATTTGAGCTACAGTCAGGTTTCTGTTTTCTAGGATCACTACTGCTCGCTCCCATCTCCTTCTGTCATCTTTGATTCTCCAGCCTCTAAGTGTGGCAGCATCTTCCTTCAAAACGAACCTAACCTTATCAAGCGGCTTACGGCATGTGTCTGCTCGATAGAAGTAATCAATTTTTTTTGGTAGCGTGGTATCCGCCCAATGATTTTTGTCAAACGTATTAGTATAAGGACATAAGTCGTATCCACGAAAGCGAATTATTCTTGGTAGATGTTCATTTGTACAATGCTGGCTGATACCTAAACAAATCAGTTCTATCTCAGGAAAAATGCCATGTCTAAAAACAGAGTAGCTACCCAATTTATAAGTAAATATAATATTTGTCTTTTCTTTTATTAGAATATTAGACAGAAAAACCTCACAAGAAAGTAGTTTTCGATTTGAAAAATTATCTATTATTAATGGTTCTTCTGATCCTATCTCGGCATAATCAACATCGCCAATTGTAAACACAAAAGGTTCCCAATAAAAATAAATCCCCCATCTAAGCACTTCAATCGATATCTTATGAAATTGCAGTAAATTAATTTCACCAGGAACCTCAAATATCCTATACCAAATACCATCCGACGGTGCCTCTGCGTATAACGCCTCGCCAAGACTCACTTCAAAAATATAACTGACATTTTCTTTGGATGTTCCGGTATTGTTCTCTTCCTTTTCAAACTCACCAAATACATCATCATCCATTTTCAATTCTCCATTGATATTGATTTAAGCTGAAAGATTGGATTTATGAATATCTGCGAGGTAATTTCAGAATGCTGTAAATGTAAAAACGAACGTCCATGTAGCTTGTTCCATCTGTATTATAACTGAACTACCATGAATGTTTTTTAACACTTAAAAAGTTTGAAATAGAGAAGAAGTCATGTTTCACACAAGTGAATTCAATAAAAATTATTATACAGCATATATTAACGCAAAACAAATTTTATTACAGAAATAAAATTCCACTGGCAGGTAACCTTCTTTTAAAATGCCAATTTCTCATTCCATTTGGTGCTCCATGTAAAACCTTGGATTCCTTTGCCAAGAAGTGATTGGTTTGGGTAGAAATTTGGGATAAATTGAAGTGAGTCTTCTGTCTATTTATATGGGGTTTCGGCTGTAAACCAACTGAGTTTACTGGTATTTTAAAGACTCAGTCCAGACAAATTGAAGGGACCCCCATATATAGTATGTAACCTTTTCTCGCTTTTGAAATTTTGATTCAACTTTATGACCTTTTGGCAGTGCTATAGGCCATTCTTCAACTGTAATTTTTATAGAGTACCAG
>JASJGS010000199.1:0-3043 GCA_033791445.1 Bacteroidales bacterium | reverse complement strand
GAAGCGGCCTCGGCATATTGTAAAGTAGCATAAAGTTTTAAAGGAATTTAAAAAACTGACTTGCCAAAGCCTTTGGTCATAATCACCTAAACCAAGCCGCTTTGTGGAAATTTTTTAAGGATGAATTGACTTTTTAATTATGCACATGTAATCATTTATGCACTTGTCTGAGATACTGTTAAAGTCCGAGGAAATTCACCAGTCTTGTTCCAACTTAGTGACTGGAAGGAAGAGACCAGTTGAAACTTCACGACCACTTAGATGGGCGCGTACGTCGGACGTGGCATTTGTAAGGGGCATACAATACCCGTAGTAAGAATTTTTGCGTCTTTTTTTTCTCAGCTTTCTCCGTTTTATCCAGATTCAGTTCACACATTTAATCGATTTGTTGCAAATCTGTATGCAACCTAAAATACTGGTGGCATGCAACAATCGATTAAACGCTCTTCTATTAGTCCGGGGTTTGAAATCCGGTATTTACTCGCAACAAAAATAGACAAAGTCTTCTCCCAATTTCTAATTTATAAATCTATAAAAATAAGGAATATTGGACTTTAAATTTTGAAGACAAAGCAACGCCCTCAAATTCTGAATCGCACTAAGAACTGGAAAAAGAAGTCAACGCCTCTCCCAAGTATTTTTATACGCAAAGATTGGCGACACTTTGCAAATTAATCTTCCATACTGTTGATGCTTGGAAAAAAGCCGGATAAAAAATTCAGGCAGGCGTTAACGGCATCTTCTCGGGGAAGGCAGCCCGGAGAGATTAAATAATTGACCCAGAAGCCGTCCATCATGGCGGTCAGGGTGACGGCAATGGCTTTAAGGCTCATTCCGTTTATAGTTTCTTGGCCTTTGGCCATCTTTCTTATCAAATTTTCCACTTCTGTTTCATATTCACGATCCAGTTTTCCACAAATTTCAAGGTAGGTTTGACGATGAGGGGTAACCCCCCAGAATGACATCCAAACAGCAAGTTTAGTATGGTCGGCAATGGGCGGGGTGAGAATTGTTCTGACCAGAATTTGTAACCTGGATTCCGGGCTTTTACTGGAATCGGATAAAATGCTTCGCCAGGCAGCCTCATGTTCTGAATACAGCATGCGAAAGGCTTCAAGGAGAAGCAATTTTTTGGTCTTAAAATGAAAATTACAGATTCCCTGGGACAAGCCTGTCCGCTTCGCGACTTTGGCCAAGGTTACGCCGGCAATTCCCTGCTCCGCAATGACCTGAACGGTGGCGTCAATGAGCTTTTTACGGGTGACCTGTTTTTGAACGGCTCGGCTCGGATTTGAAGGCGGAATCTGGTTTTGGCTTGCCATGGTTTCTCCAATACTGGGACTAAAAAAAATAATACGCAAACTATTTTCTTGACAGTATCACTGAATGGATATACAGTCAATTAAAAATTAACTGAATGACCATATAGTCAATGTCAGATTTTCCCATTGATCCATTAAGGAAAGTTAAAAAAATGAACGTATCAAAAGTGGCCGCCCTTGGGGTGTTTCTCATAACCTTTATTTGGGGTATAGAATTTGTTCTGATTCACAATGCCATTGAATTTCTGGACCCCCACAGTTTCAATGCAGTCCGATTTGGGATTGCCGCTCTTTTCATTGCCCTGTGCACCGTGGTCAAAAAAAAATTTAAGGGATTCAACAAAGACATTATCTTAAATGGTTGTTTTCTTGGGTTACTATTGTACCTGGGATTTACTTTCCAGACAATGGGACTTCTTTATACTACGGTGTCCAATTGTGGGTTCATCACAAGTCTTAGTGTTATTCTTGTCCCCTTGATTGCACTTATATTGCTCAAGGAACCATTTCAGTTACTGACAGGTGTGGGTATCGGTGGTGCAGCAACGGGACTCTACCTGCTGACAGCTTCCGGAGAGACACCCTTTAATTATGGCGATCTGTTAACTCTGATCGGTGCCATAGGGTTTGCCCTGCATATCATTTATACGGGGAAATTGGGCCGGAAACATGAAATCCTAAAATTGACATTGATCCAGCTGAGCACTGTTTCCATTCTCAGTCTGGGGTCTGTACTGGCCTTTGAAGGCGTGAATGGATTACCGCATCTCAGCGTAATGGGAAAACCCATCGTGATGGTAGCCATTTTGATTGCCGCAATCCTTGGAACCGGAATAGCGTTAATGATTCAGACATTTGCACAAAGCCACCTAACCTCCACTCGGGTGGCACTTATTTTTACCATGGAACCTGTATTTGCAGCCCTGACGGCTTTTCTTGTACTAAATGAAAGCCTTTCAGATGTAGCGGGCTTGGGTGCATTAATGATTATTGGGGGTATCATAATTTCAGAGATACCGACAGGTAAGCAAAAGAAGAGGGCCCTGTGTGACGAGTAAAATTTTCAATAGAGAGAGAACTTCCAAAATAAGTGCTGGGTGCTCAGCATTAAGAAGGGGGTTAGAAATATAACATGAATTATACGGTTTATATTTCCTAACAAATTGAATTTTTCTCTGGTGTTCAATACTATAGTCTAAACCCGGCAAACGGCTTGGAATGAAAAAAATACCCTTCTTCAATTCAATCTTCATCATGCTCTATATCCCCATCCACATAATCCCAAATTATATCTGAACAAAGAACGTCAAACCATTTTTTGAACATTTTATAATCCCGTTTCTTTGGCCACTCATCAGGATTCGCAGTCCATGATTCAAGCTGATCATCAAATATTTTCTTAAAAATTTTTTTCAAATAGTTTTCATAATCAATTTCATCGTATTTATCAGGGATTAAAATTGTAGTCACCTGGGGATCTTCATTTCCGACCGTACCATCAAAGCTATTTATCCAATCAGTGTATGGTTGTTTCGATATGATGGTGATTGCTGTTCTGTTAATGGGTTTCATAATATTGATCCAATTTTCAATTATCATTATTTATCTGATAAGTCCCATCCAATCGTTTCCACATTTCTTCAAGTTTATTATCCAGGATCTCAACTGCTTCATCATATTCCTTTTGTGTTAATTCATCTTTTTTCAGCTTTGTCTGGATC
>JASJGS010000198.1:0-71914 GCA_033791445.1 Bacteroidales bacterium | reverse complement strand
GGGGCATATGAGCAAACTGTGGCATTTCATTTTCCCATCCAAACGCTTTATACAGTAAAATATGTAAAGGTAAAGAGGGTAACCATTCTTCTCCCCTTATCACATGCGAGATTTTCATTAAATAATCATCAACAATATTTGCCAGGTGATAGGTAGGCATACCATCAGATTTAAATAGTACCTTATCATCTAATGTGGATGTATCTACTTCAATATCTCCACGGATCAGATCTCTGAATTTTAACCTTTCATTCTCAGGAACTTTAAATCGGATCACATATGGATCTCCACTTTTGATTTTGTTCTCTAAATCTATAGCTGATAGATTTAAGGAGTTATTTAATGAAACCCTGGCTTTCGCATCATAGGTAAATGCTGAGCCTTCTTTCTCCTTGATTTTACGCAATTCATTCAACTCCTCTGGTGTATCAAATGCATAGTAAGCATCACCAGATTCAATCAGTTTATCAATATACTCCAGGTATATACCTTTTCGCTCAGACTGCCTGTATGGGCCATAATCTCCCCCCTCCCTAATTCCTTCATCTGGTTCAATTCCACACCAATTCAGCGATTCATATATGTACTCCTCTGCCCCCTTAACATACCTCTTTTGATCCGTATCCTCAATGCGTAGAATAAATACACCATTATTTTTCCTGGCAAATAAGTAATTATACAAAGCTGTTCTTACACCGCCCATATGCAATGGACCGGTTGGGCTGGGAGCAAATCTAACACGTACTGAATTCATTATTTTATAAATTATTAAATTTTATGCAAATATAGGGAGTTCGCGAAAAAAGGAGCTATTTAATTAAGAAGTTCCTAATACAAGATGTATAAAATTCAATAAAAATTGAATTGTGATAAATGTTTTTTTTTGGCGATTGAAATTATATTATTTTCGACTATCGTTTTATGAAGGAATATTTCAAATAATTTATAAACGTTCAAATTGCTCTAAATCTTGAATACCTTGTCCTATGAAAACAATGAAGGCTCTTGTAAAAACAAAACCTGAAAAGGGTATCTGGCTCCAGGATGTTAAAATTCCGGAACCTGGTATTAATGATGTAATGATAAAAGTGAAGAAAACAGCTATATGCGGTACTGATTTGCATATCTACATGTGGGATGACTGGGCTAGTAAGACAATCAAAACCCCTATGATTATTGGACACGAATATTCCGGGATTGTACATAAAATAGGGTCAGGTGTAAAAAACATTAAACTGGGCGACCGTGTTACAGGAGAAGGACATATCGCATGTGGGCATTGTCGTAATTGCCGACGTGGCAAGAAACATGTTTGTCAAAATACAATTGGGGTAGGTGTTAACAGGGATGGTGCATTTGCTGAGTATGTAATCATACCACAGGAAAATGTACTTCACCTTGATGATAGAATCAGTGATGAAATTGCCTCCATTATGGATCCATTTGGCAATGCAGCCCATACAGCCTTATCATTCCCAGTTCTTGGAGAAGATGTCCTCATTACAGGAGCGGGCCTTATTGGTAGCATGGCTGTGGCAATTTGCCGTTTTGCAGGAGCAAGATATGTAGTGGTTAGTGATTTGAGTGATTCCAGATTGGAGATAGCTAAAAAAATGGGCGCTACTGTAACTGTTAATCCATCAAAAGGAGAAAAAATAAAAGATACAGTCGACTTCCTTGGGATGGTTGGATTTGATGTAGGACTTGAAATGTCTGGGTCTCCTATGGCTTTCAATGAAATGATTCAGAACATGTATAATGGATCAAAAATTGCCCTGTTGGGGATATTGCCAAACGATACTACTGTTCCCTGGGATAAGATTATTTTTAAAGCACTTCAAATAAAGGGTATATATGGAAGAGAAATGTTTGAAACATGGTATAAAATGGAGCAAATGTTAATTTCAGGACTCGATATATCACCTATTATTACTCATCGCTTCCCATTTGAAGATTTTCAAAAGGGGTTTGACGCCATGGAGAAGGGAGATAGTGGTAAAGTTATTTTAGATTGGGAATAGTAAAATAAGTTTTAAATTTTAAAAAATAAACTATGTACGGAGATCTTAAAGATCATTTGGAATCAGAATTACAGGTAATCCGCGATGGTGGATACTATAAAGAGGAAAGAATAATCACCACTCCTCAAAGGATAGAAATAGAAACGAAAAAAGGCTTAAAAGTATTAAACTTTTGTGCAAATAATTATCTTGGACTTTCCTCCCACCCTAGGGTAATTGAAGCCGCCAAGAAAGCTCTCGACACACATGGATACGGTTTGTCGTCTGTGCGCTTTATATGTGGCACTCAGGATATTCACAAAGACTTAGAGGAAAAATTATCCGAGTTCCTTGGAATGGAAGATACTATACTCTATTCCTCTGCTTTTGATGCCAATGGTGGTGTTTTTGAGCCTTTGCTCGGGTCCGCTTCTGCAATTATTTCCGATGAGCTGAATCATGCGTCCATAATTGACGGCGTCAGACTATGTAAAGCCAACAGGTATCGATATAGAAATAACAATATGGCCGACCTGGAGGAACAACTTAAAAAAGCCGATTGCGACCAGGCAAAATTTAAATTGATTGTTACCGATGGAGTGTTCTCCATGGATGGAATTATTGCCCAGGTAGATAAGATATGCGACCTGGCCGATAAATACAAGGCACTGGTATTGGTTGACGATTCACATGCAACCGGATTTGTTGGGAAAACCGGTAGAGGAAGTGTGGAATATTGCAATGCTATGGGACGAGTTGATATTATCACTACTACTTTTGGCAAAGCTCTTGGTGGTGCTTCCGGTGGTTGTGTATCAGGAAAAAAAGAGATTATTGATATGCTAAGACAGAGGTCAAGGCCCTACCTGTTCTCAAACTCATTATCACCGGCTATTGTGGGTGCAACACTGGAGGTACTTAAAATGCTTTCAGAAAATAATGAATTGATTCATAAATTAGAAGAAAACACTCAGACATTCAGAAAAGGACTTGAGGACGCCGGATATACCATCGTTCCTGGAACTCATCCCATTGTTCCTATTATGTTAGGACATCTTCCCAATGATGCAAAATTATCTCAAGAATTGGCAGAGGAACTACTTGCAAGGGGAATTTATGTTATTGGTTTTTATTACCCTGTTGTTCCTAAAGGAAAGTCAAGAATAAGGGTACAAATAAGTGCAGCACATACCCCTGAACAAATTCAATTTGCTATAGAAACATTTTCTAAGATCAGGCAGGAATGGAAAGAAAAAGGCATTTGTAAATAATTACTACTTCATACTGATCTAAACCAAAGAAAGCCAATTCTTTTTTAAACACATCCCTAAAAGATAGCCTGTTTAACAGCCTATCTTTGGCTATTTATGTTAGCTAATGGACTTACTATTTGTATGAAACAGATTTTTATAATCATTTAATACCAGAAAAACGGAATTCGGGCTTCAATAATGGCTAAAAAACATGTTGTAAAACAATGTTGAAAATCAATTATGCGCTTGAAAATGTAAACAAATTAATATTAACTTGTAAGCTGTTTCCTAACAATTTAATTCCTGATTTATGTCCAACATTGGTTCCTACGAAGATAGAATTAAGAATTTTGACTGGTCGGCTTCTGAAAAAGAGTTAAACTACCAGGATGGGGATATTATTAACATTGGATGGTATTGTTCAGACCGCATATGCCAGATGGGGAAGGCCGATAAACTGGCTCTTCAATGGGAAGGATTTGGCGGTGTAGAAAAAAAATACACATTTAACGATATTCGTATTACAAGCAATACGATTGGCTCTTTTCTACAGACCTTAGGAGTTAAAAATGAGGATAGAGTTTGCCTCTTTATGGACCGCATTCCTGAACTTTATATTTCGTTCCTGGGAGTTTTAAAAATTGGTGCCGTTGTTCAGCCTTTGTTTTCAGCCTTTGGCGATGAATCACTTTATGTTCGCCTTGATAATGCGCAAACCCGAGCAATAATTACACAGAAAAAACATCTTCCCAAGGTGAGAAGAATCCTTGATCAACTTCCTTCACTTGAATATATTGTAGTGGTGGATTATGATGCAAAAAGGCCTCTACAAGACAAAGAAGTATCATTTGATCTAAAAAATGAAACACCGGTTGAAGAGTTTGAGATTTTCCCGACTAAAGCGGAATCTCCCTCTGTATTACATTATACTTCAGGAACTACAGGGCAGCCAAAAGGTGTAAAGCATGTCCATTACTCATTGATTTCTCAGTTTCTTACTACAAAATGGGTGCTGGATCTTCAGGAGAATGATATATACTGGTGCACAGCGGATCCGGGTTGGGTTACGGGAACTTCATACGGTATAATTGGAGCCTGGAGCCTTGGTGTTACTCAATGTGTACTGAATGCCGGGTTTTCTGCCAATGCCTGGTACAAATTTATTGAAAAGTATAAAGTTTCCGTCTGGTATTCGGCTCCAACGGCAATACGCTCCCTGATGAAGGCAGGAGAGGAACCCATTAAGAATGCTAATCTATCCAGTTTACGGCATCTTGCCAGTGTAGGAGAACCCTTAAATGCTGAAGCCGTTATCTGGTCTGAAAAGATGTTTGGAAAACCTTTCCTTGATACCTATTGGCAAACAGAAACCGGGTCAATTATGATCACCAATTTCCCAGGTATGAAAGTCAAGCCCGGATCAATGGGCAAACCATTCCCTGGAATTAAGAGTGCTATTTTGGATGCAAAAACTTTTGAACCCTTCACAGAAACAGGAAAAGTTGGACTTATTGCATTCCAACCAGGGTGGCCAGCCATGATGCGAACCTACTGGAATAATGATAAAAAATTTCAGGAAAAAATTAAGAATGGATGGTACCTGGCTGGTGATAGGGCTAGTATTGATAAGGATGGATATTTCTGGTTTATTGGACGGGACGATGATGTAATTAATACTGGTGGGCATCTTGTAAGTCCATTTGAAGTTGAATCCGCTCTATTAGAACATGAAGCTGTGAGCGAATCAGCAGTAGTGGCCAAGCCCGACGAAGTGAATATGGAAGTAGTAAAAGCTTTCATCACACTAAAACCCGGATATGAAGCAAGTGATGATTTGGAGTTGCAGATAATGAACTTTATCCGTAAAAAACTTTCACCGCTGGCCATGCCTCAAGATATTGAATACATGGATACACTCCCCAAAACGCGAAGTGGCAAAATCATGCGCAGAATCCTTCATGCAAAAGAATGGGGTGAAGAAATCGGAGATACTTCTACCCTTGAAGACGAAGAATAAACATAGTAATTATCATTAAATCAATTTTTTAAAATGGAAGATATTAAAGAAGTAATCCTGCAATATGTAATAGATGAGTATCAGGAAGATGAAGATGATGAAATAACTTTTGACACCCCATTAATTTCAGGGGGTTATGTCGATTCCTTTTCCCTGGTTTCTCTAAAAGTATTTCTGGAAAATAAGTACAAAATTAATTTGCCAGATGATAAAGCCACACCAGAGGTATTTGATTCAGTAAATAAAATTGTAATTCTTGTAAAAGAATTTATTGACTAGAATTATTTGGATATTTTTCTCAAACTATTGAGTAAATCGAAGTGAAATTCTTACTTCGTATTTTCTCAGGCAAGTTTTCTATTTGCATTCTGTTCCAAGAATACTAGCATGGGAAAATGATATTAACTTTTTAGGTTCTTGAATATATTGATACAATCATTTTTAATAACTAAACCAAAAGTGCCATGAGTTATAGTGAGCAAATTCAGAAAATTTATCTCGACCAATTAGAACAAATCAAAAGTGCAGGAATTTTTAAAGAAGAAAGATATATTCATTCCACACAGGCTGCAGATATTGAGGTTGAATTTCCCTCCGGATCTTCATTAAATAAGGTAATTAATATGTGTGCTAATAATTATCTGGGACTTTCAAGCCACCCGGATGTAATTCAGGCTGCACATGACGGACTTGAGTCAAGAGGATATGGTATGTCGTCCGTTCGGTTTATTTGCGGAACACAAGATATCCATCGTGAGTTGGAAAATAAGGTAACTGAATTCCTGGGGACCGAAGATACAATACTATTTCCATCGTGTATGGATGCCAATGCAGGTGTTTTCGAGGCTGTCCTAACAGGTGAAGATATAATGATTTCTGATCGCCTGGTCCATGCTTCCATTATTGATGGCATGAGGCTTTGTAGTGCACAGCACGACACTTTCAAACATTCCAATATGGAGCATCTTGAAAGCAAGCTCCAGCTGCACGCTGATAAACGTATTAAAATGGTCATTACTGATGGTGTATTTTCCATGGATGGAGATATAGCCAAGCTTAACAGAATGGTTGAATTATGCGAGCAATATAATGCTCTTTTGTTTGTTGATGAATCTCATGCAAGTGGCTTTATTGGCAAGACAGGAAGGGGCACACATGAAAAGTATGGTGTACTTGGTAAAATTGATATTATAACCACCACTTTTGGTAAAGCACTTGGTGGAGCATCCGGTGGATGTGTTTCTGGCAGAAAAGAAATTGTTGAGATGTGTAGGCAAAAAGCCCGACCATATCTTTTCTCGAACACAATTGCCCCGGTTGTTGTTTCTGGGGTATTGAAGGTCCTGGAAATACTTTCCGAAAGCACTGAGCGCCGTGATAAACTTGAAATAAATACAGATTACTGGAGAAAAGGCCTCACAGAGGCAGGTTTTGTTTTGAAAGATGGAGATAGCCCAATTGTACCTGTAATGCTATTTAATGCTAAACTATCGCAGGACTTCTCCAAAGATCTGTACAACGAGGGAATCTATGCAATTGGCTTCTTCTTCCCGGTTGTAGCTAACGGGCAAGCAAGAATTCGAACTCAAATTTCTGCAGGTCATGAAATTCATCACCTGGATAAAGCTCTTGAGGCCTTCATTAAAGTCGGGGAGAAACACGGTATCCTGGGTCTGACAAAACAGGAAATTATAGCGAAGTATGGACTCTAGCTGAGTAGTCATTTGCTTAGACTCATAATAAAAGCCTTCCTTGCTAAGGACAAATATTATCCTCCAATATATTAACGCGCTAAATTTATATGTGTGTAAAAATTGATTTTACCCACACTTAGAATGGCCACAATCTGTGCAAATCAGGCAACCTTCCTGGTAGATTAGGCTCTCTGACTCACATTGAGTACATTTTTGCCCTGCAGCTGCTTTTGTACCGTCTGGAATAAACTTCTTCAAGGCTCGTTCAACTCCAGTTTTCCATGAATTAATGCTTTCACTATCCAGTTGAAGCTTGGAGATCAGGTCAACAACATTCTTAAGTGGCATTCCATGTCGTAGAATTCCTGAGATTAGTTTAGCATAATTCCAGAACTCCTTCTTGAACATATGGGAAAGACCTCCAATGGTATTCTGGTACCCATATTTATCTGTATACTGAAAGTCATATCTGGTTCTTCCCTGGTTGTCACGTGTTTTAATGATCTTACCTTGGGTAATTGATTTTGGAATAGCCAAAACATCCTCATCAACCATTCCCGTAAAAATCTCATAAGGTCGATTTTCTAAAATTCCTACAAATGCAATCCACTTCTCATTGTTATTCTGAAACCGGACTACCTCCGCATCCAACAACTTTGGACGTTTTGGAAAACTAAACTCCTGAGATTCTTTTTCTTCTTTTTTATCGTTTGCAATCAACACTCCAGATCTTGATCCATCTCTGTATACTGTTGCCCCTTTACATCCACTATCCCAGGCAGTAACATACAGATGACCAACCATATCTTCAGATACATCTTTAGGTAAATTTACTGTTACACTAATAGAATGGTCAACCCACTTTTGTATAGCACCTTGCATTCGAACTTTTGCTACCCAGTCAACATCATTAGATGTAGCCTGGTAATAGGGTGATTTTTTAATAACTTTTTCAAGGGCTTTTTCATCTGCAGCCATTACCTCCTCAACATTGTGTCCATTGATTTCCAGCCAGGTTTTAAATTTGTGGTGGAAAACATTATATTCTTCCCAGGCGTCGCCAAGCTCATCGGTAAAAGAGACATTTACATCAGCATCATTAGGATTCACTTTTCTTCTCCGCTTGTAGACAGGTAAAAAAACGGGTTCAATACCTGAAGTTGTTTGTGTCATCAAGCTGGTCGTACCCGTTGGGGCAATTGTTAATAAAGCGATGTTTCTTCTTCCTTTTTCCAGCATTTCATTATAAAGATCCTCATCTGCCTCTTTCAATCGCATGATAAAAGGATTGTTCTTCTCCCTGTGGCTACTGTAAATCGGAAATGCCCCACGTTCAGCTGCTAAATTTACAGATGCCCGATAAGATTCAACGGCAATTGTTTTATGAATTTCAATAGAAAAATCAATAGCATTATCACTACCATATTGAAGTCCAAGGGAAGCAAGCATATCTCCTTCTGCAGTGATCCCAATCCCGGTTCGTCTGCCTTCGAGGGCTTTTACTTTGATATTCTCCCACAAATTTCTTTCAACTCTGGTAATTTCTTCCTCTTCAGGATCAGAGTTTATTTTTTGTAGGATGGCATCTATTTTCTCTATTTCAAGATCAATAATATCATCCATTATCCGTTGGGCATAACTAATATGCTCTTTGAATAGATCGAAATCAAATTTGGCTTCCTTCGTAAAAGGCTTCTTAACATAGCTATAAAGATTTATTGCTAATAGCCTACAGCTATCGTAAGGGCACAATGGAATCTCTCCACAAGGATTTGTTGAAACTGTTCTATAACCAAGGTCTGCATAGCTATCCGGAACAGATTCACGGATTACAGTATCCCAAAATAATATTCCTGGTTCAGCTGATTTCCAGGCATTATGGACTATTTTATCCCACAACTTCCTGGCTTTAATTTTTTTCTTGATTCTTGGATTATCAGAATCTATTGGAAATTGCTGTGTATACTTTTTATCCTGTATCACAGCTTTCATAAACTCATCATCAATTTTTACTGAAACATTGGCCCCGGTGACTTTACCCTGCTCCATTTTTGCATCAATAAATGCTTCTGCATCGGGATGTTTAACAGAGATCGAGAGCATTAAAGCTCCTCTTCGTCCATCCTGTGCAACCTCTCTGGTTGAGTTTGAAAATCTTTCCATAAACGGAACTACACCGGTAGAAGTTAAGGCGCTGTTCTTTACAGGACTGCCTGCGGGGCGAATGTGTGACAAGTCATGACCTACACCTCCCCTGCGTTTCATCAACTGCACTTGTTCCTGATCGGTTTTCATTATGGCCCCATATGAGTCAGAGCTTCCCTCATTTCCGACCACAAAACAATTGGAAAGAGAGGCAATTTGATACTGGTTACCAATACCTGTCATGGGCCCCCCTTGAGGAACAATATATTTAAATCCTTTAAGCAGGTCGAAAACTTCCTGCTCAGACATTGGATTTTCGTATTTTTTTTCAACGCGGGCAATTTCAGATGATAGCCTATGATGCATATCATCAGGTGAGAGTTCATACAAAACCCCTTCAGAATCTTTTAAGGCGTACTTATTGACCCAAACTTTAGCAGCGAGTTCATCCCCATTAAAATATTTAACAGCAGCTTTAAAAGCATCATCAAAAGAATAGGCTTTTGATTTTTCTTTTAATTTAGATTTTGTGCCAGTATTTTTTTCAGTAATCAAATTGTTCAGATCCATGGATTTTTGTTGAGCGAAAGAGTCAGTCATATGCCAAAAAATTCTTTAAAGCATTGTTAATAAAAATATTAAAATTATTGGGGCTGAGTTATGTCAGGCTTGCAATTTATGAATAGAAAAAAATCTAGGCAACAGCTGGCCTTCCATACTTATTAACATTTCATTGAAGTTATTAACGAATCGTTCCTAAAGAGCTGCTATACTGCATTTTACACAAGTCTGCTTTTTTGACGAGTGAATCTTTTTGCAAAAAATAAAACCAAAGTTTATTCACTGAGCTGCCAGTAATTACAGCTTTATTTTGACAGAATTTGTTTTAGAAAAGGAGGTCGAAAGACTTCCTTTTCTAAAACAAATTCTACTTAGACTAAAATAGATATCTGAATCCAATTTGAGCTTGCCATCTTGAACTCTGGATACCTGAGTCATCAATGTTCCATGGATCACCATTAGGTGTATCAAATTCAAATACTGGAGTTGTACCATCGGCATCAAAATCGTAAAAGTCAATTAACTTATATGCATCATTTGAAACCCAATACATTCTGCCCCAATCTTTATTTAACATATTTCCAAGGTTGAAAATATCAAAAGTAATCTGGAGAGTATGGGTCTTGTTGCTTCCAAAGTTGGTGAAAACATCCTGAACAATCTTGAAGTCAAAAATATTGGTGAAAGGTGATCTGGCACCATTTCTCTCAGCATATTCACCACGATGCTTACTCAGGTAAGGATCCGCTTCAATATAAGCATCCAGGTCAGCCCAGCTACCGTCATTCAAATTTATTTCAGATGAGTTTGCAGGTATATATATAAGGTTGTTATCACTCTCACCATTTCCGTTCAAATCACCATAATCATTATAAATATAAGAATATCTCTTACCTGATTGGCCATTATAGAACAAGCTAAAGGTTGTTCCTAAATGATTCAGCCATTCAAAATGATAGCTAAGGAATCCAACTACTCTGGATCCCATATCAAAGTCAGAATAGGAAAGTTCCAGGTTATTTAAACCCTTTACCTGCTCCATATATCTCCATTGTGATGAGTTCTGTGAAGATGTTCCATCATTTACAGCCATTGACCTACCAAAAGTATAGGCAATACTTCCTGTGAAACCTTTGTAAAAGGGTTTCTGAAGCTGAACTGTAAAGTTATAGGCATATCCTTCATTGGTATTTGTACCAACCATAACACGGGTATAATCAGGGTCAATGGAAGAAGCATCCCAATATGGACGATTATCAGCCCCTGTAAGATTCGGCATAGTCATATCTGGATTAGGTGAGATATTCATATTATAATAATTCACATTGTTGAGAGTTTTGGTAAAAATACCTTCCACTGTCAAAATGGTTCCCCAGAATAGTTTCTGATCTACGGCAGCATTTACCCTGAATACCTGTGGGAACTTGAAATCTTTGGCAAAAAGGTCCATCTGTCCTCCATAAGGAGCATCTGTACCACCAAAATCAGAATTTTTATACTGGTTATCCCATTGAGGCCTAAACCAAATATCATCACCCCAGGAGCTCCTGTGATAAACACCACCAATTGCTAAACCATTGTTTGTATAAGAACCACCTGGCCAAACCAGAGGCAAACGGCTGGTAAAGATTCCAAGACCACCACGAAGCTGTGTACTTCCATTTCCACTAACGTCCCAGTTAAATCCTACACGGGGAGAAAACATTAACTGAGATTTTGGCATTTGTCCTGCACGTGCACCCTGCGTATCCCAGCCGGCTGCTTCAATGGCTGGCAAGGTAACCGAATTAAAGTGGGTATCTTCGGTAGGATTCTTTAAGAATACAGGCATGTCTATACGTAATCCGAAGGTTAACTTAAAATTATCGTTGGCCTGGTATTCATCTTGTGCATAAATACCCCACTGAAGCATTCCGAAAATGGCGGCAGCTTCTGATCCATCACCCGTAACATCATCTACCAGAGAGTAACCCCTTTCATACTGGTAAGCAGGTACCTCACCACCACTTCCATCAGCAGCTCCGGTAACCGTTAAGAAATCTGCAATACTACTATACCTGTATTCACCATAATTCTTTCTCATAAAAAGATTATAAGTATGCGAATACTCAACGTTGGCGCCCACAGTAATGCTATGTTTTCCTTTGTATATTGTAAAATTATTGGTAAAAGTAAAAACATCCTGGTCTAATGCATTGGCAGTTGAATAAGCTTCTGATCCGGCATATAGAGTAGCTGATCCATCATAAATCCGTAATGCAGGGAAATTTTGGCCAAGAGGGTCTCTGTCATCGCGTACTGCAGTAAATCCAACAATCAGGTCATTTGAATAACCATCCCAATTACTTTTTAATTCAACTGTAGCTGACTGTGTTAAACTTGGGAAATATTCACTATTATTTTGATAGCCTAATGAGCGGGAGCTGGAAGCACTTGCTCTAACTGCTTCGAGATTGGTATATGAATACCTAGCCATCAACTTGTTATGTTGATTGATATTCCAATCTAATTTAAGCATGAATTTATCTGAATTCAGCGTTCTCATTTTGTTCTCCCAATCACCAGGTTCATATCCTAAACTTTGCAATTTTGAAGTTACCTGATCGATTTCTGCACGGGTTGAAGCCCCCTGATAGGTTGAAAAATCAAAACTTAAAGGAGTTTCCTCTCGCTGAATTTCCACATTGGCGAAAAAGAATAGCTTATTTTTAATAATAGGCCCACCTATTCTAGCGCCATAGGTATTAGAAGTAAAGTTATCGAGTTTTTTCCTTTCCGCTTCTGAATCATTGGTTGGTGTTTTCCCAGCCAAGCCTTGATTCCTTAAATAATAATAGGCAGATCCATGAAATCTGTTGGAACCACTACGTGTAACTGCATTGATACTTGCACCCGCAAAACCAGATTGACGTACATCATAAGGTGCTATAGTAACCTGGAATTGCTCTATAGCATCCATACTTACCGGGGAGCCTCCTGTTTGGCCACCATTGGTACCTGTTGCAGACAATCCAAATACATCATTATTTACGGCTCCATCAATTGAAATAGCATTGTACCTGTTGTTGATTCCAGCAATTGAAATACCACCATAATTATCAACAGTTGCTTGTGGTGTAAGCCTGGTAAAATCAGATAGGTCCCTGTTTACCGATGGCAAAGCCTGAATGAGCTGATTGGTAACTACGGTTTCAGCTCCTGTACGGTTTCCATCAAAAGCATCGTAATCCCTCACCCTGGTTCCCGTTATCGCCACCTCGGCTAAAACAGTTTCAGTCTCTCCCAGGGTAACATTAAGTTTAAACGTTTGCCCCAGTGTAAGGTAAATACCATCTACCTTATAGGCCTGATAACCAATAAATGTAAAAGTTACCTTGTAAGGTCCACCTACATTCATATTTGGTAAACGAAAAAAGCCTTCAGCATCAGAGATTCCACCAAATTGAGATCCGGTTGGAGTGTGAATCGCAATTACAGTTGCACCCGGCAAAAAGTCACCACTTTCATCAAGTACCCTACCATTCATCCCTGAGGTGGTAGTGCCCTGGCCAAAAGCAGTAATTGCTGCAAATAGAAATAATGCAGCACCAAATAAAATTTTGATTTTTGATTTCATAGTAGATTTTAAAATTTAAGTTTAGGTAAAAATTGAATAGGCAAAATTAGATGTTAACACAAGATCAAATAAATTTATTCCTTTAAGAAATTGTTAATTATTCCAGGTCCGATATCTCAGAAAAATAAAAAGAGTGAGAAGATAAAAGTAAGGAAAATTAACAGGCAAGAAAAGTTCAAAAACTTAACAAATTATTAACAATCATACTGGTGGCACCATTATTATTATTCACATATGATTTAGCAATTTCTCTAGACTTCGCAATGGTTTCCGGAGATATAAGCAGGTTATTTAATCTGTTCATTAATTCTTCATAACTTCCTATTGAGAAAGCCCCCCCCTCATTAACCAAATCAGAAGCTTCCTGAAACTTATGATAAGTAGGTCCAAATATAATTGGAATTCCAAAACAAGCTGGTTCCAGAATATTATGAATACCCACACCAAACCCTCCTCCTACATAGGCAATTTCACCATATGCATACAGAAATGATAACATCCCAATATTATCAATAATCATAACACTTGCATTTTCCACATCGCTTGTTGAAGCCTCAGAAAATCTAAAATATGATTTGTGTAATAAAGATTCTATTTTATCAATATGGGCAGAACCAATTTCATGGGGTGCCAGAATCCATTTTAAATCATTATTACTCTCATTGATATATTTGCAGAGAATCTCTTCATCCGGGATCCATGTGCTTCCTGCAACAATTAAAAATTTTCCATTCTTAAATGACTCTGCTACTTGGATAGGTCTTGGATTCAACGCTAATTGACTAACCCGATCAAAACGAGTATCCCCGGCAACAGTAACATCTGATATGCCAAAGTCAGATAGAATCTCTTCAGAAGATTTATTCTGAACGAATAAATGTGTATAAAATTTGAATATTTTCCTGAATGACTTCCCATACCATTTAAAAAACCACTGGTTTCTTCTGAAGTTTGCAGAAATCAAGAATACTGGAATATTTCTTTGCCATAGCTGTTGAAGATAATTCAACCAAAACTCATATTTGACAAAGATTACAATACTTGGATTGACAATATTAATAAAACGGTTGGCATTTCTTTTAGAATCGAGCGGAAGATAAAATACACTATCTGCACCTTCATAGTTTTTCCTAATTTCGTATCCCGAAGGTGAAAAGAAAGTCAGCAAAATATAAATATTTGGCTTTTTTCTTTTGTATTCCTCAATAACAGGTCGGCCCTGCTCAAATTCACCAAGTGAAGCACAATGGAACCAGACAATATTTGATTTGCCTTCCAGTTCACTTCCTAATTTATCGAAGAGTCCTTTTCTTCCATCAACCCATAGTCTTGCCTTTTTATTGAATAATGAGGCTAATAAAAGTACTGCATTGTAAATTCTTAATGTTACACCATATACAAGTCTTACCATCCCTGATTATTTGAAAGGTTGAAGTATTAAAACAAGGAAATCTCTATCCACTGGTTGAAATTGAAAGCCGAAAGTATATAAATTTGAATAATTGTCAAAAAGCGGCAAGGAGTAAGTCAATATCCTTGGATAATATTCCAAATCGCCTACCCACAAAGCGATTGGTAAGAATCCCATTAAAGACATAAACACCCTTTCGAAGTCCCTGGTCTTCATGAAGGTAGTTCAACAAGCTTCCCGATCCACCTATATTTAAAAGAATGGGGGTAAACACATTGCTCAATGCTATAGAAGCTGTGCGTGCTACTCTTGAAGGAATATTTGCTACGGCATAATGTACTACATCGTGTTTTATTACAACAGGATTGGTATGGGTTGATAATTCAGAAGTCTCCACACACCCACCCTGATCAATACTAATATCAACAATAATTGAACCTTTCTTCATTTTGCTGACCATATCCTCTGTAATGTAATACCGGGGTCCTTCATCAACCAGATGGATGGCTCCAACAACAACATCAGCAGACTGAAGAGCTTTCTCCAGAACACGAGGATGAAAAATTGATGTGTGAAGTCGTTGCCCTAAATAATTTTGTAACCTTCTGAGTTTATGAACTGAATTATCAAACACTTTCACAGAAGCACCTAATCCAAGAGCAGCCCGAGCTGCAAATTCAGAAGCTGTTCCTGCACCCAATATCACAACTTCAGCTGGAGTAATTCCGGTAATTCCACCCAACAATACTCCTTTACCACTATGAACATTACTCAGGTATTCAGAGGCAAGTAATATTGAAGTAATCCCGGCAATTTCACTCATGGATCTTACAACAGGGAATCTACCATATTTATCCTTTATACTTTCAAAGGCAATTCCTGTTATCTTTTTCCGAATAAGCTCACGAAAATATTCTTCATTCTGGGCTGCAACATGTAAGGATGAAATTATAAGTTGATTTCCTTTCAAAAACCCAATTTCCTTTTTAGTGAGAGGAGCCACTTTCAAAATAACATCGCTTTGAAAAACCTCCTCAGCCTTTTCTGCTATAATTCCACCACATTCACTATAATCTGTATCTGAATAACTGGCTTCTTTTCCTGCATTTGTTTCAATAATTACTTCATGGTCGTTGTTGACCAACAGTTCAACTGCTTCAGGAGTAAGACAAACCCTGTTCTCTTGTTTCCAGGTTTCCCTTGGAATGCCAATAACCAGGCTTTTGCTCTTTTTGGCCGTCTCAAGCATTTCTTCTTGCGGTAACAATCTACTGTTCCCAAACCGTATACCTGATGTCTTATCCGGATCAACCATATTAAAATAATATTATAGAATTCTCATTTCTAGAAAAGTGGAGGATCGAAAATACAATAATTAAGGGGTAAAATCAAATAATTACTCTAGGATCTATCCAATTATGAGTTCTCTGGAGTTATCGGGTAATACATTTATCCTAATTCGAATTGCATCTTCAGGTAACAATTCTTCAATCAATTCCGGCCATTCAATAAAAATATAGCAATTCTGATAAAAATACTCCTCATATCCAAAATCATAAACCTCATCTATGGTTTCAATTCGATAAAAGTCAAAATGAAATACTAAGTCATTATCATTTGTACGGTATTCATTAACCAATGAAAAAGTAGGACTACTTACAATATCTTCTACATCTAAAACTGAACACAGGGCCTGGATAAAAGTGGTTTTCCCAGCACCCATATCACCATAAAAAGCAAAGATTCCCGGCTTATTAAAAAATTCGAGGAACTTATCTGCGGCCTGATTCAGGTGATTCGTATCTTTTATGGAAAGAGATTTCATTTTCAGCAAAAATAATGATTGATTATTTTGGACTTAAAATAACGAAAGGGATAAGCATTTCCTGGAGAGATATTCCGCCGTGCTGAAAGGTATCTTTATAATAATTCACGTAATAATTATAATTTTTAGGGAAAAGTAAAAAATCATCACTCCGGGCAAAAATAAATTTGGAACTAATATTTGATTTGGGAAGATCAATTTCTTCAGGTCGCCTTATTTCAAATACTTCCTTTGGATTGTAATCAAGGTTCTTTCCTGTCTTATACCTCAGGTTAGTGGAGGTATTTCGGTCACCAATGACTTTCACGGGATGGTTTACTTTAGTGGTTCCATGGTCGGTGGTAATGATCAGTTTCACTTTCTTTTCTGCAAGCATTTTTACCACATCAAGAATAGGTGAATGACGAAACCAGCTCTGTGTAATTGATCTATATGCTTTTTCATCACCTGCCAGCTCCCTAACCATTTCAGATTCTGTTCTGGCATGTGAAAGCATATCAACAAAATTATATACTACAGCGATTAAATCGTTATTCAATAAGTTTGGAAGATTATTAAGAAATCTTTGTCCAGCATCTGCATTGCTTATTTTTTCGTAATGAAATGAATAGGGTTTACTATGCCGTTGCAATTGTTTGTCCAGCAACTCTGCTTCGAACATATTTTTGCCTTCCGAATCCTCATCAAAATACCACCATTGGGGGAACCTCTTTTGTATCTCAAGCGGCATTAATCCTGAAAAAATGGCATTACGGGCATATTGTGTGGCCGTGGGTAAAATGCTACAAAAAACTTCCTCATTTTCAATTTTAAAATCATCCTGAAGAATTGGGTATACTGTCTTCCATTGATCAAATCTGAAATTATCAATTATCAGAAGGACCACTTTCTCCCCTTTATCTATCAATGGGAAGACCCATTTTGATAGAATATCAGGAGACAATACAGGCCTGTCTGAAACTCCATTTAACCAATCTTTGTAATTCTTCTGTATGAACTTTGAAAACTCCTTATTGGCCTCAACGGCTTGCATCTGTAGAACACCTTCCATTTCACCAGAATCAGAGTTTTCCAGTTCCAGCTCCCAATAAATCAATCTTTTATATATTTCTGACCAATCTTCAAAACTTCCAGCCATATTTATCATCCTGGAAATCTCCCCAAATCCAGCCTGGTAGCCAGCCATGGTTTTATCAGAAATTAACCTCTTCTGCTCAATTAATTTTTTAATACTTAACAGAATTTGATTTGGCTTGACTGGTTTTATAAGGTAATCGTCAATTTTCGCCCCAATTGCATCTTCCATTATATTCTCTTCTTCGCTCTTAGTTATCATAACTATTGGAACATCAGGAGCCATTTCTTTAAGCAATGGCAATACTTCAAGTCCTCCTTTACCTGGCATATTCTCATCCAGAAGAATTAAGTCAAGCTCCTCATCCCCAACAATTGAGATAGCATCATCAGCATTACTTGCTGTAAGTACTTCGTATCCCTTATCCTCAAGGAATATAATATGTGACCTTAAAATATCGATTTCATCATCTGTCCAGAGTATTCTTATCTTTTTCATGCTTCAATATTATTACAACAAATCGAATAATTGATTATTATAAGTTGCAGATTGTAAATGACTTATAGAGTTAATCCTAATAATCGGCAAGGTTTATTCCTGGGTTTTTAATCAATTTTTTAATTATTGCCCAGATAATTCTTCCCATAGAATTTCAGATATACAGAAACTGATTTATTCTCAAGGAAAACCCCAAGATTTGACTCAGAAATAACAAATGTGGATATTTTTTTACCCGTGGTCACATCTGTAATACTCTTATCTTTCAATATTTTAATAAGGTATTCTGTAGTTTCTTTTTTCTTGCCTACACCTCGTATTGAAATCATACTGCCCTTATCACCAACATCTTGTAAGTTAGTTGAAAACTCAGCATGGGAGTAATTATCAAGATTGTAATTGATAATATTAAACATAAGCTGATTGGCATCTACACTCGCATCTTCAATGGAAAATACCACAATATGCTCTTCATTTGCAGTGACTTTATAAATCTCCACACTAATTTTAACCTCTTCTTCTTCTTTTAATTCAGGAATCTCTTCATTATAAAAAGCTATCAGCTCCTTAGCCCGATCCTTTTCCTGACCATCGGGAGAATTTTCTACCACATCATTCAAAGCTTCTTTAAAATCTCTTATGTTGCTTACTTTGGCTATAGCATATGCTTTAAGAAGTCTATATTTTGGAGTTAAATCATGATCAGACTTAGAAGAAATAAACCTTTCACACTCAACAATTACATAATTATATTGTTCGATCAGATATTTTTTATACAGGTCTTCATATAATAGATAATCTTCACGTTCTAATTCATTCCTTTTTCTCAGATAGTCTGGATCACTCAACATTTTTGCAAACTCACTTTCAGGATAATTTGTAATAATTTTATTTTTGTAAAAGTTTGATTTTTCCTGATTACCATTTTCCTTACTTAGCTCATACAAATAATAGTATGCTGCCAGAGAATAGCTTGTTCCTGGGAAACGAAGAATTAAGGCTTCAAATGATCCTGCAGCTTTTGAATCATCTTTCAACTCATCGAGATAAATCTGACCTATCTTATACATAGATGTTTCTATCCTGGTATTCGATTCCTGGATTAAGGAATCAGTAAGTGGAAGGTCCTTCAGATAATACTCCCTGCTGTATTTATCTTTAACAGTAGTTTTTCCATTCTCAGCATCAATGCCCTCCTCTCCCTTCACTATTTCTTCCATATTTGCTTCTGAAATAGATTTATTTTTACGCCGCCAATTATCTTCCAGCTGACGGTTCCCCCATCTCTGTCGAAACTCGTTCCTGCCCAATCCTACTACTGCTGGATTATAGAAATACCAATTGCCTGCTTTCGCCAATTCCTGGTTTACCCTTTGATCTGTTTCGTACTGATTGGAGAGATTATATTGATTCATCTCCTGGTTTTCTCTCTGTTTCTCATCCTCCGCTTTTACCTGTACAATTACCTCATCAATATAATTTAATCGATCAGCTGGCCCCATGGCTGCCATTCTTTGCAAGCTATCTTCTATTTGCACAGTATTTATATTCTGAACCAGGCGATTCAAACTTTCTTTTTTGATTTCGATTACACCATACCCAGGAAATGATTGATCTAAAACAATCATTGCAGAATCATAATAAGGTTGAGCCCTATAATAATTTTCATCCTTAAAATAAAGATCTGCAATGGTTAAGTATGAAATTCCTTTTTGTTTATTGTTTGAGATACTTGCCTGGGCCGATTTTTTAAAATATTGAATAGCTTCTTCCTGCTTATTCTCTTTTAGGGCAATGTTTCCAAAAGCATAATAAATTTGGTCGAAGTAATCCGTGTTTTTATCATCCCGAAGCATCTTCCGCAATATCTTCTTTATTTCACTTACATTTTCAATAGTAACATCAAATGATTCAGCCTGATTAATACGAGCATTAAAAGTCATATCATAGGTAGGATTCATTTTCACCACCTTTGCATATAGCCTGTAAGCCTCATTCATGTTACCCAAATTTTCATTCGCCTGAGCAAGAATATAAGTATACCTGGTTTTATTTTTCTTCTTTTTCTCAATATTTAGTAATTTTTCGAGCACAGGAACAACTTCATCGTACATTTCCCTTTTCAGGTAATAATCGGCATAAGTTGAATAAAAATCTGCATGTAGATCTTTTGGCAGATCCGGGTCTTCTTCCAGGGAAACAAGTATTTCTTTTGAATAACCATAACTCCCCTCTTCATTATATACGCGGACTGTCCATATTAAAGCTTCATAAATAACATCCAGATCAGAAGCTTCTTCAGTTACATATTTAAATGTCTTTAATGAAATAAAATAGTCAAGCTTATGAAACTGAGCTTTGGCCATTAGTAAATAACTATCATCCACCCAGTTATTGAATTCATTCTGGCTGTAAAATTCCTCCTCCTTCTCTGATAAGTTTTTTTTATTATCGTAGTTGGGCTTTGCTGTAATTGAATGCAAAGAGATAACCTTTGTTGACTTGGTTATGGCTTTATCCATTTCCGGAGAAATAGTCCTTGCTACATTTTCATCTGCATATTTAAATATGGGCAAAGTCTCCGAGAAATCATCGATGAATGTCTTATCCACTTTCCGAACACCCTTTTTATAAGCTTCTTTTCCGTTAAAGTATATATTGTATCTGGAAATAAGATTATGGAAAGCTCTTGTACTACCCGTATTTTTCTCAACTGAGCAACCGGAAATAATTATTCCCAATAAAAGAAGGGTCAATAATTTATATGGGAACTGAGAAAATTTCAAATTTAAATAAGCTTTCAATCAATAAAACATTGAAAATAGAAAGATATTATATAATGTTGTGATTTTATGACGGAAAGATAATGAAATTGCCTACGATGTTCAAACAAAATCCTATTAATAGAAATTAAAAAAGAGAACTCAGAAATATATTTTTCTAATTCCTGTCATCCACTACTTTTACTTCTTTGATTAATGGTAAGTCTTTCAAGATTACTTCCTGAATTCCGGCGAGGGTTTGGAATTTATGCGGGCATTCTGAACAAGACCCGGTAAGTCTAATTTTTACAATATCCTCTTCTAAGCTTACGAATTCAATATCACCACCATCCGTAATAAGATAGGGTCTCACCTTTTCCAGAGATTTTAATACCTCTTCATTAGAATATTGGCTCATAATTATACACTATTTGGTTTATACGTTTTAACCATAGTTGCCGGATCAATCTCAACTTTAATGGTGGGATCAGCTTCTGCATTTCTTTTATTGACCTCTGAAACAGTATTTTGAGCTAACTGGCTAAAAGCCTGTCCAATTATGGATTCCTGATCCAGAGCTGATGGAGTTCCCATATCTCCATTTTCCCGAATACTTTGAACAATGGGAATCTGTTGCAAAAGAGGCAAATTATAATCCTTTGCAAGTTGTTTGCATCCACCTTTACCAAAAATAAAATATTTATTATCTGGCAATTCTTCCGGAGTAAACCAGGCCATATTTTCAACTAAGCCCAATACCGGAACATTAATTTTCTCTCCTTTAAACATCGATATCCCTTTGATAACATCTGCCAGAGCAACATCCTGTGGTGTGCTTACAATAATAGCTCCTGTTACTGGAACTTCCTGAACCATTGTCAAATGAATATCACTGGTCCCGGGAGGAAGATCAATTAACATATAATCTAAGTCTCCCCAATCACCCTGACTAATTAATTGTTTCAAGGCATTGGTAGCCATGGGGCCCCTCCAAACCAAGGCATCGTCAGGATTTATAAAAAAGCCGATGGACAAAATCTTTACTGAATAATTTTCAACCGGAATGATCATCTCTTTATCATCCACTTTGGTAACCGTGGGTCGAGCACCCTCAAGTTTAAACATTTTAGGAATGGAAGGCCCCGAAATATCAGCATCTAAGAGGCCAACTTTATATCCCAAATTTGCCAACGATACAGCTAGATTTACAGCAACTGTAGATTTACCAACCCCACCTTTCCCAGAAGCAACAGCAATAATATTTTCAACACCAGGAAGTATCTCTCTTTCTTTCCTGACAATAGAAAATTTATGGTTAATATTTCCCTCGATCTGAATTGAATCCCCAAATTCCTTTTTTAAGGAAACAACACAAGCCTTTTTTAACGAATGAACAAAAGGGTCATTGACTCCTGGAAAAACTATGGTAAAACTCACTTTTTCACCTTCAACCGTTAGGTCTTCAATCATATTTAAGGATACCAGTCCATCCTTTTTCTCAGGATGCTTTATTGTATCTAAAATTTCAAGAACTTTTGAGTTTCCAATTGCCATCACTTATGATCTAATTTAATTTAGTTTAATTTAATTTAGGCTTGCAAATATATATTATATTTTGGACTTTCCAGATAGTTATAATGCTTTTGAGGGATCCCAGAATAGCTTATCAAAATCAATAATCTGGTCATCTACTACTCGAATACCTTCATTCTCGAGAAGTTGAGCCATTGTTCCCATCATTCCGAAGTGTCTTTTACCTGTTAAAAGGCCTTTTCTATTTACTACCCTGTGTGCAGGAATAAAATCTCCTTCTGAATGGCAATTGTTCAATGCCCAGCCAACTACTCTGGCTGATCTACCTGTGCCCAAATACCTGGCAATAGACCCATAGGTAGTTACCCGACCATAGGGAATTTTACGGGTAACTTCGTAAACCATTTCAAAAAAACTATCGGTATCCATCTCCAGGTTTACTTTAATTGATTTCTCTCAGTCTATTTGAAAGTATAAACTTAAGATAGGTAATATCAATCCCTTTTTCCAGGAATTTTTCTTCATAATAAGTTCTTATAGATAATATTTCATCCTCCCTATTTCCATCATACAAATTATCTGTTGACAAAAGTATATCAACCTCATTATTTTTTAATAAATCAAAAGTATAATGAAACAGTTCGTGGCTATCCGTTTTTAAATGAATAAGTCCATTGGGCTTAAGAAATTCCATATAAGAATTTAAAAAGGAGGCATTTGTAAGTCTTTTATTCTTCCTTCTCCTTTTAAGTTGTGGATCAGGAAAAGTAAGCCAGATTTCATCCACTTCACCAGATGCAAAAAAAGATTTAATAAATTCAATCCGGGTGCGCAGAAAGGCGACGTTATTTAAGTTTTCCTGCAATGCACTTTTTGCTCCCCGCCATAGCCTTGCCCCTTTTATATCAATACCTATAAAGTTGGTTTCCGGAAAATGTTTCGCCAGCCCTACCGTGTATTCACCTCTTCCACAACCCAACTCCAAAACAATAGGATTTTCATTTCTAAAGTATTCCTTGCACCATTTTCCTTTTAATGGATGATCGGTATTTAAGACCTGTTTTAACTCAGGCTGAATCACATTAGGAAAATCTTCCATCGCAGCCCATCGTTTAAGCTTATCCTTACCCACTTTTCAACTTATTATCCTAACATTTATTCTGATTTTTCAACCCGAAGGCCAATATCCCTTATCCCTTTCAGTTCGGTATCACGCATGCCCTGAACAATCTCAAAAGAATAAACTCCAGAATGGGGAAATCTGACGTTGTACTTGAAGAGCTGACGATTAAAGTATAAATCACCTATACCACTCCCAAGCCATTTTCCTCTGCTATTTGACAAAGGTATTTCAAGTGTGTCTTTAATCCATTGGCCTCCTGGAGAGGTAGTTGTTATAAAAAGAAAGAGGTTGCTATAAGAATAACTGCCTGTATTGCGAACATTAACCAATACATTGTAGATTAAGGCTGAATCCGTAATCTCCGGAGAAAATATCATTGCCTCAGATTTATTCCATTCTTGATCTGGCACTTTCATATTTTCCTCATACACTCTTGATGGGTCACAAGAAGTTAAAATCAAAGCTGTAATTATAAGTACAAGTGGATATTGCAATCTTTTCATTAGAATTGAAAATTATAAGGTACGTTTGGCTAGATTATTATTGCTTGGGTTTGTGATGCTTTCTTTTTCTTTTCGATTTCTTTTTTCTTCTTGATTTTCCATCAAACCGAGTTAAACTTTCCTGACCAACTACATTGTCAAAACTGTGTTCCTTTGCTACAATAGCTGAAGTATCTTTAACCAGATAGTCGGGTTTTTGACCCTTTTTATTCATTTCAAGTATTTCCTTCACCCTGTCAACTGGAACTGGCATAGTATTTATTCCTGATTTTGAATCGAATGAATACCACATCAAACGGTTAAAAATGTCCGTTTTTTGATGATAGGCAGTACCTTCCATTAACTCGAGGGGAATCTCTGGGTTTGGAAAATCTTTCTGTGCATCCAAATAACAATCTAACTCATAGTTGAGGCAACATTTCAATTTACCACATTGTCCGGCCAGTTTCTGGGGGTTTAGTGAAAGTTCCTGGTAACGCGCTGCACTTGTTGATACTGACACAAAGTTTATCATCCAGGTAGAGCAACAAAGTTCCCTTCCACACGAGCCTATACCTCCAATCCGTCCGGCTTCCTGCCTTGCCCCAATCTGCCTCATTTCAATTCGGATTTTAAAAGTATCGGCCAAAACTCTGATCAACTCACGAAAGTCAACTCTTTCTTCAGCGATGTAATAAAATATGGCCTTCGTTTTATCACCCTGCAATTCAACATCTCCAATTTTCATATTCAGGTTGAGACCGTTAGCAAGTTCCCTCGCCTTGAGCATAGTATCATGCTCCATACTTTTTGCCGCCTCCCACTTTTGCAAATCAACTGGTTTAGCTTTACGGTACACCTTTTTAAGCTCAACTCTTTGTATGTTGATATTGTATTTCTTTAACTGCTCAGGAACAAGCTCACCCGCAAGTGAAACAATTCCAATGTCATGGCCCGGGGAGGCCTCAACAGCTACAACATCACCTTTTCGAAGTCTAAGGTGGTTAACATTATTGTAGAATCCTTTTCTTGTATTCTTAAAACGAACCTCAATGATTTCAGAGGAGATATTTCCCTCAGGTACATTGTACAACCAATCGAACGTTGGTAGTTTATATTTTGTGTCGCTTAAATAGGATCTATGATTGTATGCTTTATTAGTTCCGATATCGGAACCTTTTTCCTGATCGTTCATAGTCAAGGGCTAAATAAACCAATACACTGTTTTTCAAAGTATAATGGTGATGATATATAATTACGTCAAAGCAAAAATAATGAAATTTCCTACATAACCACCTTTGCTATATTTATTAATTAGCCGGACCAATACAAAACCAGCTTTTATATTGATATTGCCATAGTAGAACCATAGAACCTATTTGCCAAGTAAGCTCATTACCTGAATGGAGGAATCCAGAAAAACTGTTTTGGGGTATGCATTTGCCTCAATATCAAAAATGGCCTTATTAATTAATTCTGAAATTTGATTAATATTCTGTTCATTAATAAATAGCGAGAAATTTTTTGTAAAAATACTTTCATTTTCAGGCAATTTAATAATTTGATCTTTATGATTTGGTAATTGATTCCATAGGAAATTTTCTCTGATTAAAGCAAGTGTATAATTCAAAAAAACTTTTTTCTTTTCCCTCCCAAGAGCTGATGCCTCATCCACCCACTCCAGGATACCAGGCACATCCTTTTTATAGCAGAGACGCATCCATTTCGCGAATAGCTCAAAATTGTGGTTTCTTTCTTCGCTAGAATTGATAAATTCCAATGCTTTAATATAATTACCACTTGCAATCCTAACCGCATTAGATATCTCCAGGTCTGGTAAATTCAGTTTTTCAGTTAAAGCCTCCATCAAAGAGGTATCTTCAATTCCAGGAACCCTAATTACCTGAACTCTAGATAGCAAAGTTGGTATAACCAAAGCCTGGAAAACTGAAACAAGTAAAAACAAGGTTTTTGGGGGAGGTTCTTCGAGCATTTTTAGCAATTTGTTTGAACAGCTCTTATTCATTCGTTCAGGTTGCCAAATTATCATAACCTTATATTCAGCCTCAAACGTTTTAAAATTCAGTTTTTTTATAATTTCTTCGCTTTCATGAGCATAGATCATTCCCTGCTTATCTTCAATTCCAATGCTTTTATACCATCGTCCTGAACTAAGGTATGGATCCTCAACAACTTCCTCTCTCCACTCAGGAAGAAAGTCATCACTTATTGGCTTAGTTTTGGATTTTATTGTGGTTATAGGGAAAACAAAATGCAGATCAGGATGAATTAATTTTTTTACCTTCTGGCAGGATGGGCACTCTCCACAAGAATCTACCTCATTTCGATTTTCACAAAGAAGATATTGTGAATAGGCTATTGCAAGTGGAAGGCCTCCAAATCCTTCCTCCCCAGCTAACATCAAGGCATGGCTCACTCTTTGTTCGCTAACTGTTTGAATGAGTTTGCTTTTGATTTTCTCTTGCCCTATGACTTCCTTGAAAAACATTTTTTCGGATTCAATTTTGACAAAGTTAGCTAAAATAATTTCTGTGTGATTTATTAAAAATTAAAAGATAAAACCGGCTAATTTATAATTACAAAAACTTTTCTTTCTAACTTTGCAGCTTATAGGACAGAAATTAATTAACACCAAAAAGAATATAACTATGAAAACCATTGAAGATCTCAATTTTTCCGGGAAGAAAGTTTTAGTAAGAGTAGATTTTAATGTTCCACTGAATGAGAATTTTGAGATTACTGATGACACAAGGATACAAGCGGCACTACCAACAATTAAAAAAATAATAGACTCGGGGGGGTCTCCTATTCTTATGTCGCATCTTGGCAGGCCGAAGGATGCTTATGATGCGAAGTTTTCACTAAAGCATATTGTCCCTCATTTAGCTGAACTTATCGGTAAACCAGTCAAATTTGCAACCGATTGCATAGGGTCTGAAAATGTCGAGATTGCTGAAAATTTGTTGCCTGGGGAAGTTTTGCTGCTTGAGAATCTTCGTTTTCATAAAGAGGAAAAGCAAGGAGATGAAGAATTTGCGAAAAAGCTTGCCGAATTGGGTGATATATATTTAAACGATGCTTTTGGAACTGCCCACCGTGCTCATGCCTCCACAACTATAGTTGCTAAATCCTTCCCTGAAGAAAAAGCCTTTGGTTACCTTATTGGTAAAGAGCTGAAAAATATGGACATAGTTCTGCACAACCCTAAAAAACCTTTTACTGCAATTATGGGTGGAGCAAAAGTCTCTGATAAAATACTTTTAATTGAAAACTTACTTGAAAGAGTTGATAACCTAATTATAGGTGGAGGTATGACTTATACTTTTATTAAAGCTCTAGGTGGTAAAACAGGTAATTCAATTGTTGAAGAGGATAAACTTGATTTAGCACTTACAATCATTGAAAAGGCAAAGGAAAAAGGTGTACAATTATACATTCCTACAGACAATGTAATAGCTGATAAGTTTGATAATGAAGCCATAACAAAAGTTACATCAAGTGATAATATTGATGACGGGTGGATGGGTCTGGATATTGGGCCAGATACAATTCGTGAATTTTCAGAGGTAATTTCAAATTCTAAAACTATTTTGTGGAATGGTCCAATGGGAGTATTTGAAATGAGTTCATTTCAAAAAGGTACACAAATTATTGCTGAAGCTATTGCAGAAGCTACCGAAAAAGGTGCTTTTAGCCTGATAGGTGGAGGAGATTCTGTTGCAGCAATAAACAAATATAATCTGAAGGATAAAGTAAGTTATGTTTCGACTGGTGGTGGAGCCATGCTTGAATATATGGAAGGAAAAGAGCTTCCAGGTATTAAAGCTATTCATGACTAATGTAAAATTATCATCTGTATTTTCAAAACAATGATGGAATAGTTTTTGTAGTCTCGTAGGAGATAATCATATTGAATTAATAATATTTAGAATGAAAAGAATAACTTTTTTATTAATTATTCCATTATTGGTTTTCGGATGTAACAAGAATAATAACCCAAAAACATCGGGTGAGGCAAGCCTGAATTCGGAACGGATTCTTGATGAAAATACCCAAACCTATTCTATATCAGGATTTTCATTTGAAAAAGGTTCGGTTATTCTATATAATCCTGCATCATCTCAAGGAGCAAGCATACCAGATTTTATTGCACTTCCTGATGTTCAGAATAATGTTTATAGTGCATATTTTGACACCCAAAACACACTTCCATCATTTGCTCTGGTGGGCGAATTTGCATCTTCTGGAGAAGCGCAGACCTTTTTTGATAATTATAAAGAAGTTGATGTAAATACATATACAGGGTTCGCAAAACCAGTTGTAGAAAATCAGGTTTGGGTTTTTAATACAAGAAATGATAAGTATGCCAAATTATTGATTGTTAAAGTAAATGCCTACCTGAAAGATACAGAGGCTTTTGCCGAGGTAAATTTCAAATGGGCATATCAACCTGACGAATCAAAAGTTTTACCTTAATTTTATTGGATACTTTAGATTTTAAAATCAAGCTCAAAAATTTAGATGAGTCATTCTTTTAATAAGAGGATTTTCGGGATCAAAGATGACTCTGAATTTAACTCCCTGGCTCTTGAAATATTTCATCTTCAAGCAAATGAAAATGAAGTATATAAAAATTATATAAACTATCTAAAAATTAACTCCCTTGATATAAAAGAGTTAAAGGATATCCCTTTTCTTCCAATTCAGTTCTTTAAAAGCCAAAGAGTCATTACGGGAAATAAAGAACCTCAAACTATTTTTACCAGTAGCGGTACCTCTGGTACTGGAACCAGTCGTCATTACCTTACTGACCTATCTTTATATAATGAAAGCTTTTTAAGTTCATTCCAAGCCTTTTACGGGAATCCAGATGAGTTTTACATACTTGCCCTGCTTCCCTCATATCTTGAAAGATCAGGTTCATCACTCATCTTCATGGTTAATGAACTAATCAAAAAATCTCAAAGTAATATTAGTGGCTTTTATCTTGATGAACATGATAAATTAATTGAAAATTTACAACACCTGAAAAAGAAAAATGATAGAAAGATTCTTCTTCTGGGTGTGAGTTTTGCATTACTTGATATGATTGAAAATGAGACCATTGATTTAAGTAATGTAATAATCATGGAAACAGGTGGAATGAAAGGTAGAAAAGAAGAAATAACACGGGAAGAATTGCATAAAATTCTTAGTAAAAAGATGAATATACCTGCCATTCACTCAGAATATGGAATGACTGAATTGTTATCTCAGGCCTATTCATCAGGAAGTGGAATATTCCAAAGTCCTCCCTGGATGAGAATTCTTATCAGGGACCCATATGATCCTTTTCAGATATTTAGTGTTGGCCGATCAGGTGGAATAAATATTATTGACCTTGCCAATATAAATTCATGCGCCTTTATTGAAACACAGGATCTGGGAAAACTACATGGTACAAATCAGTTTGAGGTTCTTGGACGATTTGACCGTAGTGAAATAAGAGGATGCAATTTACTGGTAGAATAGTTTACTTCCTGAAGCTATCTCTTTAACCAATGTAGATTTCCTTCCAATCTCTTTTATTCGAATGTCTGTATTCCCAAATAATAAAAGCCTATTTAGCTGAATACTTTCTCGCTAACTGTTTTGGGATAGCATCCTTATGCACTAAAATTGCAACCGTATGTAAACGTAAAAATGCATCTGACATATACAAAAACCCACCGAAATCATTGCTTTTTGCACCCCAGGAATTCTTTGTAAGGAAGAAATTATTCCCGTTATTATCCTTAAAAAGACCTGTCAGATGCATGAGGTGGTCATCGGTAACCTTATAGTTATCAAAGGACTCCTGCCTCATCTCCATTGTAATCTGCTTCTCTGTTATGGTATTTGAAAAAACAGAATCTACCTCTTCACTATTCATTTCGCTCCAGCTTTTCATGGGAACAATAGCCAGGCCCTTTTTATGGGAAAATCCCTTATCACTCATATCTCCATCCCAGCATACAGAGTATCCCTGCTTCAAAGAATTTATTACAATATCCATTAATTCATCAATAGGTACATTGTAATACAAATCATTTGACCAATTATCCGGCACTTCAAGTACAAAGCTTTTATAGTAGGGGTGATGTATATAGGATGTTATCTCTATATAATCATCCGGGTTAAATTCAAGGGAAGCAGCAAATTCTTTAGAAGTATATTCATTCCCTTTTACCGAAAATGATTCTGGAACCTGTCCAAGGTATGCATCCAGAATTCCTGAAAAAGCATTTTCCCATGCCGGAGTTATCTGACGTCCTTTTAAGACCCCATCCAGGAATCCTTCCAGACCACTGTTTATCTCACTATGATTATGAATACTCCCCCCATATTCCACTCCATGATATGCCTCTTCGGTGGTCATACCATAATTACGAATTACATTCATCACATCATGCGCCTGCCCCCCAGGGCCAAAATTTGCAGCACCGTGATACCGAATGTATAAATCGGCCTTTTTCTCATAAGCATATCTGACAAAAAACATCTCAGAAATATTGTATTCACCTTTGCCCATTCTAAAAAGCTCTGTTTCGATAAAAGAAGTAGTTGCAAAAGACCAGCATGTGCCGGTTCTATCCTGGCTTTTTACAGGTGTCGTTTCAATAATTTTATTAGGTTCTAAATCAATAGGTGTTTTTTCCTCCTCCTGCGCTATCAGTTTTGTTGGACTTAAGGCAACAACAAATAATGCAAGAAAAAAAACTTTCAGCTTAAGTAAATTTCTCAAATTCATAATTATTAGGTTTTATAGTTAGATAATAATGCTCAAATAGTTCTGCGTAAATAATTATTTAGCCAAATTAAATCTGATCCTTAATCTTTGATGGAAGTTTATTATAGACCAACTGATATGAATCGGTTATCCATTTCATTATCAATTCATCCATTATGGTGTCATCCAAAAGGATTGTATTCCAATGGTTCTTATTCATATGGTAACCAGGCATTACAGAATCGTAAGTTTCACGTAAGGCTATAGCCTCCTCTGGTTCGCATTTCAAATTGATAGATGCCCCCTCATCCAGATTTACTAGTACAAACATTTTACCTCCCACTTTCATAACAAGAGTTGTTTCATCAAAAGGAAAACTTTCATTACATCCTTTGAATTTTAAACAGTATTCTCTTACCGACTCAACATTCATTGGTATTAGATTGTAGGATAAAATGCACTTTCAATATGCTCTATTACGGGCTTTTCAGAATGGAAAAATACAAAAATTACATCAAATTGAACTTCCATATCTACTTCAAATTCCCTTATATAGGCATCAGTGGCCTCAACCAGGAAATTCTCCTTTCTTTTATCAACCAAATCTCCAGGCTTTTCAAATCCATCATCAGTTCGAGCTTTAACCTCCACAATAACCAGCAAATTATTCTTTTGTGCAACAATATCGATTTCCTTTTTATTAAAGAACCAGTTCCGGTGCAGTATTTTATACCCTTTATTTATCAAATACCGAGTGGCAATATTCTCCCCGGTCTTTCCTAATTTATTCGGTGCTTTCCGGTTCAAAATTTTATTGTTCCCCCCTTTTTATTTACTTCAAATTCAATATCTCGTCCAAAAGTTAGCGCCAGGTTAGTATCCATATGACCGGCTGGAAAACTAAAAGCGACCGGATAATCATATTTTTCCAAGAATTCATAAATTATTTCGTTGGGAGACTTTCCAAAAGGATCATCATTATCTTTCATATCCGAAAACCCTCCAACTATCAAACCTTCGAGGTGATTTAACTTACCACTCAGTTTAAGATTCATCATCATCCTGTCAAGATGATACAGATATTCACCAACGTCTTCAATAAAAAGGATTTTACCACTAGTATTTATATCATACCTGGTTCCTGATAAAGCATATAGAATAGATAAGTTTCCTCCAATTAATGGAGCCTTTGATTTACCTGCCCGATTGAATTTAGATTCTGGCAGGTTATATGATAAAAATCCTTTAAAGAGAAGATTCTTTAGAGACTTTATTGATTCATTATTATCTCTACTTACTGGAAATGTTGAGGGCATCGCCCCATGAATACTTTCTGTATTAAGTAATTTGTTTACATAAGAATGAAGCGCTGTAATGTCACTAAAACCTATGATCCATTTAGGACTCTTGTTAAATTGAGTAAAATCTAACTGATCCAAAATGCGGATAGTGCCATATCCTCCTCGTGATGAAAAAATTGCTTTGATATTTTTATCATCCAGCATTTCCTGAAGATCAAATGCCCTTTCTTTGTCTGTACCAGAAAACTGGTGAAATGATTTTAACGAACTATCCCCCAGAGATACATCTAGGCCCCAGTCCTTTAAAAGCTCAATTGCAGAAAACACCTTCTCTTGATTTACTTTACCAGCCGGGGATACAATTCCTACTTTATCTCCTTTTTTCAATAAGGGGGGTGAAACCATAATAAGGGATATTTTATACCTCAAATTTATCTATTTATTTCAGATATCGCTCTCTGAAATATTCCAAAGATTTAAAGAATAAGCTAATACTTTCAAATCCAGGAAATAAAACGATTCAAAAATGACTTTGAAATAATCCTATAGGAGCAAGTATTTTTGAATGAATTAGAATTGTTCCCAGCAATATATTAGGATATCTTAGCTATCTTTATCCACTTATTTTTGATTTAAAATTATTTCCATCTTTTTAGCCAACAATGCAAAAATTTAAACGACATCTTATTACTTCAGCATTACCCTATGCAAATGGTCCTATCCATATAGGGCATCTTGCGGGAGTATATATCCCATCTGATATTTATACAAGATATCTTCGCCTTAAAGGAGCTGATGTACTCTCTATTTGTGGATCTGATGAGCACGGAGTACCCATTACCCTGAAGGCTCGCCAGGAACATGTTTCACCACAGGACATTGTTGACAAGTACCACCAACAAAATAAAGATTCATTCGAAAAATTTGGTATTGCATTTGACATATACTCAAGAACAACTTCCCCTGTTCATCATAAAACTGCTTCTGAATTTTTTAGAAAATTATACGACGAAAATAAATTTATTGAGAAAACTTCTGAACAATATTTTGATGAAGAAGCTGGCCAGTTTTTAGCTGACAGATACATTACTGGTACCTGCCCACATTGTGGAAACGAGAATGCCTATGGTGATCAATGTGAAAGATGTGGAACTTCTCTTAGTCCTAATGAGCTAATTCAACCAAAATCTACAATTAGTGGAAGCAAACCTGTTCTTAAGGAAACCACGCATTGGTATTTACCTCTCGATCAATATGAACCCTTTTTAAATAAATGGATACTTGAAGATCACAAAGAGTGGAAAACCAATGTTTATGGACAATGTAAATCCTGGCTGGATACTGGTTTGCAACCCAGGGCTGTAAGTCGTGACCTCAGTTGGGGAGTTCCAGTTCCTGTTAAAGGTGCAAAGGGGAAAGTTCTTTATGTTTGGTTCGATGCACCTATAGGTTATATCTCTGCCACCAAAGAACTTACCGATAATTGGGAGAAGTACTGGAAGGATGAAGAAACAAAGATGGTTCATTTTATTGGAAAGGATAACATCGTTTTCCATTGTATAATTTTTCCTTCGATGCTTAAAGCTGAGGGCAGTTATAATCTTCCTGAAAACGTACCAGCCAATGAGTTTCTAAACCTCGAAGGAGATAAAATTTCCACTTCCAGAAATTGGGCAGTATGGCTCCATGAGTATCTTGAGGATTTTGAAGGAAAAGAAGATGTATTACGATACGTTTTATGTGCCAATGCACCAGAAACAAAAGACAACGATTTTACATGGAAAGATTTTCAAGCCAGGAACAACAATGAATTGGTAGCCATATTGGGGAACTTCATTAATCGGGCCATTGTTTTAACCAATAAATATTTCAATGGAGAGGTTCCAAAACCTGGTAAATTTAACACATATGATAAGGAAACGCTGGAGGAGATTCCGAGGATAAAAACTAAGGTAGAACATAGCCTTGAAAATTATCGTTTCAGAGAAGCCCTCCAAAAAGCAATGAATCTGGCAAGACTAGGGAATAAATATCTTGCCGATACTGAGCCCTGGAATACTATAAAAACAGATGAAGAAAGGGTTAAAACCATATTATATGTTTCCTTACAAATATCTGCAAACCTATCAATTGTTCTTGCGCCCTTTTTGCCTTTTTCAACTCAAAAGCTCTCAAATATTTTACAGATTGAAAGTTTTAATTGGAATATGATTGGTGATAATCAGATTCTAAAATCCGGCCATAAAATTGGAAAAGGAACTCATCTTTTTCAAAAAATTGAGGATAATGAAATAAAAACCCAGGTTGAAAAATTATTGAATACAAAACAGCAAAATGAAAAGCTTGTAAGTCACAACCCAATGAAAGAAACAGTTAGCTTTGAAGATTTTTCTAAAATGGACATTCGTACAGGTACTATACTTGAAGCGGAAAAAGTTCCGAAAACCAAAAAATTAATCAAACTATTGATTGATACTGGAATTGATCAAAGAACTGTGGTTTCTGGTATTGCAGAATACTATAAAGCGGAAGACATCATCGGGAAGCAGGTTTCTGTTCTTTTAAACCTACAACCAAGAAAATTGAAGGGAATTGAATCTCAAGGAATGATATTAATGGCTGAAAATTCTGATGGGAAATTAACCTTTGTAAGTCCGGTTGAAGAATCAGAAAACGGAGCAGAAATTAAGTAGAAATTATTTATTGAGCCAATCAGAATATAACTCTGGCCGACGGTCACGAAAAAATAGGCGCCGGGCATGGGATTTATTTACTTCAGCAAGGTCAATATTGCAGTATAAAATATCTTCTTTTTCTTTGCCAGCTCTTGCTATAACTCTTCCAGCCGGATCACAAATAAATGATTCACCTGAAAAAGTTAAATATGATTCCTTGCCAACACGATTACATAGAGCGGTAAAAAATCCATTTTGAAAGGCAGCAACCTGCATTTCTGCTTCATACAAACCATCAGGCCACTCACCAACCCCACCCGCCTGGGGGATAATAACTACTTCAGCACCATTAAGTGCCAGAGCCCGCATATATTCAGGATAATGCCTGTCATAACAAATTGCTACACCTATCTTCCCAAATTTGGTTTCGTAAACAGGGGCACCCTTATCACCTGGATGGTAGTAGCCTTGTTCATGGAAACATGGATAATCAGTAATATGAACCATCCTGGTTTTACCTAAAATCGTACCATCAGAATTAATCACCGGAGAAGTATCGAAGGTATGATCGCCTGCTTTTTCAAATATATTGAGGACTATTACAATCCCTAGATCTTTTGCCAGTTTTGTGAATAGATCAGTCGTTTTACCTGGTATTTGCTCAGCAAATTCCAATTCACTTTTTGTAGCAGGAACTTGAGGGTAAAATGGATCAAAAGCCAACTCCGCAAAACATATTACATTTGCACCATTTGATGCAGCTTCTTTAACAGCCTCAACACCTTTATTACGATTTAGTTCTCTATCTTCAGATGACTTCTGTTGAATAAGTGCAATTTTCATAAAGTAATTATTGTAATTAAAGACAGGAGATTAAATTACAGGTTATTCAGAATATAAGAGGGAATTAGGATATTTATTTAATATCTTCTTAATCAGGGAGAAAGGTATTTAATCTTTCAAAATCCAATAAGCTTCGTTGGGATAGTTCTTTTGAAATTCAAGCATTCCTTTTTTCGCTTCCCAATAGTTTGAAAATCCAGAAAGTGCGACACGATAAAAACCATTGCTTGCATCCATAACCTTACTACTATAACCGTCTTTTACCAAGTTAGTATGTAGTCGAGTTGCATTTTTTTCACTTTCGAAGCTACCGGCAATAATATAATACTGGAGAGATACAACTGAACTATTAGAAGCGGTATTATAATTCTCATTTATGCCTTCAGATAAAATTTCAGCTTCAGAATCTTCTGACTTTACTTCGTCTCCAGGTTTTGATTTCTGCTCTTTTATTTCTGGAATCAGGCTTGCTGAATCAACTTTCTTTGCCGTCAATTCATTCTTGGCTACTGAGGTTGAAGTGTTTGAAAGCTCAGTCTGATTAAACGGGTCCATAGAAAGATAATCTTTTTTAGGACTCAAAATATTTGTTTTCAGCGGAATAACAACAAGTGCAACAAGAATTGGAACAGCAATTAATACTCTTCTAATAATTTCTCTTCTATTGGTATTTGGACTAGCTTTTGCTACTTGTTTTGTTTGAATTCTCTTTCGTACATCATATTCTTCTAACTCCGAAAATTCAAATGAAGTTAACCCAAAGGAGTCAACAAGGTAATTTCTTGACCGATCAGGCTCAAATTGAAGCAGACTTTCCTTATCAAAATGGAAAGAACCCAATTCCTCAAGTACTACTTTCTTGCCTTTTTCCAGCTTTGATTTTATTTCGGTAACATATTCATCAACATTCTTTTTTGCATCAATATAGGCAAGTCCGCTTGAACGAGAAACATCACTAATAAGTAATCCATCATTATGCTGTAGTTGGCTATTAAAGCTTATTTCTTTTGAGGGAGGTGAGAAGAAACTTCGGTCATAATCAACTTTTGCAGGCTTATAGTTTGCCACAAAACCACCAAAACCAGGCAGGATAATACAATCATGCCTGTATAATAAATTCTGAATATTTTCGGTAATGTTCACTTCTATTCCAATAGTATTTTACACAAAAATACAAAAACAAGGCTCATTAAAAAGAATTTCCTTTAAAAAACACATAAAACTAATATTAATTTAATAACGAATGTCAAATAATTAATGTTTCACTACTTATAAGATTTAATCTAAAAAAATTCAAAAAAGTGAAGATTAAATAGTTATTTTCGTAGGTTGTAATATCTATATAAATGGAAAATTTAAAAATGGTTGACCTTAAAGGTCAATATGAAAAAATTAAAAATGAAATTGATATTGAAATAAATAAAGTTATTGAATCTACTGCATTCATTAATGGATCTGTAGTTACAGATTTTACCCATGATCTTGAGACATATTTAGGGGTAAAGCATGTTATTCCATGTGGAAATGGAACCGATGCTCTCCAGGTAGCCCTGATGGCATTGGGGTTGGAACCTGGTGATGAAGTAATTTCACCCGACTTTACTTTTGTTGCAACAGTCGAAGCGATTGCTTTACTTGGCCTTAATCCCAGATTAGTTGATGTCACTCCTGATACTTTTACAATAGATCCTGAAAAAATTGAACAGGCTATTACAAAGAAAACAAAAGCGATTATTCCTGTTCATTTATATGGCCAATGTGCAAATCTTGAGGAAATCGATAGTATCGCTACAAAATACAACTTAGCTATAATAGAAGACACAGCTCAGGCAACGGGAACAGATTACATTTTTAAGAATGGTAAAAAGGTGAAGGCCGGTACAATTGGAGACATTGGATGTACTTCCTTTTTTCCATCAAAAAACCTGGGTGCATTTGGAGATGGCGGAGCCCTATTCACGAATAACGATGAACTTGCAGAGAAAATCACATATATTGTAAATCATGGAATGAAAACCAGATATTATCATGATTATGTTGGAGTGAATTCCCGTCTTGATTCCATTCAGGCAGCAGTATTGAGAGTAAAACTCAAATATTTGGATGAATATAATATGGCTAGGCAGAGAGTTGCAAAACAATACGATGAGGCTTTTCAATCAAATGATAGTATTTCTGTTCCAGTTAAAGCCGCCTGGTCTAACCATACATATCATCAATACACTTTAAAAATCAATAATACTAACCGAAACCTAATACAAGAAAAACTTGCATCAAAGGCAATCCCTTCTATGATATATTATCCTGTTCCAATTCATAATCAAAAAGCATATGCTAGACGAGAGTATTTGGAAACTGATTTTGAAATAACCAATAAGCTTTGCAAGTCTGTTCTTTCCCTGCCCATTCATACGGAAATCGATGATAAACAAATAAACTATATTGCAAGAAATCTGATTGATATTATCAATAATATATAATTATGGAAAAAGGTTATTTTGCACATGAAACTGCTGTCATTGATGATGGATGCCTGATTGGTGAAGGATCAAAAATTTGGCACTTTAGTCATATTATGAGCAATTCGAATATTGGTAAAAATTGTAATATAGGCCAAAATGTGGTAATCTCTCCTGATGTGATTTTAGGAGATAATGTAAAAGTGCAGAACAATGTTTCGATTTATACAGGCGTAATTTGTGAGGATGATGTATTTCTTGGCCCCTCCATGGTATTTACAAATATTATTAACCCAAGAAGCTCTATAATACGTAAAGACAAATACATAAAGACTCTTGTATCAAAAGGGGCATCCATTGGTGCCAATGCTACTATTATTTGTGGAATTAATATTGGGGAGTTTTCCTTTATTGGGGCAGGAGCTGTAGTAACAAAAGACGTAAAACCATTTTCACTTGTTGTTGGTAATCCTGCCAAACATATAGGTTGGATGAGTCGTTTTGGCCATCGTCTCCAATTTGACGTAAATAATATAGCTATCTGCCCTGAAAGTCAAGAGGAATATTTATTAAAGAGTGAAAATGTAACAGTAATCGTCAAATAACGTACATTAACCAAATACTCAGTGCCATAAGCTGTACTTTGTTTATTTTTATAACCTCCCAAATTTTTGGAATACTATATGAACCAAAATTCAAATAATTTCGCTCTTATTGGTGTTGCTGGCTATATTGCTGTCAGACACTTAAAAGCAATTAAAGAGACAAAAAATAATCTTACTGCTGCCTTGGATGTATTTGACAGCGTAGGAGTAATTGACCAGTATTTTCCTGATGCTGATTTTTTTGTTGAGTTTGAAAGGTTTGACAGGCATCTTGACAAACTCAAAAGGGCAGGGAACCAAACTGATTTTGTAAGTATCTGTTCCCCAAATTATTTACATGATGCTCATATCCGTTTTGCCCTCAGGCATCAGGCCAATGCAATTTGTGAAAAACCCATGGTGTTAAACCCATGGAATGTAGATGCATTGCAAGAATTTGAAAAGGAAACGGGAAAAAGAGTCTTTAATCTTCTTCAGCTTCGATTACATCCATCCGTTATTGCATTGAAAGAAAGAATAGATAATGGGCCGAAAGATAAGGTTTATGATATTGACCTTACTTACATAACCAGTCGGGGAAGTTGGTACTTTTTTTCATGGAAAGGAGAAATATCGAAGTCGGGTGGAGTTGCCACTAATATTGGCGTTCATTTTTTCGATATGCTAACATGGATATTTGGTGATGTTTCTGAAAATATTGTTCACATTTCAAGGGATAATAAAGTAGCTGGATTTTTACAGCTTAAAAAAGCACGTGTAAGATGGCTTCTTAGCGTCGACTATAAAGATATTCCTACAAAAATAAAAGAGAAAGGAATGAGAACTTATAGGTCGCTACAATTGGATGGAGAGGAATTTGAATTCAGTGAGGGTTTCACAGATCTTCATACAAGAAGTTACCAGAATATATTGGATGGAAATGGTTTTGGTATTGAAGAAGTTAAAAACTCGGTTTCCACGGCTTATCATATCAGAAATGAAAATCCCATTGGCCTAAAAGGAGAATATCACCCTCTTTTAAAAAAAATTGTATAACCAAGAATACTAAATATAATTAATCATGTACCAGGAAATTGTTGATAAGAAAAAAGTGATCTCTGTTATTGGACTAGGCTATGTTGGTTTACCTATTGCCTTAGAGTTTGCAAAAAAGGTACCCGTGGTGGGTTTTGATATTAAACCTGACAGGGTTGAAATGATGAAAAATCATAAAGATCCCAGCAATGAGCTTACATCTGAAGCTTTTGACAATACGGATATTCTTTTTACATATGAACCTGAGGATCTCAGGCAGGCAAGTTTTCATGTGGTAGCTGTACCAACACCAATCGATGTCAACAACTTGCCTGATTTAAAGCCGCTCTTATCAGCAACTGAAACAGTTGGTAAGGTGTTGAAAAAAGGTGATTATGTGGTCTATGAATCAACCGTTTATCCAGGTTGTACAGAAGAGGAATGTATTCCTTTACTCGAAAAGATATCCGGATTAAAATACAATGATGATTTTAAGGTTGGATTTTCTCCCGAAAGAATTAATCCAGGGGATCAAGAACATACTTTAACTAAAATTGTAAAAGTTGTTTCAGGTGGAGATGAAGAGTCTTCAGACAATATCGCTAAAGTATATAGGATGATTATAGAGGCCGGTATTCATCAAGCTAGCTCAATAAAGGTTGCTGAAGCTGCAAAAATTATTGAAAATACACAGCGTGATATTAATATTGGTTTTATGAATGAGTTATCTATCATTTTTAGTCGAATGGGGATCAATACCTATGAAGTCCTTGAAGCGGCTGGAACAAAATGGAATTTCCTTAAGTTTTTTCCAGGATTGGTAGGAGGCCATTGTATAGGAGTAGACCCTTATTATCTTACATATAAAGCTAGGCAACTTGGATATCATGCTCAAATGATAAACTCTGGCCGATTCATAAATGACTCAATGGGAGGCTATGTAGCAAAGCAGGTTGTAAAGAAAATTATTGCTTCTGACAGAAATATTAAAAACCCCAAGGTTCTCATAATGGGAACAACCTTTAAAGAGAATGTAAGTGATATACGTAACTCAAAAGTTGTTGACATTGTTAATGAATTAGAATCTTTTGGCGTAAATGTTGATACCACAGATCCATACGCTGATCCTGTTGAAGTAAAAGATGAATATGGTTTTCAGTTAACTGAAAAAATTGGGAACAATTATGATGCTGTAATTGTGGCTGTGAACCATAAGCAATACCTTAATCTTGATGAAGACTACTTTATGAGCCTATTAAATAATCCTGGCATCTTGATTGATATTAAGGGCGTCTACCGGGGGAAAATAAAAAATATAGATTATTGGAGCTTATAATAATTTGTAGCTTTAAGGTCTTTAATTATTCTTTATTACATGAATAGTAAAATACTTGTAACTGGAGGTGCCGGCTATATAGGTTCGCATACCGTGGTTGAACTTCTTGAAAAAAACTTCAACGTTATAATCATCGACAACCTTTCCAATTCAAGGATTGAATCACTTGATGGTATTAAGGCCATTTCAGGGAAGCAGGTAGAATTTGAAGAATTTGACCTGTGTGATAAAAATAGCTTAAAAGACTTCTTTCTCAATAATAGGAATATAAGCGCCATTATTCATTTTGCTGCATCAAAAGCGGTTGGAGAATCTGTAGAAAATCCACTTAAATATTACCAGAATAACCTTGGTTCTCTGATGAATATTCTGGAGAATATGGAAGAATTTAGCGTTCCAAACCTTGTATTTTCATCTTCATGTACAGTATATGGACAAGCTAAAAAACTTCCTGTAACAGAAGATACTCCTATATTACCAGCAGCCTCACCCTATGGAAACACTAAACAAATTGCTGAAGAAATTATTAAAGATACTTCCATTGCTTCAACTTTTATTAAGGCTATTGCTTTGAGGTATTTTAATCCAATTGGGGCACATCCATCAGCACTGATTGGAGAATTACCTCTGGGAACTCCAGAAAATTTAGTCCCCTATATTACACAAACAGGTATTGGAATTCGAAATTTTCTTCGAGTATTTGGCGATGATTATGATACACCTGATGGTTCAGCAATTCGTGACTATCTTCATGTGGTTGATTTAGCAAAAGCTCATGTAGTTGCCATTGAAAGATTACTTGACAAAAGGAATAAGGAAGATTTTGAAGTCTTTAACCTGGGTACCGGAAATGGAATTTCTGTTTTTGAGATGATTAAATCTTTTGAAAGAGTTTCAGGATTAAAGCTTAAATACGATATCCTGGATAGGAGACAAGGGGATATTGAAAAAATTTGGGCGGATACCAGCCTGGCAAATAACGAACTAGGTTGGAGAACACTGAGTAGCCTTGATGAAGCAATGGAAACGGCCTGGGAGTGGGAAAAATACTACAGAAGCAACAATTAGTAAAATTTGGAAGTATGGGTACGAAAAAAAGAATTTTAATTACTGGAGGGGCTGGATTCATAGGTTCTCACGTAGTGCGCAAATTCGTGAAAAACTACCCTGACTGTGAAATATACAATCTAGATAAGTTAACCTATGCAGGTAATCTGGAAAATCTGATTGATATTCAAGATTTTTCGAACTATACATTCATTAAAGGTGATATTGTTGACCAGGTATTTATTAAGCAGCTTTTTGAGAAACACCAATTTACAGATGTTATTCATCTAGCAGCTGAGTCCCATGTCGATAGGTCAATTTCAAATCCACTTGAATTTATCAATACCAATATAGTTGGAACGGCCAACTTACTTTTTTCTGCACAGGAGCAATTGAAGAAAAATAATGGATTTTCTTTATTCTATCATGTATCAACTGATGAAGTTTATGGTTCACTCGAGGATACTGGATTGTTTACTGAAGAAACGGCTTACAGCCCCAGAAGTCCATATTCTGCATCTAAAGCAAGTTCAGATCATCTTGTTAGATCATTCTATCATACCTATGGTTTACCCATAGTCATTTCAAATTGTTCAAATAATTATGGCCCAAATCAGTTTCCCGAAAAGCTCATCCCGCTGGCTATAAATAATATTTTGAACATGAAACAAATTCCGGTATATGGAAAGGGTGAAAATGTCAGAGACTGGGTTTTTGTCGAAGATCACGCTTCTGCTATTGATAAAATATTCCATAATGGGATATCAGGAGAAACCTATAATGTTGGTGGAAATAATGAGTGGAAAAATATCGATCTGATAATTCAATTGTGTGAAATTATGGATCAAAGATTAAAAAGAAAGACAGGGACTTCAGAAAGTCTTATCACTTTTGTAAAAGATCGTGCAGGACATGATCTCAGGTATGCAATAGATTCTACAAAAATTTCTGAAAATCTTGGATGGGAGCCCTCTCTGACCTTTGAAGAAGGCCTGGAAAAAACTGTTTTGTGGTATCTCGAAAATACTAAATGGTTAGAAAATGTAATTTCAGGTGATTATGAAAAGTATTATGATGAACAATATATAGAAAGATAAATCGCTTTCGTGCCTAATCTCCATTTAATATTTTTTCCATTCTCTTTATCAAATCATCTCCAAGGGCCGTTTTCTTTTCTATGTGATTTTTAATATCAGAAACCTGAGGATTTTTTTCAAATTCTCCTCTAACATGTTCAAAGTCTAGAATCTGGGTACTTTTATCCCCATCAATGCCAAAACCGGTTTGAGAAATAAGTGTAAATTCTTTCTTTGCATCATTATAAAGCATTTTATCCAACTCAACCACACTTTTTTTCCACTCTTCTGTCAGAAAGATTACATCTTTTGCCCAAATACTAGTAATATTTTTACCTGCTTCTTTAAGCAACATATCTATTGCCCAGGTCCATTCATACATTGCATAATTTTTATGCATTTTTTCAAAAGCTTGCTTGATTTCATCCAGGGAATTAACCTCCTCTTCTTCAATTCTTTGCATAAGGTCGTCAACAACTGACATGGGTGTAAAAAGTCCAGCAAGATCTATCCACTTCCCGGTTCCGATATCCGTATCTGGTTTCAAACGGTCTCGGATTTCTCCGTCAGCCTTAAAATCAATCCCTTCCAATCTTTTCATTAAAGTATTACCCAAAAACTTATATATTCCCAAGTTATACATGATGATTCCGCGCTCTAAAGAAGAACGTTGAATCTTTACATTTTCATAGGTATAGAATTCTGATTTCTCCCCAGAATATTTCTGAAGCTTTAACAAGAGATTTCTCCCCCCGATCATTTTCTGAATTGTAAACGGGCTCAATAGTTTAAAGTTTATATGATCTAATTTCTTTGGATCTTTTCTCTTGTCTCTCTTAGGCCATTTTTGTGCATCTCTGATGGTTCCAACACTTCGCAAATTAACGCCAGGTGCAAGAATACTTTCATCATTTTTTTCGATCAAATATGAAAAAGGCAATTCTGAAGTATCAGAATTCTTATAATGCCTTCCCATGACAAGGGAAAAAGGACCTACTTTTGCAGGCCATAAAAGGTATGAATCGCTGGTTGTCTTTGATCCTCGCTCAATAATTCCCTGATGAATAGGGCCCAACTTATACATATGATTGCTCTGATTGGACCCACTTCCTGCATTTAAAAAGGAAAACATTCCTGCAATCAGCAGGGTTGACTTATGATGTGTTACTGTATATGGACCGGCAAAAATAGAACAGGCTTCCCCATGAAACCCAACACAATTCGAAAAAAACAATGAATGCTCAGCAGAATAATCTTTACCAAGCTGGCAAGATTGACCAATAAAGCAATGTTCAACAATTGCAGAGTCAGAAATATGAGACCCAGAGGACAAAATGAAATCTCTCATAATTACACCTGATCCTATATAAATTGGATCAGCTGAAGAGCTATTTAAACTACCATTAATTAGTTGTTCCGCACCTTCAATAACACAACTATCTCCAATATGAACATTCCTGATAATACGTGAATTTAAAATTCTTGCATTATCCTGAATAATACCTTCAGTTGAACTTATTTTCTCAGAATAGTCAGTAATCATTTTATTAACGGCATCAACCATTTTAGGACGGTGCCGATACATGGCTAGTATATAGGCCAGATGAGATGACATTTCATTGTAAATAGGCACCTTTCTCCCTCCAGTTTCATCTAATACGTTAATCTCGATCCCATTTCCAAAGGAGGTTTTCCCTTCGACCTCAATTACATCAACATTTTCAATGAACACATTTTCACCTATCTGATAATTAGCCAGGTTATTCCGAATATGAGCAATATATGTATTGTTACCTACCACACAATTATGCAGGTTTGCATAAAATACCCCAGAAGGTTTCTTAATATTAGGGAAGACGAATTCATTTTCGAATTTTCCCAATTTGATATTCCCTGAAAAATTTACGGATCGAATTCTCCCTGGATTAAAGCCGTCTACAACCTCAACATTGGACCAATTTTCAGCATAGCAATTTTGCTTTTCAAGTTGAGTAATTTCTTCCTGACTTAAGTTTCTGTATTTGCTCATTGAATTTATTTTTTCTCTTATTCTACGGTGACTGATTTTGCTAGATTCCTTGGTTGATCAACATTACAGCCTCGCATTACGGCGATATGATAAGCTAGGAGTTGCAAGGGTATAACTGTAAGTAAAGGCATAAGGGCCAGATTGGTGGAAGGGATTTCAATAACATGGTCAGCCATTTCACTAATTGTTTTGTCACCTTTGCTTACAATAGCAATTACCTTTCCTCCCCTTGCTTTAATTTCCTGGATATTACTTATTATCTTCTCATAAGAATCATCCTTAGGGGCGATAACCACAACAGGCATCTTTTCATCAATTAAGGCAATTGGACCATGTTTCATTTCTGCAGCCGGGTATCCTTCGGCATGTATATATGAAATTTCTTTTAGTTTCAAGGCCCCTTCAAGTGCTACTGGAAATGAATAGCCCCTACCCAAATATAGGAAATTATTTACATCCTTATATTCTTTTGCAATAGACTTAAATTGATTGTTATTCTCAAGAATCTCTTCTATTCTTTCGGGAATTTTCTGCAATTCAGTAATAAAATTACGATAAAAATCTTCTTTAAGATACTTTCGTTTTTTGCCTAACAACATAGCCAGCATTGTAAGAACAGTAACCTGTGCTGTAAAAGCTTTTGTTGATGCGACACCAATCTCAGGGCCAGCATGAGTATATACCCCTCCATGACTCTCTCTTGGAATACTGGATCCAACTACATTACAAACACCCAAAACAAGTGCCCCTGCATCATGGGCTTTATGAATAGCCGCCAGAGTATCAGCCGTTTCTCCACTTTGACTTATAACAATAACAATATCATCACCATAAATTACTGGATTCCGATAACGAAATTCTGAACTATATTCTACTTCAACAGGAATCCTGGCAAATTCCTCAATCAAATATTCTCCAACAAGACCAGCATGCCAGGAGGTACCACATCCTATAATCAAAATCCTTTTAGCATCTATTAAACGTGGCATAAATTCGAATAGTCCACCAAGCGATATTTTGAGTTGCTCCTTCGATATTCTCCCTCTAAAAGTATCTTTAATAGATTTCGGTTGCTCAAAAATTTCTTTCAACATAAAATGATCAAAATCGCCTTTGTCAATCTCTCCAATATCCAGATCCAACGTCTGGATAACAGGACTTAGATCATTTTCAGTTAAATTATTAAGTTTTAATGAATCCCTTGTTAAAACCACTATATCATCATCATTCAGGTATATTACCTTTTTCGTGTGTTCAATTATGGGTGTTGCATCAGAAGCCAAAAAGTACTCACCTTCTCCCACTCCGACAACCAGAGGACTTCCTTTTCTGGCTGCAATTAATTGATCTGGTTCATCTACACATATAATTACCAGGCCATAGGCTCCAATAACCTTATGTAATGCTAATTGCACAGCCACCTCAGAGGAGACTTTCGCAGTAAGATAAATATGTTCAATTAGATTAACTAACACTTCCGTATCTGTTTGACTTTTAAACTTATAGCCCTTCTTTTGGAGTTCACTTCTTAACCCAGAGTAATTTTCAATAATACCGTTATGTATTAAAATAAAATGCCCTTTTTGAGACGTATGTGGGTGTGCATTTATGTCATTTGGTTCGCCATGTGTAGCCCAGCGTGTATGACCAATACCAATGGAACCTGTAACGCTTTCACCATTTATATGCGCTTCAAGATCATTTACTTTTCCCTTGCATTTAAAAGTTTTTGTTGTTGAATTCAGGATTGATATCCCTGCAGAGTCATACCCTCGATACTCTAATCTTTTTAGCCCATTTATCAATATCGGATAAGCTTGACTATTACCTATATAACCAACAATTCCACACATCTATATTCTTTATTAACATTTAACAACTAACTATATATTAATTTATATACGAACTAAGTAATCAGTTTGTTACGAATATTAAAGAATCTGATAGTTAAATTAAGAACTACTCCTTGAATCTAAATTATAACATAGATACATTCATAGTAAGAAAAAATATATTCTAACTGAATTTAATCAGAATATCGGGTATAGGTAAGTCTAAATTTAAGATTTTTAGAATTTAATGAGCTAGTTAAAATACTTCGATTTGGAATATAAGCCTGAGATTTTACAAATAAGTAAAATTCATTCTCATCTGTTTTACCATCCAGGTAATCTTGTAGATGTGTGGCAATATTAAAACTAATTTCTCCATCCTCAAGTGTTCCTCCAAAATAATTGGCCCCCAGGTAATTATCAAAAATTACGTTCAATTGTCCATCTTCATTTTTTACAAAAAGATCATATTCATTTGCAGGAAGATAATCTTGAGTTGAAGATGTATCATAAAGGCTAATGATGATTTGAGCCTGATTTACAGCCATTGGAATAGAATCTCTCCAGGTTTCAAAAAAGGGAAGTACCAATTTGGTATATACTCCTGCCATGCCTTGAACATATGAGATGGTATCCTCAATATTGTCATCTAAATGATGTATTTTCTGAGCCTCATCTGCAGTACTTGGATTATGATCAAAAAGGTTTATCCTGGCCGAGGTAGTATTAATATCAAATGGATACACCAAGGAGTCCTCCTCGGAATTCCCATAATACATAATAATCTGTGTCTCAGCAGATAATAAATCTATATAGGTGACAGCACCAGTTCCTCCTAAATAATCTTCTGCTGATACATAAAAACCATTAAAGTGGTCTTGAAAAGCAGATTGACTAACCAGTGCAGAAGTATCAGATATCAACCAATCGCCAAATGTTGGATTAAGATAAATCTTAATTAAGGAATCACCTGGAAGATATGTAGTGCTACCTACAGAATTAATGTCAAGTGAATCGGTAACATTCAAGTTGGAATAATAAGCAGAGTCTTTATAAACTCTAGTTTTGGATTGGAACACACTTAAATTAAACTCAGAGTTTTCATCTCCATAAAAACCACCTGGCTTAATAATAAAAAGAAGGGAATCTACATGTGCATTTTCACCAGGGTATAGCCTTTCTGAAAGTACAATTTGTGTAAGAATATTCGCTTTTGAATTACCAAATACCGGATCATCCATTGAACCCAAAAGTGAAACAGCTGGCTCATCACTACGAACTGAATCTTGAGTAAAAGTTAGGGCCTGAAACCTGCTCGTATCAGAAAAAAAGACATTCAGTCTCTGTTCAGGTAATTTAAGATCAATCCCAATACCACTTGGTTCCTCCTCACAAGCAGTAAAAAAAAGAAAAAACAATGGTAAGATAAGTAAAAAAAAGGCCCTGAAATAGGGCTTATTGGTCTGAATCATTTGAAGCTCCATTTAAAATCCGGTCATAAAAATCCGAATAAGCCTGTGCATAATTTTCATTCCCCTGATATTCTAAATTTGGAATATTTAACTCATTTATATATCCCTGAATCTCAGGCATCATTTCCTGACTTCCATTAATTACCCCATCAGAATGATGAATTGCAAGCTTATTAAGATCTACAAAGTCTGTTGAATTAAGTAACGATAAATCTTCTTTTTTAATGCCCTCGAGCATTAATTTCTTAGGTAAATCCTTATTTAAAGGCTTCGAAAAAGTATCATTATAGACCGAATATATAACTTTGGAGTTCATAAATAGCGGATCATCAAAATAGTTATTCTTGAGGTAAACCGGAACAAGGCCACTAAACCATCCAATACAATGGATAATGTCAGGAGACCATCTTAATTTTTTTACCGTTTCAAGTACGCCACGGGCAAAGAAAATGGCACGTTCATCGTTATCTTTAAAATCTTTCTCCTTCTTATTGGTTAATACAGATCTACGATGAAAATACTCTTCATTATCAATAAAATACACCTGCATACGAGCTGCTTGAATAGATGCAACTTTTATAATGAGAGGGTGATCAGTATCGTCAATTATTAAGTTCATCCCTGATAACCTGATTACTTCATGCAGTTGGTTACGTCTTTCATTTACAACCCCATACCTGGGCATAAATGTTCGGATCTTACATCCTTCTTCCTGCATCAATTGAGGAAGATATCTTCCAACTTCAGACATCTCATTTTCTGGGAGATAAGGCGTGATTTCTTGAGAAACATATAAAATTTTGTACTTTTCCATCTATCAAAGGCCTTAAGGTTCAAAACGATGTGCGAAATTAGTAAAAAAAATCAATTTTTTGAGCTTTTTTCACATATTTCGAGACCTTTTAATAATTGGGACCCATTTAAAATTATATTGTTGGACAATTTACAAATATTAAAATATATATTTGTGTAAACCTTGCTACTATTTATGAAAGTTGTTTATACTAAATCAGAACTCGCCAATATAAACAAAGGAGGGGAAAAATTAGGATTTGTTCCTACTATGGGAGCCCTTCATATTGGCCATTTTTCATTAGTTGAGGCTGCTATTCTAGAAAACCAAAATATCGTTGTAAGTATTTTTGTGAATCCAACTCAATTCAATGATAAAAACGATTTAAACAACTATCCAAGGAACAACACAAAAGATCTGGCAGCTTTAGATCATCTGCTAAGGCCAGATGATATTGTATTTATCCCCAGTGTAAATGAAATGTACCCCAAACCTGACAATCGAATTTTTGACTTTGGAAACCTGGAAAAAGTCATGGAGGGGATGCATCGTTCAGGCCACTTTAATGGTGTTGCACAGATTGTAAGTAAGCTTTTTGATACAATTAATCCTGCTAAAGCATATTTTGGTGAAAAAGACCTTCAGCAACTTGCTATTATACGAAAACTGATTGAGATCATACAGTCTCCAGTTGAAATAATTGGCTGCCCTATTGTCAGGGAATCTGATGGATTGGCAATGAGTTCAAGAAACCAACTGCTAAGTCCAGCTGAAAGGAAAGAATCTGCAAGAATTTACCAGGCCTTGTCCAATGTACCATCCCTTTCAAAAGAGATATCTGTTAAAGAACTCAAACAGATAACTATTGACTTTTTGAATGAAAGCGCCTTACTTTCAGTAGAATACTTTGAGATTGTAGATGGTAAAAGCTTGTTGCCAATTTCAGATTGGGACCCTGCAATACAAATTTTTGGTTGTGTTGCTGTAAGGGTTGGTAATATCAGATTAATAGATAATATTAGAATTTAAGCAGAAGAATAATACTCAAATTCATATATCCGGTACAATTGTTGTTACTTAATTTTAGGTGGAAAAATAATGATGTTTTTGCACTTCAATTCATTATCCGTAACTTTGCATCGCTATGTTTATAGAAGTAGTTAAGTCAAAAATCCATAAGGTTACCGTTACTGAGGCCAATCTGCAATATGTTGGAAGTATAACTATTGATGAAAATTTAATGGATGCTGCCAGAATTATTGAAAATGAAAAAGTTCAGGTAGTGAACATAAACAATGGTGAAAGGTTGGAAACATATGTAATAAAAGGAGAAAGAGGTTCTGGTGACATCTGTTTGAATGGAGCTGCTGCTCGTAAAGCTGCAGTAGGAGATGTAATCATTCTTATCACCTATGCTATGATGGACCTTGAAGAGGCTAAATCTTTTAAACCAACTCTTTTATTTCCAGATACCTTATCCAACAAAATTCTCTAATTATCTCGTCTTGAGAAAAAAAATCTTTAATGTTGTAAAATACCTGCTATTTCTCTTAATTGGAATTGCCATGTTGTTTCTGGCCTTCAAAGGTATCAACCTTAAAGAATTGTGGGTTGACCTGAAGCAAGCAAATTACTGGTGGGTAGCTCTTGCTCTTTCTTTTGGAGTACTTAGTCATATTAGCCGAGCTATGCGCTGGAAGCTTCTAATTGAACCTTTGGGATACAATCCTAAAACAACCAATACATTTTACGCAGTTATGATCGGTTATTTTGCTAACCTGGCTGCGCCGCGACTAGGGGAGATTACCAGGTGTGGCTCTCTTCACAAAACTGATAAAATCCCTTTTGATTCGCTTATAGGTACAGTAATTGTAGAGCGTTCCATTGATCTGTTAATGCTAATATTCATAACTATTGCCATTTTTTTCGCTAAAATGGATTTCTTCGGCGATTTTATGAAACAACACATTTTTATACCAATCAGTCAAAAACTATCAGGATTATTTCCATCTTCAAATTGGATATGGTTTTTGTTGCTTTCCATCATCTCACTTATTGTCATTCTCTGGTTTTATAGAGATAAATTTGCCCATTTAACCATATTCAAAAAAGTTAAGAAGTTAGTTCTGGGGGTTATTACCGGTTTAAAGTCTGTGTTTAAAATGAAAAAGTTTCCCGCTTTTATTTTCCACACTTTATTTATTTGGTCAATGTATTTTTTGATGACCTGGACCATGGTTTTTTCCCTTCCTGAAACTTCAGGATTAGGTCCCATTGATGGCCTTTTCTTGTTGGTTATTGGATCGCTGGGTATGGTAGCTCCTGTGCAGGGAGGAATTGGTGCATTTCATTGGCTTGTTTCAATGGGTTTGACCTTATACGGTATTCCTCGTGAGAAAGGGCTTGTATATGCCACCATATCACATGAATCACAAATGCTTATGGTAGTAATTTTAGGTGTAATTTCCCTTTATTTTGTTTTAATGCAGAATAAAAAATCTTATATTGCAGAATAAACAAAACAAGCATAATAATGAACCAGTATTATTTTATCCAGGATAAAGTTACTGATATAACGGGACTTTCAAATGCACTTTCAGTTTACCGGTTTAAAGAAAAAAAGATTGTTTTTACCCATGGTTGCTTCGATTTAATGCACAGGGGACATATTGAATTTCTATCGAAAGCTTCCGACCTGGGTGATATTTTAATAGTTGGCTTACATTCAGATATCTCTTCTACAAAATTAAAAGGTCAGGGACGTCCTATACAGGATCATGGGACTCGATCAATTGTTCTTGCTGCCATTAAGTTTGTAGACCATGTTGTTCTCTTTGATGATATAAATCCTCTGAATGTCATTAAAGAAATCAATCCTGATGTTCTGGTAAAAGGGGCTGAATGTGTTACCAACGATTTAACCGGTATAGATTATGTCACCTCTATTGGTGGAAAAATAACAACTTTCGATTTGCTCAAAGGGTATTCAACAGAGGGAATCATTAAGAAAATTAAAAGCCTTAATTAATTGTCTTTTAAATTACTATTTCCTTCCTCATAATTATCTGCAATTTTGCTTTATCATTACTAATCTTTGAATTTGTTAAATGGCCAAAACCAAAACAGTATTTCTATGTCAAAACTGTGGTGCTGATTCTCCCAGATGGATAGGGCATTGCCCAGCCTGTAATGAATGGAACACCTATGTAGAAGAAATTATCCAAAAGACTGATCCATATTCTCCTTCTTCTCCTGCAATACAATCTAAACCGAAAAAGCTATCAGAGATTGAAATGAGTGGGAATAACCGGATTCTAACCAATAATATTGAATTTAACAGATTACTAGGTGGAGGACTTGTTCCAGGCTCATTAACATTGCTTGGCGGGGAACCTGGTATTGGAAAATCAACTATGGCTTTGCAAGTAGCCCTTAAGTCGAATAAATTCCGTACCCTATATGTTTCTGGCGAAGAAAGTGAACAGCAAATAAGACTAAGAGCTGACAGAATTGGAGGAGAAAATGATACCTGTTATATCCTTTGTGAAACCAAGCTCGAAAATATATTGAATCAATTGGAAAAAATTAATCCAGGCATTGTAATTATTGATTCAATCCAAACAGTATTTTCAGACAGAATTGAGTCCTCGCCAGGAAGTGTTTCACAGGTTAGAGAAAGTGCTAGTCGCCTTCTTAGATTTGCAAAAGAAACGGGAATTCCCGTCATCCTAATTGGGCATATCACTAAAGATGGAAATTTAGCAGGTCCAAAAGTTCTGGAACATATTGTTGATACTGTACTTTACTTCGAGGGTGACAGAAACCACCTATACAGAATATTACGAGCCAACAAAAATCGTTTTGGTTCTACATCTGAGCTGGGGATTTTTGAAATGAGTGACAAAGGACTTCGGGAGGTTTCCAATCCTTCGGAACTTTTAATTTCTCATTTTGATGAAGATTTGAGTGGAGTTGCCATTTCAGCAACCCTCGATGGAACACGCCCATTCTTAATTGAGTCACAAGCCCTGGTGAGTTCAGCGGTATATGGCACACCCCAGCGATCATCTACTGGCTTCGATTTACGCAGACTGAACATGCTTCTTGCAGTTCTTGAGAAAAGGGCGGGTTTTAAATTAGCATCCAAAGATGTTTTTCTGAATATTGCCGGAGGAATAAAGGTATCTGATCCTGCCATTGACCTGGCTGTTGTAAGCGCTATTTTATCATCAAGTCTTGATTTTGCTGTAAATAAGAAGAAATGTTTTTCTGCTGAAGTTGGTCTTTCCGGCGAGATCAGGCCAGTTAGCCGAATTGAACAAAGAATTACGGAGGCTGAGAAGCTGGGATTTGAAAAGATTTACATTTCTAAATTCAATCAAAAAGGATTAAGCAGGAAAAAATATAAAATTGAAATTGTTGCCATTGAGAAAATGGAGAACCTTGTAAAACAATTATTTCATTAAACCCAATTCGTTTAGATCATGAAAACCCTTAATTCAGTATTTAGCAAGTTACTACTTTTTGCAATTCCAATTTTTCTTTTTTCATTTCAGGAGGCTAATTTAATAGTACCCACAAAATCTCAAAACTCATCTATTGCTGTACTTTCATTCAACATTCGATATAATAATCCTAAAGATGGTACAAATGCCTGGCCCCACAGAAAAGATAAAGTTGCTGAACTCATCCAGTTTCATAAAATCGAAATTGTTGGTTTGCAGGAAGTCTTAATTGATCAAAGGGATGACCTGTTGAATCTGCTTCCTGAATTCGCCTGCTTTGGTGTTGGAAGAACTGATGGCAAGGAAGAAGGAGAGTTTGCTCCCATTATGTATCTCAAAGAGCGCTTTAACCTGTTGGATGATGGAACCATCTGGCTTTCCGAAACTCCTAGCATTCCAAGTAAAGGATGGGATGCTGCCATAAATCGAATTGTTACCTGGGGGAAATTTGAAGATAATAAAACGGGAGAGATTTTTTTCTTTTTCAATACTCATTTCGATCATCGTGGCAAAACTGCAAGAAAAGAAAGTGCTAGATTGTTGCTCACTGAGATCCAAAATATTGCCTTAGAAAGTCCCGTAGTGGTTACTGGTGATTTTAATTTTGAATCCGGTGATATCCCCTATGAAGTGCTAACTGAAACTCCGGGTTCAACCGTATTATATGATGCCCAATATCTTTCAGAGCAAGCACATTATGGCCCAGTTTCCACCTATGGAGGAGGGTTTGATGAAGCTTGCAAAACCGGGAAAAAGATTGATTATATTTTTACAAAAAACCAGGTCAATGTGAAACGGCATGGAGTCCTTACAGATTCATGGGCTGGCATTTGTCCGTCAGATCATATGCCAGTTTATGGTGAAATCTATTTTAAAGATTAATAGATATCTTCCTCTTCAATTTGGTAATTATTCCCCTGGCCATTTGTTTGCTTATTACAATCCAGTTCCAGGCTGAAGCCCAGCGGTGGTTCAAAAATATCTCCTTTCATATAGGAAAAAGATTCGTCATTGTAGATTTTCTGCATATATAAGCCGAAAACAGGTAATGCCATATTTGATCCTGAACCAAGAGCCAGGTTTTGAAAGTGAATGCTCCTATCTTCCCATCCAGTCCAAACTCCAGTTACAAGGTTTGGTGTTACTCCCATAAACCATCCATCAGATTGATTCTGAGTAGTTCCGGTTTTGCCCCCAATCTCGTTATACAATTCATATTTAAATCTTACACGAGAGCCAGTTCCAGCCTGAACAACACCTTGCAAAAGATTTACCATCAAGTATGCATTTTCCTTACTCAAAGCCTCCTCAGATTGCGGATGAAAAACAGAAATTGGATCTCCATTCTTATCATTAATATGTGTGACAAATATGGGTTGTGTATATACTCCCTGGTTGGCGTATGTTCCAAAAGCTCCGGTCATTTCATATAAGGAAAAAATAGAAGTTCCAAGGAATATAGAAGGCACCGCATCAATATGACTTCTGATTCCCATCTTACGCATTACATTAATAACCGATTGAGGATTAAATTGCTTCATTAACCAGGCTGATACATAATTTTCTGAGTTTGCAAGTCCCCATTTTAGTGTTACCATTCTGCCCCAGTATTCCTTTTTCCCAGAACTTGCTGGTGTCCAGGTTGAGTCATTAACTTTAAACGTTTGTGGAACATTTGGCACCTCATAGCAAGGGGAGTAACCATCCTGCATTGCCAGCGTATATAGAAAAGGCTTTATCGTACTTCCAGCCTGTCTTTTCTGGGCTTTAACAGCATCAAACTTAAAATATCTGAAATCTGGTCCCCCCACATAAGCTTTTACATAACCAGAATGTGGATTAAAACTCAAAAGGCCTGATCGCGCAAAATATTTGTAATAAATAATGGAATCCATTGGTGTCAAAACAGTATCGATATCCCCTTTCCATGAGAATACTTTCATTTCTACAGGTGTGTTAAATGCAGAAAAGATTGAATCTCTGGAAGCACCAATGTTTCTCAACTTTCTGTAACGCTCTGTCCGTCTCATGGATATATCAAGAAGATTCTGAATGTCCGATTTACCCAGATCGTCCGAATAGGGTGGGTTTCTAAAATTCCTAGCATGAGAAAAGAATACATCCTGTAAATCCAATCCCAGGTGCTCTGAAACAGATTGCTCAGCAAACTCCTGCATCTTTGAATTTATGGTTGTATATATTTTAATACCATCCCTGTACAAGTTGTAATTTGATCCATCAGGTTTGGTACTTTTCTTACACCATCCATATAAAGGATTATTATTCCATTCATAAAGAGCATCTTCATATTGCTCATCGGAAAAAAAGAATTTTCTTTTTGGTTCATCCTTTATCATTGCGGTACGTAAATACTCCCTGAAATATGTAGCCACACCCAAATTATGATCCTCAACACTGAAATCAAGTTCAATTGGGAGTTGCTTTAAGGAATCTGCCAGGCTTTGGTCGAGGAAATCATATTTAACCATCTGTGACAATACCGTGTTTCTCCTACTGAACATTCTATTGTAATCACGAATCGGATTATAAAGAGAAGGATTTTTAACCATTCCCACCAGCATGGCAGACTGATCAATACTTAAAGAATCAACACCGACATTGAAATATACCTGGGCAGCAGATTTTATTCCTACTGCCTGATAGAGGAAGTCTATTACATTTAAATACATGGCAATAATCTCTTCCTTCGTATAGCTCTTTTCCAGTTTTGCAGCAGTTTGCCATTCTTTAAATTTAGAAATGGCAAGATGAGTTTTTCTGGCTACAAATGATTTATATTGGGTAGTGTCCCTTGGAAATAAGTTCTTTGCCAGCTGTTGTGTGATGGTACTACCTCCACCCGATTGATCCTGGCCCATGATTACTGTTTTCACAAGAACTCTTGCCAGGCCTCGTATATCAATCCCGGAATGCTTTCGAAATCTAATATCTTCAGTAGCAATTAAAGCAGCAATAACATGGGGTGAGATTTCCTCATAGTCTGCCCAAACTCGGTTTTGAATATAAAACTTGCCCAGTAAAACGCTATCTGCTGAATATACTTCGGCAGCTAGATTATTCTCAGGGTTTTCCAGCTCCTCAAAACCAGGCATTGGCCCAAGTTTTTCCTTTGAGATTAAAACAAAAAGAAGTGCCACTACAATTATCGGAATGGAAAATAAAATCCAAAACCAGCGAATTCCGTTTCTGTATTTTGATGTACCTTCTTTCATGAAAATCAAATTTATTATTTATATAACGATGAACAGACAAAAAAGATATCCCATAACTTTAAAACACTTTATTATCAAATAAAAAAAATTGCTTAAAAAGTGTGAATTTATTGAATAAATGTCCTCAAGATCGATTCGTTATAATTCTTCTATTTGGTGTAAAATTAATAATAATTGAAAATAAATTTTGATCTTACTTAGCTATTTCCTTTTCTTTGTGGTGATTTTTTAACGAGTATTAAATAAAAAAATAGATGGCAGAGAACCTGGTAATTGTTGAATCACCTGCAAAAGCAAAAACTATTGAGAAATTTCTTGGAAAAGATTTCCTTGTTAAATCCAGTTTTGGTCATATAAGAGATCTTGCAAAAAAGAATTTTGGTATCGATATAGAGAACAATTATAAGCCTGAATATATTGTACCCACTGAAAAGAAAAAAGTTGTTTCTGAGCTTAAAAAGCTTAAAAAGCAGGCCAGATATGTTTGGCTAGCATCTGATGAAGACCGCGAGGGAGAAGCTATTGCCTGGCATTTGTCTGAGGTTCTAGGATTAACCGATGACAATACTCGTCGAATTGTATTTCATGAAATCACAAAAGATGCCATTCAAAATGCAGTAAAAAACCCAAGAACAATTAATAACGATGTTGTACAGGCACAGCAGGCTAGAAGAGTCCTTGATCGACTTGTTGGGTTTGAGTTATCACCTGTACTTTGGAAAAAAGTGCAACCAGCACTTTCAGCAGGCAGGGTACAATCAGTGGCTGTACGAATATTAGTAGAAAGAGAAAGAGAAATTCATGCTTTCGAAGCTACCTCAACCTATAAAGTTACTGGAGTTTTCTGGTTTACTGATAAAAATGGTGAAGAAGTAAAAGTACAAGCTGATCTGGCCAGAAGGATACCAAGCAAAGAAGATGCCTATGCATTTTTATCAAATTATGAAGAAGTTGAATTTGAAATTTCGAAACTTGATATAAAACCATCTCGCAGGTCTCCGGCCCCGCCTTTCACTACCTCTACTTTGCAGCAGGAGGCTGGAAGAAAACTCGGATTTTCAGTAGCCCAAACTATGTCTGTTGCCCAAAAATTATACGAATCAGGGAAAATTACCTATATGAGAACTGATTCTGTAAATTTATCATCGTTGGCATTAAATATGGCCAAAAAGGTAATTTTGGAAGAATATGGTGAAAAATTCCATCAGTTTAGAAAATACAAAACAAAATCCAAAGGAGCTCAAGAGGCTCATGAAGCCATTCGTCCGACGTACCTTGATAATAAAGAAATCGATGGAGGAAGCCAGGAAAAGAGGCTTTATGATTTAATTCGAAAGCGTACCATTGCTTCACAAATGAGTAACGCTGAAATTGAAAAAACCACTGCTACTATTTCAATGTCAGGAAGTAAAGATTATTTTACTGCAATGGGTGAGGTTTTTAAATTTGAAGGTTTCCTGAAAGTATATTCAGAAACCAAAGAAGAAGATAACGAAGAGAAAGTAATTGCTATTTTGCCTCCTCTCAGTCAGGGTCAGAAATTGAATTGCTTATCTATTACGGCAACACAGAAATTTACTCAACCACCATTTCGCTATTCTGAACCAAGCTTGGTAAAGAAAATGGAAGATTTGGGCATTGGCCGACCTTCAACATATGCACCAACCATCTCTACAATTCAGCAAAGAGGATATGTTGTAAAAGAAAGTCGTCCTGGCCAGGAAAGAGAAATAACCATTCTGGAAGCATCTAAGGGAAAGTTGCTTGAGATGAAAAAAATTGAAAAATATGGCTATGAAAAAGCCAAGCTTTTTCCTACAGATATTGGTATGATTGTAAATGATTTCCTGATGGATCATTTTGAAGAGATCATGGATTACAACTTTACTGCATCTGTTGAAAAAGAGTTTGATGAAATTGCCAGCGGCTCACTTTTGTGGACAAATATGATTGATAAATTCTACAAACAGTTTCATCAGAAGGTCGATAAGTCACTTGAAATCGTAGGGAAATCAAGAGGTGAAAGACTTCTTGGGGTAGATCCGGATTCGGGTGAAGAAGTATTTGTAAAAGTCGGAAGATTCGGACCTCTAGCTCAACTTGGCCAACCAAGAGACGATTATAAGCCAAAATTCGCCGGATTACAGAAAAATCAACGGATAGAAACAATCACTCTTGAAGACGCTTTACAGCTTTTTAAACTCCCTCGGACAATAGGTTCTCTTGAAGACAAAGAATTGGTTGTTTCAATTGGTAAATTCGGACCTTATGTGCGCCACGATGGTAAATTTTACTCACTGCCAAAAGAAGATGACCCCCATACAGTTGAAACAGATCGTGCCGTTGAGATTATCGAAATAAAAAGAGAAGCTGATAAAAATAAAACCCTGAAAACTTTTGATGAAAATGAGGAGCTAAAAATTCTCAACGGGCATTGGGGCCCCTACATTTCATTTGAAAAGAAAAATTATCGAATTCCAAAAAGTAAAGATCCAAAATCATTGAGTATTGAAGACTGTATGGAGATCATAGCCAGTAGTAAAAAAAGCAAAAAGCCAAGAAGTAAAAAATAATTTAAATTTTCTACATTATATATAATGAACCTAACTGAATATTTTGACCCTGTTAGTATCGAAAAACCTTCAAATCATTATTTGAGGTCCAATATGGAGTTTGGACATAATATATATGTTCATACACCTGACGGTCCTATTAAAGATATTGAGGAATATGATCTGGCAATACTTGGTGTTCAGGAAGACAGAAATTCACAAAATACTGGATGTGCTGCTGCCCCTAATGAAATTAGGCAGCAGCTTTATAAACTGCATAAATTTAATAAGAGGTTAAAAATCATTGATCTCGGTAACCTGAAACAGACAAAATCTCCTCAGGACACATATTATGGTTTACGTGATGCGCTCATTGTATTATTATCCCATAATGTTATACCTATTATAATAGGAGGCAGTCAGGATATTGTTTACAGTGGTATGCTTGCTTATGAAAAAATTCAAAAAATTATAAACCTGGTGACCATTGACTCAAGAATTGATCTTAAGTCTAAGTTGAATGATTTTAATTCTCAAAACTATCTGAAAAAAATTTTCAACGAGAAAGTCAAATTTTTGTTTAATTATACAAACATTGGACATCAAATCTATTTTACTGACCTGAATGACCTGGAACTCATAAAAAACCTTTTCTATGACAGTTACAGGCTGGGTGATGTCAAATCAAGTATTAAGGAAATGGAGCCAGTAATAAGAGACGCTGATTTCCTGAGCATTGATTTCAACTCAGTAAAACATGCCGATGCTCCTGGAAATTATCAACCTTCTCCAAATGGATTCTATGGCGAGGAGATATGTCAACTAGCTCGTTACAGTGGCTTAAGCGATCAGTTATCAATGTTCATGATTAATGAAGTAAACCCTGAATTTGACATTAACAACCAGACCTCACATCTGGCTGCCCAGTGCATATGGTATTTTATTGATGGATTTTCACAAAGAAAGGCGGAAAAACCTGATAATTCTGAAAACTTTGTAAAATATATTGTAAGTCATGACTCCATTGGACATGACATGGTATTCTATAAAAGTGAAAAAACCAATCGGTGGTGGCTTGAAATCCCATCACTAAAGAAAAATAATCATATCATCTCCTGCTCTTATGACGATTACCTATTGGCTGGTAATCAAGATATTCCAAACAAATGGTGGAAGGCTTATCAGAAAATCAACTAATCATTCAATCACTTTTCCTCCGATTTAAGTAACCTTTTAAACATCTTTCTGTATAAACAAATTACCGGGTTTTAAGAAGATTCCGGAAAATGAAAAACTTGTGAGGTAACAATATTTTTGCTTATTTTACGTTCGAACATAGACTATTATTGGATTTGATGTAAAATAAGCGTTATGAAAAAAAAGCTATTAATATTAATTATTATATCTATTTCAATAAACGGGATCGCTCAACAAGATCCTCAATTTAGTCAGTATATGTTTAACCAAATGGCAATAAACCCAGGATACGCAGGAAGCAGTGATATGATCTGTGCTACTGCATTGAATCGTCAGCAATGGGTGGGATTTTCAGGAGCTCCGGCTTCTACATCATTCCATGCCAATGCACCTATTAAACCATTTGGTATAAGCAGCGGAGTGGGTCTGTATCTATTAAGCGATAAAGCTGGCTTTTACAAAAACCTGAACATTTCAGCCTCCTATGCATACAGATTGGACCTGGGTGAAGGGAAATTGGGAATAGGTGTTAACCTTGGTTTTTATAATCAAACACTTGATCCGGATTGGTATATTCCAACAAGTGATTATCACCAGCAACCATCAGGTGATCCACTCATCCCGGAGAATAGTGAGAGCGTTTTTGCTTTTGATATGGGATTTGGTTTATATTATAATACCGATAACTTATTTGTAGGGCTTTCAACTACACATTTGAATGAACCTAAATTTAAATATTCTAAAGGGACACCCTTTTTAAAAAGACAGTATTATTTAACTGCTGGATATGACTTCCAATTGCCAAATCCATTGTTTGAAATTATTCCATCTATGCAACTTGTAACGGATGGTGCAACCTCATCTATAACATTTAATGGAAGTGTTATGTACAATAAAAAATTCTGGGGAGGCGTTTCTTACAAAACAGGGACTGCAATAGTTGGCATGCTCGGTTTACAATTGTTTAATGGAATGAGATTAGGATATGCCTATGAATTCCCTACATCTGATATAATTCAGAGTACAACCGGGAGTCATGAGTTTATGATAAGCTACTGTTTCAGTATTGCAACTGACAGAAGCCCAAAGAAATACAAGAGTGTTAGGTTTTTATAGAATTTGAAGTAAAATTGCATTTTTTGCACGTCTAAATAATATAGAGCTATGAAAAAATTACTAATCATTGGAATAACTATTATCATTATAGCTAGCGGCTGTGGTAATAGCTCTTATAATGGTGAACTTGTTGGAGTCCAGGGTCGCAAAAAGTGGTTCGAACCAGATCCTTACGGTATGATGTTTATTCCTGCCGGAAGTTTCAATATGGGACCAAGTGATCAGGATGTTGCCTGGACAATGAATACAATGAGTAAAACTGTTACGGTTGATGCTTTCTGGATGGATGAGACAGAGATAACAAATAATGAATACCGTCAGTTTGTAAACTATGTGAAAGACTCAATAGTCAGGTATAAGCTGGGCGATGCTATGATTGATGGTTTCTTTAAAGTAGATGAAAATGGCGATCCTTACGATCCTCCTATCATTGACTGGGAAACACAAATCGATCCTCGTGAAAACGAAGAAATTCAGGATATCCTGGAAGAAATGTATTATCCAGTTGAGGAACGTTATTTTGGCAAAAAGCAAATTGATACCAGGAAATTAGTATACTCATATTTCTGGATTGATTACAAGCAAGCTGCAAAAGAAACCAGCCGCTATAACTACGAAACTCAATCGTATGAAGGTGATGTATATAATCTGAAAGGTGAAAAATCACCTATCCAGGACCGTAGTGCTTTTATAATGCGTGACCAGGTTAATTGTTACCCAGACACACTTGTTTGGATCAGGGATTATACCTTCTCATACAATGAGCCACAAGCTATTATGTATTTCTGGCATCCTTCATTTGATGATTATCCTGTAGTTGGTGTTACCTGGAAACAAGCCAATGCATTTAGTGTTTGGAGAACCCAATTTTTGAATTCTTACCTGGCTGAACAAGGCAATGCCTTTGTACAGGAGTACAGATTGCCTTCTGAAGCTGAATGGGAGCATGCTGCTCGTGGTGGACTTGATTTTTCAATGTACCCATGGGGTGGTTTATATACCAGAAATGATCAAGGATGTTTCCTTGCAAACTTCAAACCTATGCGTGGACGCTATGTTGACGATGGTGCTCTCTTTTCAAACAGGGTAGGTTCCTATGAAGCTAACGAATTTGGTCTATATGATATGTCAGGTAATGTTTCAGAGTGGACATCCAGTTCATACGACGAATCATCGTATCTATTTAGTCATGACATGAACCCTGATTACAAACACAATGCACTTCCTGACGATCCTGCAATTATGAAAAGGAAAGTTATTCGTGGAGGCTCATGGAAAGACGTTGCATATTTTCTACAAACCAGTACACGCTCATATGAATATCAAGATTCCTCGAAATCTTATGTCGGATTCAGGAATGTTAGATCCTATATGGGGCTGAAATAAAACAAATTAACAGTTAAATTAATCTTTTTGAACAATAAATAAATTGACCTATGAATCTTACTGAAATTGTACAAAGTAGCGGTTGGAAGAATTTTATGTCCAAACTTTATGGACTTGGTGCCTCAATCGTAATTATTGGTGCATTGTTTAAAATCCAGCACTGGAACATGGCGGGTTTATTTCTGACCGTTGGTCTGATAACAGAAGCTATTATTTTCTTCTTTTCTGCTTTTGAACCCAGGCATGATGAGGTCGACTGGAGCCTGGTATATCCTGAACTTGCAGGCCTGGATGATGAATCAGAACTTGATGGCTATCACAAACATTCTTTAAGCAATACTTCAGCTCTTGAAAAGTTTGATAGTTTACTTGAAAATGCCGAAATATCTCCTGATATGTTCAGAAAGTTAGGCAATGGATTAAGTAGCCTAAATGAAACAACATCTAAGTTGAGTGATATTTCTGATGCAGCATTGGCAACCAATCACTATGTTGATAATGTAGAAAGAGCTGCCAACACAATTAATTCACATACAGAGAATTATGTTGAATCTACACAAAACTTAAAAGGTTCTGTTGACAGATTATCAGATTCATATGATAAAACTGCAAATTTGATTACTGAATCAGGATCAAACTATCAGAAACTATCTGAGTCTTTCACTCATATAGAGGATGGAAGTAAGTCATACGGTAGCCATCTTGAGTCACTTAATAAGAATCTTTCAGCCTTGAATGCTGCGTATGAGCTTCAGCTGCAAGGTTCAAACGATCATCTACAGAATACAGAAGATTTGTATCAGGGTTTACAAAATATGATGGAAGATCTTCAAGGTTCTGCAGAAAGTACAAGGAAATACAAAGATGAAGTTACAAAGCTAAGTGAAAACTTATCTGCCCTGAACACAATTTATGGCAATATGCTTGCCGCAATGAATGTAATGAACAAATAATTTGTTGTTCACAATTATAATTTACTTAGCTTATCCTTTAACTAGATAGATATTATGGCTAGCGGAAAAGAAACTCCGAGACAAAAAATGATTGGAATGATGTATTTAGTACTAACTGCATTGTTAGCGCTGAATGTATCTAAAGAGGCAGTTGAAGCTTTTAAAGTTGTTGATGAAGGTCTTACAAAAACAACAGCAAATTTTATGGAAAAAAACAATTCCGTATATGCTGATTTTACAACCAAGTCCATCGCCAACCCTAAAAAGTCAGCTCCCTGGGTAACAAAAGCAAAAGCTGTACAAAGCCGGGCAAATGAATTGTTCGATTATATGGCTGCTCTTAAAGTCGAAATTGTAACGAAAGCGGAAGGTGAAGATAGTGAAGCTATTGAAGATGGTAGAGTAAACACCGAAAAAATCCAGAAGATTGATGACCTGAATGTTCCTTCAGAAGTAATGATCGGTGCAAACAATAATGGGAAAGCATTTGATTTAAAAGCAGCACTTGTTGACTATAGAACATTTCTATTGGAACAGATTGGTGAGAATCATCCCAATGTTACACATGCTATTGAAAACAGTCTTGACACTGAAGATGTAAAAGAGCTTGATGGAACAACTTCTCAATGGGAAATGCATAATTTCCAAGCGCTTCCACTGGTTGCTGTAGTTACAATATTATCAAAACTACAAAACGATGTGAGAAATGCTGAGGCAGATGCGCTTGATTTCTTTTATAGCCAGATTGGTGCAGCTGATATACGCGTAAATAAACTTGTTCCTCAAGTTATGGGCTCAAATTCTGTAATGCAGGGAAACAATTATGAAGCCAAGGTTTTTATTGCTGCCATGGACTCTACATCAAGGCCTACTATACAAGTTGGACCATTTAGAAGCATTAGAAAAGACGATGGAACAACTACATATGAGATGACTGGGGCTTCTCAAACACTAACAATTGATGATAGTGGAATGGGTGTATATAAAATCAAGCCTTCCTCATTGGGTGATAAATCCTGGGGTGGTTTAATCAAGGTAAAAGCTCCCGATGGCTCTGAACAGGTTTATCCATTTGAGCAAACTTATTCTGTGGTAGCACCCAATGTTGTTGTATCACCCACGGCCATGAATGTATTTTATACTGGTGTTGATAATCCAGTTGATATTTCTGTTCCTGGAGTTGATCAGAGTAAAATTAGTGTAAGTATGTCGAACGGTCGGATCCGAAAAGGAAGACACCCTCGATTTAGAGGATCCTATATAGTAAATCCTACCAGGGTTGGTACTGATGCAAATATTACTATTTCAGCCGAAGTAAATGGGCAGAGAAGAACTTTTGCACCTGTTAAATTTAGGGTTAAACCCGTTCCTCCACCTGTTGCAAAAATTGCAGGAAAAAAAGGTGGCCCAATTCAGTTGAATGTTCTGAAAGCTCAAAGAGGGGTTGCAGCCGAATTAGAAAACTTTGATTTCGATATCAAATGGACGGTTACCAGCTTTAGAGTTTCAATCAATGACAAAGGATTTATGATCGACCGTGATGCAAAGAGTAATACTTTTACACCACAACAAAAACAATTGTTCAACCAATTGAGAAAAAATGACCAGATAGTTTTTCAGGATATAAAGGCAAAAGGTCCTGATGGGAAAGTTGTGAGGCTTGATGGTGCAGTTGTATTTAAAATTCAATAATTCATGATTATAAAGTTTCTAGATATGAAAAAGATAATTGGAATAATTGCAGTAATGATCATCTTGATCACCAGCTCTGCACAAATATTAAATGCTCAGAGTGGGCAGGCATCACAGAACCAGGAGGAATGGATCTATACCAAACAAATTGGTCAACGATCACCAGCTCCCTATCCACCTTTGCGTGAAGCAGATGTTCTGTGGGCAAAAAAGGTATGGCGCATGGTTGATCTTAGAGAAAAAATGAATCAACCATTATATTATCCAACCGAACCACAGGGTGATTGGAATAGCTTTATTGATGTAATTCTGAATACTCTTAAGTCAGGTGAAAATGTTTATGCATATGATGCTGATGCAGGAGATGATATGACAATCCAGATAACACAGGAGGATATTAATTTAAAGTTTGGAGCCGGTATGGATTCTGTTTGGGTTCCTGATCTTGATGGCAGTGGTAATGGAGAATGGGCCATTTCTGAAAATAGAATTACCTCATCTGAAGTAATGCAATATATTATTCAGGAAGTTTGGTACTTCGATAGTAAGCTATCTTCACTTCAGGTTCGAATATTAGGAATTTGCCCCATTCGAATATCCTTTAACAATGAAACAAATTCTCTTGAAAAAAGAAGGTTATTCTGGATAAAATATGACCCATTCAGAAGAGCATTTGCAAACTTCGAGGCATTTAACCGTTATAACGATGCACACAGGATATCATATGATGCTGTACTTCTTCAACGTAGATTTGATGGATTCATTCTTGCTGAATCGAATGTATATGATAATCGCATGGTAAATGAATATGAACTTGGGAAAAATGCACTTCTTGAGTCAGAAAGAATCAAACAGGTCATATTTGACTTCGAACAAGACCTTTGGGAATATTAATCCAATGGTAAAATAAAATAAAAGCGTTTAGATATCTCTAAGCGCTTTTTTTATATAAACTCCTCGCCTTTTCTGATTTTTACATCATTTACTATCTGCTTTATCTTTTGCTCCTCTTCCCTTTTGCAGATTAAGAGAGTCTTTTCTGTTTCTACTACAATATAGTTATCAAGACCTTGCAAAACTACCAGTTTTTCACCACTAACGTTTACAATACAATCCTCTGAATCATACAGCATGGCATTTTCAGCTGTGACAACATTCCCATAAATATCTTTGGATGAATGATCATACATGGAACTCCAGGTACCCAGATCAGACCATCCAAACCCGGAACAAAGAGCAAAAACATTCTCTGCTTTCTCCATAATACCGTAATCAATGGAAATATTTCGTGTACCAGAATATGCCGATAAAACTGCTTCTGCCTCTTGTGTAGGATCAAGTCCTGTCACAAGCTCATTAAATAAAGCAGAAACTTCAACAAGATGCTTATCAAAAGCATTTTGTATCGAATTTAACGACCATAAAAATATGCCAGAGTTCCAGAAAAAATCACCACTCTTTAAAAAGACCTTAGCAAGATCAAGGTCGGGTTTTTCAGTAAATGTTTTAACCTTCTTCAAATCTGGATATTCATCACTTACAGAATGCTTGTTTACCTGAATATATCCATATCCAGTTTCTGGTCTGCTGGGATGAATACCCAGTGTTAATAATGCATCGTTTTCTCGTACAAATTTCAATCCCTTCAAGAGTATATGGACAAATTTATCCTCGTCTGTAATAAAATGATCTGAGGGGGCAACAATAATATCTGCGTTTTTATTAATCTGCTTAATCCTGTAATTGGCATAGGCTATACATGGGGCAGTATTCTTCCTCATGGGCTCTAGCATTATTTGGTATTCTTCAATTTCAGGCAATTGCTCCCTTATTAGGTCGCCATATTCAATATTTGATACTATAAAAATATTTCCCTTTGGACAGACAGGAAGGAATCTTTCATAGGTCTGTTGTAACAGTGTTTTCCCAGTACCAAGAATGTCTATAAACTGCTTAGGCAAAGAAGCTTTACTCAATGGCCAAAATCGACTTCCAACTCCTCCAGCCATTATAACACAGAAATTATTTTTATTTACCATTTTATTGGGATTAGTTGTACAGGTAGTAAAGTTAAAAAAATCTCTCTATTCTAACTAGATTATTTGAAACTTGAGGTACTAATTTTTAACCGAAACTGTTAATAAAAAGGCCTGACATATTAATGATTAGATTATATTATTAAGTGATTCATAAAAATATTAGTAATTTTAAGATCACTTTTGTAATATGAACATATTTTATCATATCGGAAGATATTTCCTCCTGTTATTCAAGGTTTTTTCTCCTCCAGAAAAAAAGAGCGTCTATTACAAGCAATTCATGAAAGAGATTCAAAAGCTAGTTATAGACTCTATTGGTATTGTGATGATCATCTCTGCTTTTATGGGCGCTGTTATCACATTACAAACTGCCTACAATTTAGAAAATCCTTTCTTACCTACCTATCTTATTGGACTTGGATGTCGCGACTCACTCATACTTGAATTCTCTTCGACCCTTATTGCACTAATTCTGGCAGGAAAAGTAGGTTCCAATATTGCCTCAGAACTTGGCACTATGCGGGTGACAGAGCAAATTGATGCCCTGGAAATTATGGGTGTGAATTCGGCCAGTTATCTTATTTTTCCAAAAATAATGGCCGCTGTTATATTTAATCCACTATTAACTACTATAAGTATTATTATTGGATTATTCGGAGGGTGGGTGGCCGTAATGGCTACCGGAGTTGTTTCGTCTGAAGAATTTATTTATGGTGTTCAATATGCATTTGTTCCTTTCTATGTTACTTATGCTATGGTAAAAACCGTTGTTTTTGCTTTTATTATCACATCCGTCTCATCCTACAATGGTTATTATGCTACTGGAGGTTCTCTTGAAGTAGGCAAGGCCAGTACTCAGGCGGTTGTATATAGTAGTGTAGTAGTGCTTCTTTTCAATGTAATACTTACTCAATTATTGCTATCATGATAGAAGCAAGAAACATTTGGAAGAGATTTGGGGAGTTACAGGTGCTGGAAGATGTTTCAGTGAAATTCGATCAAGGAAAAACAAACTTGATAATTGGTCAGAGTGGATCTGGAAAGACTGTTTTTCTAAAATGCCTTATTGGACTATTTGACCCCGATGAGGGGGAAGTTATTTATGATGATATTGTGTTCAATAAAATGAGCTTTTCTGAGAAAAAATTAGTGCGGCAAAACATAGGGATGATGTTTCAGGGAGGCGCTCTATTTGACTCAGCCACTGTTGAAGAAAATGTTGTTTATCCGATGGATATGTTTACTAATTTAACGAAAGAAGAAAAACGTGAAAGGGCCAATTTTTATCTAACCCGGGTGAATATCGTTAACTCCAATCACTTATACCCTTCTGAAATTAGTGGTGGAATGCAGAAAAGGGTTGCATTAGCCAGAGCAATTGCATTAAACCCCGATTATCTTTTTTGCGATGAACCGAATTCTGGGCTTGATCCTAAAACAGCCATTGTTATAGACAACTTAATCAAGGAAATTACAGAAGAATTTAAGACAACAACCATTATCAATACCCATGACATGAATTCTGTAATGGAGATTGGTGAGAAAGTTATATTTATCTATAAGGGGAGGAAATTCTGGGAAGGGAGCAATAAAGAAATTCTTAGAACAGATAATCAGGAATTAAATGATTTTGTATTTGCTAACAATCTGGCAAAACAATTAAAGAAATACTACTAATTTTTTAAGTGAATACTTATAATATAATTAAAATCCTATTTCAATATCCAAATGAAAATTAAAAACCCTGGATTCAACACCAAAATGGTACATGCTGGCACTGAGTTGGATGAACTTGGAAGTGTCAATGTGCCAATTTATCAGACTTCTACCTTTGCATTTCGAAATGCAAAAGAAGGTGCAGACCGCTTTGCTGGAAAAGATGACGGTTATATTTATACCAGGATAGCCAATCCAACTATCCATGCGCTTGAAAAGAATATAACAGCACTAGAAAATGGATTTGGAGCTATTGCTACTTCATCAGGAATGGGTGCAGTTACCTCTATTTATATGGCGCTGCTAAATCAGGGTGCGCATATGATTAGTACTGCCTCTGTTTATGGTCCTTCAAGAGTGATTATGGAAAAACACTTTTCGAGATTTGGTGTGGAATCCACCTATGTTGATACTTCTAACACGGATAATATTGTTTCTGCCATAAAGCCAAATACAAAGGTATTATATATTGAGACACCCTCAAATCCTACTATGCAATTGACAGACCTTGAAGCATGTTCAAAAATTGCAAAAGAAAATGATTTAATTCTAGTGGTTGACAATACTTTTTCCAGTCCATATTTACAAAACCCTCTTGATTTAGGGGCTGATATTGTTTTTCATTCTGTTACAAAATTTATTAATGGCCATGCCGATATTGTAGGTGGCATAATAGTTACCCGGACAGAAGAAATGTATAAAAAGGTTCGTCCAATGATGGTAAACCTTGGTTTTAACATGGATCCCCACCAGGCATTTATGGTTTTGCGAGGGGTAAAGACTTTATCAATCCGTATTGAGAAAGCACAGGAAAGTGCAGGAATTATTGCCGATTGGCTTGAAAAACATCCAAAAGTCGAATGGGTTAAATATCCTGGTCTGAAATCCCATCCACAACGAGAACTCGCCAAAAGACAAATGAAAGGATTTGGATCAATGATTAGTTTTGGTTTAAAAGGTGGCCTTGCAGCTGGAGAGAAACTTATGAATAACATGAACCTGGCATTGCTTGCTGTTTCATTGGGAGGTGTTGAGTCACTTATCCAGCATCCAGCCTCTATGACTCACTCATCCTTGCCCAGGGAAGAAAGAATTGATGCAGGAATTGACGATGGTTTAGTAAGGTATTCTGTAGGCATTGAAAATGTGGAAGACTTAATTGAGGACCTTAACCAGGCCCTGATGAAGGTATAATAAGAATCCCCATACAATAAAATCCCGGTCATTGCCGGGATTTTTTATTCTACAATATCTTGTAAAAAATACTATTTGATAGGAATTAGCACCCACCCTCGATAACTGTTTTCTTCTTTTTACGAACGGGTATTACAGGGGCTGCAGGTTGATCAACTTCATCTGAAGCCGATGAGAATGAAGCTGCCTCCAAAAGAATTTCAGCAATATCGTATTTAGGATCCTCAACATAATACTCTGGGATCTCTGGCATTTCTTCCCAGTCTGAAGGTTCTTCTGAATAATAATCATAACCTCCGAGCATCACTTTCACATTATTGTAACCCAGCTGTTTAAGCATCATCCAGGGTCCATTCGCATCTGTCTGGTTATTTCCATATAATATAACAGTTATGGAATCCAATACAAACTGATCAAGTGTTTCAAATGTTTTATCTGATAATAATTCTGTCAATGGAATATTAATAGAATTTTCAACATGTCCCTGAATATAATCATATGGATTTCTGATATCCACAAAAGTAAAAAAAGGATCACTCTCCTCAACATAGTAAATCGCCTCCTCTGGTGTCATATCATCCTCCATTGAAATTATGGATTCAATCATTTGACCCGGGCTTGTCTTGTAGGAAAAATCAGGTTTCCTGATGGTTATCAACCCTATAACAATAATTGCAAGAAAAAATATTAAAGCAATTGACAACCTTTTTGGATTTTTTTGATGAAACATGATATATGTATATTTTATTTGGCTTTTATTTAACAACCACCTTCAATAACTGTTTTCTTCTTTTTTCTGACTTGGGGAAGAGGTTCTGAAACCGTTTGACTTTCTATTTCAATGCTACCTCCTCCAAAATAAATACTGGCTCCTTTTCTGAAGTCAAATAGTGCAAAGTCCTCATTTGGAGCTGATTCTGAAGGGGCAACAGGTTTGAGAATAGTTTCAACCCAATGATTCAATCCACCTTTCATTACAAACATATTTTCAATGCCCAACCGTGTACAAAGAACCCAGGCTTGGTCAGCAGAAATATCACCATTGGAGAAAAGGATTGTATTCATATCTTCTATCCCCAGGTAAT
>JASJGS010000197.1:0-21345 GCA_033791445.1 Bacteroidales bacterium | reverse complement strand
GTTTACAGCCAGTATATGATGAATATGTTTCTTATAAATCCGGCTGTTGCTGGTGCAGATGGATATACCTCTATAAATATTACGGCACGTGAGCAGTGGATGGGCTTACAAGAGGCACCCAGCACACAGGCAGTTAGCTTTCAGACCAGGCTATTGAAAAATAGTTATATATCCGAATCACCGTCTGTTAAGAAAAATACAGAAAAGCCATCAAGAAATGGCAGAGTAGGCCTGGGTGGACATTTTTTTACTGATAGAAATGGTATGCTTCGTAGAACAGGAGTACAGTTTACCTATGCATACCATATTCAACTTCGCCAATCTCAATTGTCATTTGGATTGACTGCTGTTGGGTATCAGTTGAGTGTTAATGGTGATGGTTTTTTAGATGCCTATGATCCGGATGATCAACTATTGCTTAATTATGACAGATCTGTATTTATACCAGATATAAACTTTGGAGTTTTCTATAAAACAAATGACTACTATGTGGGATTTTCTGCAATAAATTTGTTTCAATCTATGTTTAAGATTGGTCTTCAGGGGGAGAATAATTATAAAATGCTTCGCTATTATTATATTACTGGAGGTTATGAATTTGCACTGGGTGATGATTTTTCTGTTATTCCCTCAACGATGTTAAAATCTCCAGATAATCTTAGAACTTTTCAGATGGATGTAAGCGCTAAGTTTGTCTATAAACAGTCATATTGGGCAGGCTTATCTTATAGAACCCCTGATGTTCTGGTAATTTTTGCAGGTGTGAAGTTTCAAAACTTCCATTTTGGATATGCTTTTGATTATAGTATGAGCAGCATACAAAAATATACATATGGCTCACATGAATTTATGTTTGCTGTGAAATTTGGTAATAATGCCAGAAGATATCGCTGGTTAAGCAGGTATTAATCTAAAAAGATTGGGAATTTTAATCCAATTAGAAAGTAAGGGTAAAAGAGGTTTCCTTTTCAGGGATTGAATGCGCATATATCGATCCACCATGCAACCTTAATATTTCCCTCGAAAGACTTAATCCGATTCCAGATCCCTTTGGTTTTGTAGTAAAGAATGGTATGAATATTTTGTCAAGAACATCTTTCAAAATACCATCACCATTGTCAATTACATGAATTGTAACTCTTTCACGTTTATTCTTATAAGCCTTCATAGTAATGCTGGGTGACTCTATATTTTCTACAGCATGTATAGAGTTTTTGATAAGATTTATAAGAACCTGTTCAATTAATTTCTCATCGGCAAACAACTCAAGATTAGTGGGATATACGGGGCTGTCAAATTTTATATTCTTTGCATTTAACTCCTCCTCCATTAAAGATCGAATATGGTTGAAGATGTCAATAACCTTAACTACCTTGAAGTTTGGTTTGGGAATTCGGGTTAAATTTCGGTAGGTATTTACGAAATGAAGTAAGCCAGTACTTCTTTTGCTTATAGTATGAAGGGCTTTCTGAAATTCCTGTAATGATGGTGGGTCTATGTGGTATGTCCTGTGGTTTTCTTCTATGGTCAATCCTTTTAACATCATTTCCAGGGTGTTGGTGAGTGATGCAATAGGAGTGATGGAGTTCATGATCTCATGGGTTAGAACACGGATTAGCTTTTGCCAGGCTTCTGTCTCCTGTTCGTCCAGAACGGCCTGGATATTTTTTATAGTAGTTAATACAATCAGCTTATTTCCAATTTTAACTTCACTAGAAGAAATCGCCAGTTGTAGAATATCATCTTCATCCTGAACTTTTAGTAAAGTAATTACTCCAGGTTTCAGGTTTAGTAATGTTTTAACAAGATCTTCACTCAGGGATTCAAGTGATTGGATGTTCTTTAGGGAAGAAACCTGAAATAACTTTTTAGCGGCATTATTGATTAACTCAACACTTCCATCTTTTTGAAATGCAATAATACTTATATCTGTATTTTGAACAATGCTATGTAGATATTGGAAATGTTCCTCTTTTTCGGATCGGATAGTCTGAAAGTCCTTTATAACATCATTAAAAGCTTTACTTAATTCATCAAATGAGGAACCCATACCTTCGATTTCAAAACTCCTTGTAAATTCTGAAAACCTTATAGATTCAAGAAAACTGGCAAGATCCCTATTCGTCCTGTCGATATACCTGAACATTGAAACCAGTTCGAGGAGTATAATTATTCCAATAAAAACAGGTGTAAGAAAAAACTGTGATTCCAATGTATAAACAAACAAGAATATTGATGCAGTGAGCAATAATAGTCTGAATAATATTATAAATCGAAATTTTTTATAAATCATGCTTTTCCATTCTTCTGTATAACGAAGTTCTGGTTAATCCAAGTTCTCCTGCAGCCTGGGTGACATTTCCAGCGTGTTTCTTTAAGGCTTTTTGAATAACTTGTTTTTCTATAGCATCAAGATCAAAGGTGGCAAATTCAGTATCTTGGTCTGATTTGGGGCCCGATGATAGCATGAAATCATCTCTGCGCAATTCGTCGGAGTCTGTCAGAATTACAGCCCGTTCTAGAGAATGTTGCAATTCTCTGACATTTCCTGGCCAGGAATATTCTTTGAGGCACTTCAGCGCTTCACTGTCGATTTTCCTAATTTTTTTCCTGTATTTTTTAATGTACATTTTTAAAAAATGTTCTGCCAGCAAAGGAATGTCAGAAATTCTATCACGTAAGGGAGGTATATGGATTTCAACGGTATTTATTCTGTAAAGCAAATCTTGCCTGAACTTCTCTTCGGCTACCATCTTATGAATATTATTATTTGTTGCACAAATCAGCCTTACATCTACAGGTATAACTTTATTTGATCCCACCCGGGTTACCTCTCTGCGCTCAATCACTGTTAATAATTTGGTCTGCAATGGCAAAGATAAATTCCCTATTTCATCTAAAAATAATGTTCCTCCTTTTGCAATTTCAAACCTCCCGGCTTTTTCCTTAATAGCATCTGTAAAGGCGCCCTTTTCGTGTCCGAACAACTCACTTTCAAATAAAGTTTCACTAATGGACCCCAGGTCAACACTCATAAATATTTCATCCTTCCGAAGAGAGTTCTTATGTAGGGCTCTTGCTACCAGTTCCTTTCCAGTTCCATTTTCCCCCAGGATCAATACATTGGCATCGGTCAGTGCAACTTTCTTGATGGTATTAAAAACCTCTTTCATTTCCTGTGATTCCCCAATAAACTCCTCGAATGGATGGCTCAATACTGCACTTAGCTCCTGATGCTTTTTTCTTAATTCCTTATTCTCTTTTTTTGATTTTGCCAATTGAAATGAGGAAGAAATTGTAGCCAGTAGTTTTTCATTTTGCCAGGGCTTTAAAATAAAGTCAGATGCACCAGCTTTAATTGCTCTTACTGCTTTTTCTGCATCACCGTATGCCGTTATAAAAACAACTACAGCAGTTGGATATGCCTCATGAATTTTTGCAAGCCAGTCAAACCCTTCCTGACCGCTAATAGCATCTTTTGTAAAATTCATATCAAGCAAAATGACATCATAGTCATTCTTAGATAAATATTCTAATGCATTATTAGGGGAATTTAAAGTGTCAATTCTTTGTACATGTGGCTTCAACAATAATTTTAAAGCAAATAAAATGTCTTCATTGTCGTCTATCGCTAGTATTCTTCCTTCAGGTTCTTTCATTTTAAGAATCAGATTTTATTAAATTTACACATCAAGGCCTAGAAAATTTGAAAAGCCCAATGGATGACTTTTGAGTTATAGTCAGCTTTTTAAATATTTGCTCCCCATCTTAAACAAACGAGCAATAATAGATAAAAAGAATAATCCAAAATATTTTTTACATTTAATACTTATTATTACAAAAATATAATTTATTTTTAGAATGTTCGGTTTCGTACTCTAATTGTTCTAATATCGAACATAGTAGATATATCCCCAAATAGTGCAGTATGTCTAATATTCAACATATCAACTTTTTATGATAATTGGCATAATTAATGATTATATACTGTAATTTGAGAGAATAATATGGACAGACCTATTGAAAAGAAAAAGATCACCAAAAAACATGTGTGGATAGCTGTTGGGGTGATATTAGTACTATTGGTACTTTGGAGTCTCGTATTTGGAGATAAAAGTTCAAAATACAATGTTGATATTGAGAAAATATCAATAAATGAGGTTTCCGAAGGCTATTTTAAAAATTATATTCCGGTAACTGGAAGAGTTGAGCCAATTACTACCGTTTACCTGGATGCAATGGAAGGGGGGCGTGTTGAAGAAATTGTTGCTGAAGAAGGTACTATGGTTGAGAAAGGTGACTTACTTTTAAAGCTAAGCAATACCAGCTTGATTCTGGAGATTTCCAATTATGAGGCCCTTGTTTCCAGGACATCAAATGAGTTGAGACAGGCCCAACTATTAATGGATCAACAAACTTTGAATTCCCGAAGCCAAATATTGGGTGTTGAATATGATATACTCCAACAAAAAAGAGATTTTGAAAACAATAGAATATTATTGAAGGGGAACCATATTTCCCAGGAAGAATTTAATATTTCAAAAGAACAGTTGGATCTTTCGCTGAAAAGATTGGAATTATTACTCGAGAACCTGGAAAAAGATTCAATTTTTAGAAGTGTGCAGGTTGGTGCCCTGGAAAAATCAGTGATTAGAATGCAGGATAATCTTGTTCTTGTAAATGAAAAGCTCGAAAACTTAAATTTCAAAGCTCCTGTCAGTGGTGAATTGGCTTCACTTGACCTTGAGATTGGACAGGTTCTCAACCGGGGTCAAAGAATAGGTCAGATTAATATTCTTGACTCGTATAAATTGAGACTCGAGATTGATGAATATTATATTTCTAAAGTTTCAAGAGGTTTGTCAGGAGAATGCGACTTTTCTGGTACTTCTTATAAGGGATCTATTTCCAAGATTTATCCAGAGGTAACTGCAGGAAACTTTTATTCTGATATGGTTTTTACAGATACTATTCCCCCCACAATAAGAATAGGTCAGACCTCTCGGATTAAATTAGAGCTGGGAGCACCAAAAACTGCTGTTTTAATTCCACGCGGAGGTTTCTATCAAAGTACTGGTGGACAGTGGGTGTATATTCTGGATCCATCAGAAGAATTTGCTACAAAAAGAAGCATAAGCCTTGGTGCTCAAAATCCAAGGTTTTATGAAATTCTTGAAGGTCTTAAACCAGGTGAAAAAGTTATAACTTCAAGCTATGATAATTTTGGTAATGTCGACAAATTAATCCTTAAAGATAATTAATATCAACCAGTAAAAAAGTAAGCTATGATTCGCACAAAAAATCTAACTAAAATCTTCAGAACTGAAGAGGTTGAAACAACTGCCCTGAACAATGTTGATTTCGAGGTAAAGAGAGGGGAGATGGTTGCCGTAATGGGGCCTTCAGGATGTGGCAAGTCAACCCTTCTGAATATTCTTGGATTATTGGATAATCCATCTAGTGGGGAATTCTATTTTAACGATACGGAAGTGTCTAACATGTCAGAGAGAAATCGGACCAATTTAAGGAAAGGGAATATTGGTTTTGTTTTCCAGAGCTTTAATTTGATTGATGAGCTAACAGTATATGAAAATGTGGAATTACCATTATTGTATATGAAAGTGTCTGCAGCTGACAGAAAGAAAAAGGTGGATGCTGTGTTGGAAAGGATGAAGATAATTCATAGGAAAAAGCATTTTCCACAGCAATTATCAGGTGGTCAGCAGCAAAGAGTGGCTATTGCCAGAGCTGTAGTAGCAGGACCAAAACTGATTCTAGCTGATGAGCCAACAGGGAATCTTGATTCTGCTAATGGCGAAGAAGTAATGAATCTGTTGACTGAACTAAACAAAGATGGTACAACCATTGTAATGGTAACACACTCACCAGCAGATGCAGAATATGCCCATAGGATTATTCAATTATTTGATGGTCATATAGTTACAGAGAATATTAAGCATACTGTTTAGGCTCCGTTGTTATTTTGTTTTCTATCCCAAACTGTCTTTTAATTAAAGGATTCTGATCGTATTTGCTAAGAGTTAATTCGTTTTGCAAAATTAAATATACAGTATTATGAAAGAACTATGTGTACCTATCATGCATTTTGGTGAGAATGAAAGTGCAGAGATCCTTTTAAAAGTTGGAGGAAAGGAAATTCAATATAACTTCAGAGTAGTTTCTTTTGAGTGGGAGATTGAAGATGAGTTTTCAAATGGAGTAGATGAGTTATCAAGGTCTCTGGCGCGGATTACCCGCTTAAAAAAATCTATAAAAAAATATGATCCTGCCTGGGAGTTAATCCAGATATACACTCCGCTTGATGATGCGAAGTATATACAGGTTCTTTATAGAATAAAAGAAGAATAAATAAAATGCATATTTCTAAGTATTTTCAGGGTTTAACTGCCTGGACCGTCTTTATCCTATTATTTCTTATACCAACCTCAGCTCTCTCTCAGAAGGTATGGTCACTTGATGATTGTATCAACTATGCAATGGAAAACAATCTTCAGTTAAAAAGAACAATTTTCCAGGCTAAAACCACAGAAAATAATCTTCTCCAGTCAAAATTGGAGATACTTCCCAGTTTAAATGGTTTTGCACAGCATAGCCTTAGCTCCGGAAAAACAGTGAATTATGATGATTATACTTATGTTCAACAAAAATTTCAGGATGGAAATCTTGGGGCGCAAGCCACATTGAATGTCTTTAATGGATTACAACAGACGAATATAATTAAGCGAAATAAATTCAACTTTCTCGCCAGCAATGCAAATGTAGGTAAAGATAAGAATGATATAATGATTGCAATTGTTTTTGCCTATATGAGAATCTTATACAATGAAGAACTGCTGGAGATTGCGAAATCACAACTTGATGCCATTGACCAGCAGGTGGTGCGTATAAGCCAATTTGTAAAATTGGGAAAAACCTCCCAGGGGCAATTGCTTGATATAGAATCTCAGGCTGCTGCCGAGCGATTAAATCTGACTACAGTTTCAAACCAACTAAAGACTACCTATCTAGACATCACTCAATTGCTTAATTTAGATTCGGTTGGGGATTTTAGAGTAAAGAAACCAGAAGAAAGGGAGATTAAAGAGGGTATTATTATTATACCTTTTGGAGAGGTTTATCAAAATGCTGTAGCTAGTTTTCCTGAAATTAAAAGTGCAGAATACAATCTGAAAGCCGAGGAAAAGAATTTGTCAATAGCTCGAGGAACGAGAAGTCCAAATCTTTATGTGAGGGGATTGATTTATTCACGCTACTCTGAGATTGGAAGAAATCCTCTTGATCCTGATGCTCCATATCCTTATGGTGACCAGATTAAGGATAATAGGTATCAGCAGGTTTCCATCAATCTGAATATCCCTATTTTTCAGCAGTGGACAATTCAGAACAATATTAGCAATGCAAAAATCTCAATGCTGGATGCTGAGGTGAATCTTGACCAATCGAAAAAGATACTCTACAAAACTATTCAGCAAACCCATTTGGATGCAACATCTGCCCTTGCAAAATACAGAACCTCCACGGAAGTTGTTGAATCCAGACAAGCGGCGATGGATTATTCCCAGGAAAAGATGGACACTGGCACAGAGAATGCAATTGATTATAATATTAACAAGAACAACCTTATCAAGGCACAGGCAGAGTTATTGCAGGCCAAATATGAGTTTGTATTTACAACCAAGATCCTTGATTTCTATAATGGCAAACCATTTAACCTGGATTAGGAAAACTTTCTAATTCCTTAAAATTTGAATAGTCTATCTGGCTGAAAATACTTCTACCCCCTGAACAAATGTTTTTTGAATCTGTAATTTAGGAATTTGCATTAGGTCACAATCCATTATGTTTATGTCTATTACAATAAAATCAGCATATTTCCCTGGCTCAATACTTCCAATTCGGTCTTCCTCAAAACCCGATTTTGCAGCCCAGATGGTCATAGCCTTTAAGGCCTCCTCTCTGGAGAGGGAATTCTCCATTTGAAAGCCGTTTTCCGGATAACCTGATTGATCTTTTCTTGCTGTTAATGCAAAGAAACCAAATAATGGATTAATATGCTCAACTGGGAAATCACTGCCATTTGGGATCCAACCATTTTGTTCCAATAGCTGACGATATGCATAAGCCCCTTTTATACGCTCAGCACCCAGGCGATCTTCAGCCCAATACATATCAGAGGTCGCATGTGTGGATTGTATAGATGGAACAAGACTGTACTTTCCAAATAATTTAAAATCGTCCGGATGGATTATCTGAGCATGCTCTATTCTCCAACGCTTGTCATTTTTACCTTTTAGTATTTCGCCATAAATATTCAACATAAGTCTGTTGGCAGAGTCCCCTATGCAATGGGTGTTGACCTGGTACCCATATTCGTATGCTTGTTCACAAATATCCATTAAGTCATCAGGATGAGAAACCAGAAGCCCACTATTACCTGGATCATCAGAATAAGGGTAGAGTAATTTAGCACCCCTTGAGCCGAGCGCTCCATCTGCGAATAACTTAATAGAACGAATGGTTAATAGGTCAGTTTGGTAAATGCCGTTATACAGGTAGGTAGTGAAATTCTTCTTTGAGGGAGATAGCATTGCATTTATCCTCATCTTAAGTTGTTTCTTAGCTTGAAGACTATCAATTATATGCAATACGGAATTTCCAAGTCCTGCATCAAAAACGGTAGTTAGGCCGACTTCAAAACAGTTTTCCTGAGCTTTTAGTAAACCATTTATTATATCATTTCTATTGTTTGCAGGAATTACCCTTCCTACCAGCCCCATTGCATTATCAATCAATACACCGGTTAACTCTCCATCTTTCAGAATCAGATCTCCTCCATCAATTTTTGTATTTTTCGTAACCCCAGCTAATTCAAGTGCCTTAGCATTTGCTATGGCTCCATGTCCGTCAATTCTTCTGAGGAAAACAGGCGTGTCTGGAAATGCCAGGTCAAGTTTTTCCCTAGTGGGGAATTCTTTCACCTCCCAATCATTCTGGTCCCAGCCACGTCCCAAAATCCATTCAGAAGGGAACTGTTGATAGTGTGATTTCGTTTTTTCAATAATTTCCTCAAAGGAAGTAGTTCCAACCAAATCAACATTATTTAAATTCATGCCATAACCATAGTAATGACAGTGGGCATCAATTAATCCGGGAAGTATGAATTTTTTATCTAAATCAATTGTCTTTTCCCCAAGATATTTATCTAATATATCTTTATTTGTTCCTACGGCAACTATTTTCCCATCGCTTAATGCCATACTTTCTTCAATCGAGAATTGTTCATTCACAGTGTAAATTGCCGCATTGTGAACAATTAGGTCTACATTTATCTTTTTGGAATTGCAATTATTCAATCCTAGAAAAACAAATACCAGGAGGGGGATAAATAGGTGCTTCATAATATATTAAATTTGAATTTTGTTGAACCAAAGATACAATTTTTGCTTACTGCAACTTTGTATATCAATACAAAACATAATGTTTTTATTTTTATAACGTTCTAGTATAATTGGCAATCTATTATTAATTAACACACAGCACAGCCTTTTTTGAAATATCACCCACATATACGTGTCATTGGATTTAGTGTTTTTATTGTAATTCTTCTGAGTATTTTAGTTGGAGGTTGTGAAAAAGAGCAATTTACCGATGATTCATCAGCCAAACTCACATTCTCAGTGGATACATTATTATTTGATACTGTTTTTACCAGCATAGGTACAGTTACATTAGAGTTTACGGTCCATAACCCCGGGAAAGAAAATGTTTTAATCTCATCAATTTCACTGGCTACGGGTACAAACTCTTTTTTCAGAATGAATGTGGATGGTAGGGAAGGATACTCTCTGGAAGATATTCCATTGGATGGTGGGGATAGTTTATATGTGTTTGTTGAAGCAACAATCGATCCACTGAATGTGAATAATCCAATGGTTGTGCAGGATTCTATTGTTTTCGTCACCAATAGCAACCTGCAGGATATAGATCTTGTTGCGTGGGGGCAGGATGTCCATTTGATAAATGGAGAAGTAATTAGAAGTCAGACCTGGATTAATGATAAACCATATCTTGTTTATAATTCTATGATGGTTGATACTTCTGAGGTCTTAACAATATCTCCAGGTACGCGTTTGTATTTCCATAAAGGCTCTTCCTTATATGTAAGTGGTACCTTAAAAGTAAATGGAACCATAGATGAACCAGTAACTTTTCAGGGAGACCGGCTTGACCAGATGTATAAAGATATTCCAGGACAGTGGAGTGGTATGTATTTCATAAATGGGAGTAGTGAGAATGAAATTAATAATGCAATAATTCTAAATGGAGTAACAGGTATTCATCTTGGAAATTTTTATTCAAATGACCCCCCTCCTGACTTAAAGATTACAAATTCAGTCATTCAGCATATGACCTATGCTGGGATATCTTCAATTGGCTCAAAAATTGAGGCAAATAATTGTTTGATTGCTGATTGTGCAGCCTTTACTACCGCATTAACAACAGGAGGTTCATATGACTTTAATCAATGCACCTTTGCAAACTTCTGGGCCTGGTCACATCGGGCTACACCTACTTTTCTCCTTTCAAATTATTATAATTTAAATGATACTGCCTTGTTCACAGGAGATTTAATTCAGGCTTCCTTTGGAAATTGTATCATTTATGGTGGTTTAAATAATGAAATTCTTGTTGATGAATTTGAGACAGGTGGAATATTTAACTATTATTTTGATCACTGTTTAATAAAGGCTGACACCTCTATTGATACCGGAGATTCCGAAAATTTTAAAAGCATTTGGGTAAATGAAGATCCTGGATTTATTGCTTCCAATGAATTTAATTTTCAACTGGATACACTGGCTTTTGCTAAAGATAAAGCTTCGATTGAAATTGCAGAGTTGTTTCCTGCTGATCTATTGGGCAATAGTCGCCTTGATGATGCAGGCCCTGATCTGGGTTCTTATGAGAGAATCGAAACCCCTGGTTTGAAACGAAAAATCAGGAGATGAAAAAAGGTTTTTGGTATTTAGCTTTCTTTAAAACCATACTATTGGTATTGGTTTTTATTCTTCAAAGAAATTCTTCGTTTTCACAGAGCTCAGAAAAATCTGTAATTGTTGATATGGTTTTCTATAATGTTGAAAACCTTTTTGATACATGGGATGATACCCTGAAGGCTGATGAGGAATTTCTACCCTGGGGTGATAAACACTGGTCTATAAAACGATATAATGATAAAATTAATAAGCTATACAAAACAATTGTAGCTGCAGGAGGATGGGACTCACCTGTTTTAATTGGTCTTTGTGAGGTTGAAAATAAGAAAGTGCTAAATGATTTGATTTATGACACCCCCCTGTCAAAACTTGAGTATCGTTTTGAACACTTTGAATCCCCTGACAGACGAGGAATAGATGTGGCATTACTTTACGATCAGCAGATTTTTAAACCGGTGTTTGCAGAACCTATTTCCGTTGATTTTCCAAATGATACCATGTATGTAACCAGGGATATTTTATATGTAAAAGGAATTTTTTATCACTCAAAGGACACAATACATCTTTTTGTAAACCACTGGCCATCAAGACGTGGAGGCCAGCTTGAATCTGAACCACGTCGAATTCAGGCAGCAAGAGTATTAAGGGCAAAAGTTGATAGTATAATTTTACTTTCTCCAAATCAGGGAATTGTGATTATGGGAGACTTCAATGATCAGCCTGAAAACAAAAGTCTTTTGAAAGTACTGAATGCCAGACTTAATTATGAGGAAACAGATTCCTGTAGCCTTTATAACCTTCATGGAATTTCTGAAAATGAAGCTGGCTCATATAAATACAGGGGTATATGGGATAAGTTTGATCAAATTATTGTATCAGGGAATATGCTAGGTACCCAGTCAAAAACAAAGGTGGATTTACCCACTTTTGTAATTTTTAATCTGGAATTTTTATTGATTGAAGATGAAAAGTATCTTGGAAACAAACCTTTTGCAACTTATGCCGGATTCAAATATTTGGGCGGTTTTAGTGACCATCTTCCGGTAAAAGTTAGCTTGCTTCTCTCAAATCCGGAATCAGTGCCAGGGAAATCACGAAAAACAAATTAATAAATTTATCCTAGACAGCAGTCAATCCAAGTTCCTCTCCTTTTTTAAGCATGAATTCATAGGCTTCATCATAGTTGTTGCTAATAACTCCATCCAGAATGGCTTCTTTTATTGCAGTCTTAATGATACCTACTTCCTTTGACGGTTTAATGTGAAAAGTATTAATAATTTCCTCACCGCTAATAGGTGGTTGAAAATTTTTAACGGCATCTTTCTCCTCAATTTTCTTAAGCTTGAGTCTTACTTTCTTAAAGTTATTCAAATATGCTTTTACTTTCTTTTCATTCTTTGAGGTAACATCCGCTTCACTAAGGGTCATTAGATCTTCAATATCTTCTCCAGCATCAAACAAAAGTCTTCGAAGGGCAGAATCTGAAACAACATCCTCTGCAAGAGCAATGGGTCTGAGATGAAGTAATACAATCTTTTGAACATACTTCATCTTTTCATTTAAGGGGAGTTTCATTCTCCGGAAAATACCAGGAACCATTTTTGCCCCAATGTAATCATGGCCATGAAAGGACCAGCCGATTTCTGGAATATACTTTTTTGTTTGTGGTTTGGCTATATCATGCAAAATGGCAGCCCATCTCAGCCAAACATCATCCGTTTTAAGACTTATATTATCAAGGACTTCAAGGGTATGGTAAAAATTATCTTTATGTTGCTTTCCATTAACTGTATCAACACCTTTCATGTTTTTTAGTTCAGGGAAAATTATATCAAGCAGGTGAGTTTCTTCCAATAATTTAAAACCTTTTGAGGGCTTTTTAGATAAAATTATTTTCTGAAGCTCGTTAATAATCCGTTCCTGTGATACTATTTTAATTCGCTCAGAATTTCTGGTTATTGAGTCAAGAGTTTGTTCATCAATGGTAAAATCTAATTGGGTTGCAAACCGAATGGCACGAATCATTCGTAATGGATCATCAGAAAAAGTACGGTTAGCTTCTAGAGGTGTTCGAATGATCTTATTTTCTAAATCTGCCATCCCATTAAAAGGATCAATAAATGACCCATACGAGTCCTCATTCAGGCTGAAAGCCATAGCATTGATTGTGAAATCCCTACGCTTTTGATCATCTTCAAGAGTACCATCTTCCACAATGGGCTTTCTGGAGTTTTTCCGGTAAGATTCTTTCCTGGCCCCTACAAACTCGATTTCGCTCTGCTGATACTTAAACATGGCAGTGCCAAAATTCTTAAATACTGATACCTTTACTCCTGGATTTATAGATTTGGCTACTTTTCTGGCAATCTCTATTCCATTTCCTACTACCACAATGTCAATATCCTGTTCCTCAGTAGAACGATTTAAAAATAAGTCTCTTACATAACCACCGACAACATATGCTGCAATATTCTCCTGGGTAGTGATTTTTGATATTATTTTGAAAATTGGATTTTTCAAACAGTTCTTCACACTAATTTGTTTTGATTAGAGTTTTATTACCATGAATTCACAATAAAAAATCAAAGTTAATATTTTTTCAAATCCTTTCTTCTGCGATATCATTTGTATCGGATATAAAGGTGTTTTTGAGGAAGGTTCTATAATTATTTTGATTATGAAACAATATGGAATTTGCACAGTGCTTGTAAGAGATTTTATTGATTAACTTTGCAGGCCAATTTGAAAATAAATATAAGCGGGACTAAATTAAACAAAAGAAATATGCCAGAAATTAGTTTTGGAGAATACGTTGAAGGGAAGGAGTTTAAAGTTTTAGATGAGCGGGTTATACGAGCTAGTGCTGGTATAATGTTTTTATTAGGGATGATTGCGTTTATCAATGGGTTCATATTGCAGAAATATGCTATCATACCCTACATTAGTGGAATTCTGGTATTGAGCTTTTTAATTGGAATTTTTATCAATCCTAAGTACTCACCCACTGTTTTTATAGCTTACTTATTTGTCCGTAAGCAATCACCATTACCTATTGGTGCTATCCAAAAGAAGTTTGCGTGGAGTCTTGGTTTAATATTGACCACAACTATCTTCATATTATCACTTTTCCTGTTGAAAGATATTTCATATTTTGAGCCAGTTTGTATGTTATGCATAGTTTGTTTAACACTGCTTTTTCTAGAAACTGCCTTTGGAATTTGTGTTGGTTGCAAATTGTATTTTCTTTCAGTCAGATTAAAGTTAATCAGAAAACCGGTTGGTGACCCAAATTGTATGGGGAATTCTTGTGAAACTAAGCCCGAGTAATATCCTTATTCATTTAAATTCCTTCCTCAGAATAGAAGATATATCTGTTTTTTTAAAAGTATTTGTTTTTAATTAGTCAATTGAGCTAATCTGTGGCCTAACAAAAGCTTTGATTGTGCCACATTGTTTGCCAATTGATGAGCCAAAAGGACGGATAGTATATTCTTTGATATTGGCAGGTACAATGAATACTTCAGCAAAATGTATTACAAAGGGTTCAAATTTATTATCAGGGCTCTCTAATATTATTTCCTCACCTTCAATCAGACAAACCACTTCTACTCCATATTTTACATTGTGGCTTACCTGCTTCGTGAACCAATGACGCCTGGTTTCAATGAATTCAAGCTTGTGTAAACCAGTGAACTCTTCTACCCATCCATCTCCTTTATTTACAATTTTAACCTTATTAACCAAATTTTCTTTTGTCCAACTGGCATTTCTGTTCCATTGAATCACTTTTTCTCCGTGTTCAATATTTATGGGACGGGGTTTACCATCCATTCCTAATCGTCCCCAATCCCATAGCTTAAATGTAAAGATGTAAGGTGTGGCACTGATTTCTAACACCATAGTATCTTTTCCAGAACAGTGAATAGTTCCTGCTGGAATAAGGAAATGGTCGTGCTTTTTCGCAGGCCATTTCTGGATGAATTTTGCATCGTCAAAGGGTTTATCGCCTTTTAGAGCTTCTTTTAAGTTAGCGATACATTCATTTGGATCAATCCCTTCTTTTAATCCCAGATATACCGTAGCTTGCTCTTTTGCATCAAGTATATAATAGCTTTCATCCTGAGTATATTGCAATCCAAACTTATCTTGAATATACTCGGTAAGTGGATGAACCTGTAAACTTAAATTTCCACCACCCATGGTATCCAGGAAATCGAAACGAATGGGAAACTCATCTCCAAAATGTTTATAAACAGAACTTCCAAGTAGTCCAATGGGATCATGGAAGACAAGATTTATTGATGGTAGTTCAATTATTTCTCCGCCAATTTTAAGAAGCAAACTATTTTCTTCAGGAACACAATTGAAGCACCATGCATAGTTTTCTTCTTCTTTATCCAGATTACAGACCTCTTTCATCCATTGACCACCCCAGGGCCCGGGATCGAAAAATGGCATTACGCTAAAGGGACGGTTAACGGCAATTCTATAAGCTTCGAGAATTGCTTCATTCTCCACCATTTTTGGAGAATCCCTACTTTTGGTGTCTAAAACAAAATCTATTTTGCCGAATAACTTCTTTTTTAAACGGTCACATACGCGCCAATCAACAAAATATCCTTGTTTGTATTGCAACATCCAATCTTCTGTATTTCGATTCTTTACTCCAAGGTTGTCTACTTCACCTTGCCGCATTCGTTTTTGAATTTCCCAACGTGGCATGTCAGCATAAACCAATAGATCATAATCCTTACAAACAAGGCTGGCTCCAGTACCGATAATAAGTATCAGCCCATTCTCTATTTCGTTTATTTCTTTCCGGGCGGATGCCAGCTTATTTGCATCAAAGAAGTCCTCCATTTCAAGATGCGTTAAGTAGCCAAAAATGCGATCATTGGTAACATTTGGAAAGATCATTTTTTTTATCTTTTCCTCATCAAGTATGACAGAGGCTGAAAGAGTTGTTTTTACAGGCCGCAATATTTGCAATAGTGCTTCCTCAATCTCATCGATTAAAGCGCCCTGGTAGCATTCTACAACCAATTTTATGGGCAGTTTATTTATACTTAGTATCTGTTTAGATAGAGCCTGTCCAATTTTACCCCATCCAAGGTTTACTTTATAATTTCCAGGTACTTCAACGGAGGGAAATTTATTGTATTTTGTAGTATTCATCTTGTTAAAAGTAAGAACTATTTTTTGATGTTGATCTTAAAATTATCCTATCGGAAAATAAATTGTTAAGAATTTCTACAATTGAAACTAAGTGTTCAGACTTAATATTTAGTAATACTCTGCCCATCAACTTTCCGCAAATCAGAGCTTTTATGTATTAGCAAGTATATAAAATTTATAAGTTATTTGATTTTGATAATAAGCTTATTCGGAATTATATCGAAGAAGGAACGCTTAGTTTACCAGTTAAGATGAAATAGAATTGATTTAAATAAAAGTTCATAAGAATAATTGAGGAATCCAATATTTTCAATAATTATACATGAGATTAAGATAAAAATTAAATAATTTTGCTGGTGTCAGTTTTCATGTGATTAATCATATTCTCCATTTATTTACATGGGCATACATTCGCTTAATGTTTGTTATAAAAGAAGTTAAATGACTAAAATAGAATTCGATAACAAAAAGAAAAGTCTTCTTCAAAAGTTTGAAGCACTTGTATCAAGGCCAAACAAAATCTTGGAAAAATACGAAACAGGTATTTATGACAGGTTTGAATTCCCAGTTTTAACCGATGCGCATGTACCGTTGGATTGGAAATATGATTTCAACTACAAGTCAAATCCATACTTGATGCAACGCCTTGGAATTAATGTGGTGTTGAATAGTGGGGCAATTGAGTTCAATGGTAAAGTTATTTTAATGCCTAGGATTGAAGGTTGGGACAGGAAATCTTTTTTTGGGATTGTGGAAAGCGAAAATGGGATTGATAATTTTAGGTTCTGGGATTATCCGGTTCAGATACCCGACCTCTATCCAAATGAAACCAATGTTTATGATATGCGATTGGTTAAGCATGAAGATGGGTGGATATATGGCACTTTTTGTTCAGAAAGTCATGATGATACCCAAGCACTTGATCTATCAGCAGCCCTGGCAGATTGTGGTATTATTCGTTCTAAGGATTTGAAGACATGGGAACGCCTTCCAAACCTAAAAACAAGCAGCAGGCAACAAAGAAATTGTGTTCTACATCCTGAGTTTGTAAATGGCAAATATGCATTTTATACAAGGCCTTTGAATGATTTTGCGGCTCTCGGATCAGGTGAAGGAATTGGTTGGGGCTTATGTGATGATATTGAAAATCCTGTCCTTGAAAAGGAGACCATAATAGATGAACGTGTATACCACACTATTAAGGAGGGGAAGAATGGTCAGGGTCCGGCCCCAATAAAAACTGGTGAAGGTTGGCTACATTTAGCCCATGCAGTGAGAGGAACTGCAGCAGGAGCTAGATATGTGTTATATATGTTTATGACCAGTCTGGAAGATCCCTCAAAAAAGATATATGAGCCAGGGGGGCATTTTATCTCCCCAAGAGGGAAGGAACGCGTTGGTGATGTTTCGAACGTCGTTTTTGGAAATGGTTGGGTTGAAAGAGATAATGGTGAGGTTGTAATTTATTATGGTGCCAGCGATACGAGGCTGAATGTAGTAACAAGTACAATTGATAAATTGGTTGATTATGTTAAAAATACTCCTCCTGATGCTTTACGATCTATAGATTGTGTTAATCAAAGAATTGAATTGATTAAAAAGAATAAACACTTGTAGTGTAGTATTTTTCAGGTTTTCAATAATTTTTTTTCAATTTTCATTTCGTACTTAAAAATAATTTATTGATTTCTTACGCGACTTTGTCATGAAATTAGTTTACGTATGACATAATAACAATTTCCCCAAACTTATTTAGAATATGTAATAACTCTAAAATTTATTAATTTATTTCAAGATATTTCTATTTAATTATTATTTCATATTTCATAAATGCCTGTCTTGTAGGCTATTGGTATTTGCCAGGCCTCTTTCTTACTTGTCGTATTGCTTATTCTGTTAGATTTCATTAAAGTTATTTTGATTTATTATGGTATATTATTTGATTAGTATGTGTCACAAAGGAGATAGAATTGAAGGTAATTTTTTATTAATTTATAATTTATTGTAATGCTGGAACATTTAACAAAGGACACATTTAAGGAAAAGGTATTTAACTTTGAGGAAAACAAAGAATGGAAATTCGAAGGTGATAAACCTTGCTTAATTGATTTTTATGCAGATTGGTGCCAACCATGTAAGACTATTGCTCCCATTCTTGAAGAACTTCAGGATGAGTATAAAGGTGATATAAATATTTACAAAGTAAATACTGAACAGGAACAAGAACTGGCAGGTATGTTTGGAATAAAAAGTATCCCAAGCTTACTGTTTGTACCACAGGATGAACAACCACAAATGGCTATGGGTGCCTTACCAAAAGACACACTTGAAAAAGCTATTAAAGATGTTTTAAAAGTTGAGAAGAACTAAAAGTTATAAATCATATAGAGGAAGCCGGTTTTTACCGGCTTTTTTTATGCTTAAAAGTCATTTTGGATTCAAAATGACTTTTAATGTTAATTCATTTCAACTTAACAGATGCCAATAATTTACTTACCTTTGCAAGTAATTGGGGGTGCCTTAATATTACGGGCTGAGAGTAAACCCTTTGAACCTGATCCGGGTAATGCCGGTGTAGGGAGATAAAAGCTTCCCCCATTCAACATAAATGTAAAGTAATGAAGCAAATTGTTTTAATTCTAGGCTTATGTTTTCTGGTTAGTTCAATTTATGGTCAGAATTCAGTGTCAGGTATTGTAAGCGATGAAAATGGTGAAGTGCTTATTGGTGCTAATGTAATTCTTGAAAATACCTATTTTGGAACATCCACAGATTTAAATGGAGCTTTTAGCTTTTCAAAAGTAGAAAGCGGTAGTTATGTTCTAGCCATTTCCTATATGGGTTTCGAAAAGTTTCTTCAAAATATTGAAGTTCAATCGGCTCCGATTGTAGTAAGTGTCAAAATGACCAGGGCTTCTGTACTTGCAGAGGAGGTCATTGTTATGGCCACTCGGGCTGCTCCCTCTGACCCGGTAACTCAATCAACCATTCAAAAGGATGAAATTGAAAAGCGTAACCTGGGTCAGGATATGCCCTATATTTTTAATTTGAGCCCCTCAACAGTAGTAAGTTCAGATGCGGGTGCCGGAGTTGGGTATACAAGTTTTAGGATAAGGGGGTCTGATCTAACTAGAATTAATGTAACAATAAATGGCATACCCTTAAATGACCCGGAATCCCATGGTACCTGGTGGGTTAACCTCCCGGATTTCGCCTCTTCAGTAGATAATATTCAAATACAAAGAGGAGTGGGCACGTCGACAAATGGTGCTGGCGCATTTGGGGCATCTGTTAACCTGCAAACATTTAAGTTAAGAGAGGCACCCTATGCTGAAGTAAATTCATCTTATGGATCATTTAATACTTTCAGGAATAATATAATTCTTGGATCAGGTTTATTAAATGACAGGTTTACATTTAATGCCCGATTTTCCAAAATAAATTCTGACGGTTATATTGACAGAGCGTTTTCTGACCTTTTTTCATACAGCCTTTCAGGTGGGTATTATGGAAAGAAGGATATTGTAAAGCTTGTTTTTGCTTCAGGAAAAGAAAAAACATACCAGGCTTGGAATGGCGTACCAGGTTCTATGATAGATACGGATAGGACTTATAATAGTGCCGGAGAATATATAGATAAGGATGGAAATATTAAGTACTATGAAAATGAAACAGACAATTATCTACAGAATCACCTACAAATATTTTATACCAGAGAATTTTTAAAAGAATTGTACCTGAATCTTGCTTTTCATTATACAAAAGGAAAGGGGTTTTATGAACAATATAAGGAAAATAGGAAGTTTTCTAATTATGGAATGAATGATGTAGTTGTTGGATCAGATACGATTCGTCGTTCAGACCTGATTCAGCAAAAATGGCTGGATAATGATCTCTACGGAATTACTTATTCCTTAACATATAAGAAATCAAAATGGAATATCATTTTCGGTGGAGCATTGAATACATACATTGGCAATCATTTTGGGAAGGTAATATGGTCCCAGGTGGCAGAAAAAGGAGAGTATAATTACGAGTGGTATAGAAATAAAGGGATAAAAACAGATTTCAATGTATATGGAAAGTTAAATTACCAACTATTACCTTCCCTAAACTTATTTGCAGATATGCAAATAAGAAGAATTTGGTATGAAATTGATGGTATTGATGATGATTTGAGAGATATATCACAAACGCACAATTATTTCTTCTTTAATCCGAAACTTGGTGTGAATTACCAGATATCTGAGAAACACAGGACTTTCTTTTCATTCTCTGTTGGAAATCGTGAACCCAACAGAGATAACCTGGTGGATGCAGATTTAACAGGCCAGGTACCCACATTTGAAACCCTATATGATTATGAGTTGGGATATCAATTTAGTAACAGAAAAATAAAACTGGAGTTAAACATGTATTACATGGATTACAATAACCAACTAGCACTTACAGGGCAAATTAATGATGTTGGAGCTCCGGTAATGATGAATGTAAAAGATAGTTACCGGGCAGGTGTCGAGATAGTTGCAGGATTCAAAATAACTCCCAAATTAGTATGGGAGTTAAATGCAACATTTAGTCAGAATAAAATTCGTGATTTTACAGATTATACCGATGATTGGGATACCTGGACACAGCGGGCAGAATATCTTGGAACCACTGACCTTTCTTTTTCTCCCAACATAATAGCTGGAAGCTTTATTTCATATGAATTAATCAAAAACTTTGGAATTAGTTTTATTTCAAAATATGTGAGCAAACAATATATTGACAATACCTCAAACAATGGTAGATTACTTAATGCTTATTTTTATAATGACCTGATTTTAAATTATAGCTTGAAGACTAAAATTGTAAAAGATATTTCTTTCAAGTTATTAATTAATAATATATTCAATGCTAAATATGAGACAAATGCTTGGATTTACAAGTATTATGAAAATGATAATGAACAATTCTTTGATGGATATTTTCCTCAGGCTGGGACGAATTTTTTAATTGGTGTTCAGTTTAAGTTTTAAAAAATAATTATTTGCTAATTAGATGGTTAAGTTAATATTGCTTTTACTTTATTGAATTAGTGTATTTTTTTTGGAAAATTTATTTTATTTTTTTATCTTGTGACAACAAAAATCTTTTTGTTACGTTAAAC
>JASJGS010000196.1:0-36076 GCA_033791445.1 Bacteroidales bacterium | reverse complement strand
GATCAGTTTCGTTAAAAAGGTTTGCATCTTCCTTTTCACAAGAGCTGAAGAATATGGTACCAGCCAAAATTATTGTAAGTAAACTAAATAATTTCTTTGTTTTCATGATTCATGTTTTTTTTTTGTAATAAAGTTAAGTAAGTCATAATTTTTTTTGAAACACAACATTTAGACCACCCAAATATCAAAAGGTTTAAAATGCGATTGAAAAAAAGGAAACTTAATTAATTATCCTTTAAATAATAAAATGAATTGATAAGAAATGTTTAGTAAAGCTGGGACTGCAATATTAATTCTATATAAAGAAATAATGCCTTTTTATCATTCGATAAAAAGGCATTAAAACTAAATAAAGATTCAATCGGTAGTTAAGTATTATTTATTTCATTATAAAAGGAAAAGATTTTCCAAGTATAGTAGCAGTTGCACTTGGCGTGCAATCACCATCACCATAATCAGTTGTTATCGTAACGGTGTTATTTACTTTAATATCAATTGTTCCTCCTCTAAGCCAAGGACAATCTCCTTTTACATTCAATGGTTTCGTAATATCGAGTGTAAAATCTTTATCCCTGGTTGTTTTTCCTGAGGCTCCTCCTGCTAATTCATATTCATCATCTAGAACATTCAGGTAAGTATCTTCACCAGCAATCCAGGTACGAGTCCGGTTTGTAACCCAGTGAATAATTCCCTGGTCAGGCTTAGTGATAACACCATCGCTCACCTCAACGGTAAAATAAATTTGTTGAAACTCATTTTTACCTTTGTTTGTAACAACTTTGGTACCTTCTACTTTATAATCATCAAGAAAGTATTCATCCGTAGAAATGGATAACTCACAGCCTGTATTTCTATACCAATCAGAAACTTGTGCAACGATTTTACCTCGCCTTTCACGCTGATCAAGGCCTGTACAGTTCGTTTCCCCATAGTCAATAGTAATGTTTTTGGGAAATGTAGTACCCAAAGGTTCAATGGTTATAGTTCCACAACCTCCATCAATAGCAAATACATGGCTTTTTAAGGTAGATGGTTCACTTATCATCTTTGCTGCTATATCTGCCTGAGCAAAGATATCTGAGAAAAGCATGAGAGCTGTTGTGCTTTCCTCTGCTGATCTAATGTCGTTTATTTCGTCGGCTATTTTTTCACAGCTGCCAATGTAAATAGCAACAATAAGAATAGCGAACAATTTTAAAAAAACTGCTTTCGTGTTCATAATCAAAGATTTAGGTTAAACTAACTTATCTTTTCGTACAAGGTATACGTAAAAGAAAAGCCATGGTTACCTTCATCTTCGTGTTTTTCTTCTTCAACCAGGGTCCAGTCATCATAATTTACCGTGGGAAAGAAGGTGTCGGCATCGAAGTTTTTATGAATATAAGTAATGTAAAGTCTATCTGCTATTTCAAGAAATTGCTTGTAAACCATGCCTCCTCCCATAACAAAACATTCTTCACCATCAGGGCATTTCGAAAGGGCATCTTCAATTGAATAAGCCATTACGCAGCCCTCGATTAATTCATCAGGAATATCAGTGAGAACAATATTTGTGCGGTTTGGCAGGGGTTTTATGGGAAGGGACTCGAAAGTTTTTTTCCCCATTATAACAGGATGGCCAGAAGTCAGTCGTTTAAACCTTTTCAAATCATCCGGCAAATACCATAAAAGCTTATTGTCTTTTCCTATTGCGTTGTTTTCAGCGATTGCTACAATTATGGAGATGGTTTTCATATTCTATAATGGCTTGTTTTTAAATAAGATAAATAGTGCAGGGTTAAACAGAAATTTTTCCTTTAATATGTGGATGTGCCTGGTAATCATGGAGTGTAAAGTCTGTATATTCGAAATCAAAGATATCAGTTTTGGCTTCATTTAACTTCATGACAGATAGTGGTAATGGCTCCCTGGTAAGCTGAAGATTAACTTGCTCCAGATGGTTGTAGTAGATGTGAGCATCACCCAGTGTATGAACAAATTCACCTGGTTCCAGGCCTGTTACCTGTGCCATCATCAAAAGTAGTAATGAATAGGATGCTATATTAAAGGGGACACCCAGGAATATGTCAGCACTCCGCTGATAAAGGTGGCAGGAAAGTTTTCCATTCCCCACATAAAATTGAAACAATATGTGGCATGGGGGTAGTGCCATATTTTTAAGGTCACCGGGATTCCAGGCACTGACTATGTGTCTTCTTGAATCAGGATTGTCTTTTATACTTTTAATGGCTTCCGATATTTGATCCAAATGTTCGCCATCAGGTGTGGGCCATGATCTCCATTGATACCCATAAATATGTCCCAGGTTACCATGTTCATCAGCCCATTCATCCCAGATGCGGACTCCATTTTCATTTAAATACTTTGTGTTTGTGTCTCCTCTTAAAAACCACAACAATTCATAAATAATAGACTTTAAATGAAGTCTTTTTGTAGTGAGTAGAGGGAAGCCATCCTGCAGGTTGAAACGCATTTGATAGCCAAAAACACTAATTGTACCGGTACCGGTACGATCTCCTTTTTGTATTCCTGTACTGGTTACATGATCAAGTAGATCAAGGTATTGCTTCATATTGATGCCAATTCTTCCGTTCTGTATTAATAGGAAGCAAAATTATAAATTCTGATTAGAGTGGCAAGAAGCTTCAGGGCTACCAAGGATATTGAGGACTATAAAAATGTTAATATAGTGCCAAAACAATGATTGAAGAGAATTCTACTAGTTCACACAGGGATAGTTTTTCGGTAATGAAATCAAGAGATTTCACCGATTTGTATAATTTATCACAGCTTATTTTACAGGGAAACTTTTCCTGTAAAAAATGTTAATAATATCTTCTGCTTCGTTTTCCTCCATTTACCTTGTTAGCATCCATAACCCACATCCCTCTTCCATGTGTAGCTATCACAATGATGTTATCTCTTGGATGAATTATCAGGTCGTGAACGTAGGTGGAAGGTAAGTTGCCTAACACTTCCCAACTTTCACCACCATCTTTTGAAACATAAACGCCTATATCAGTTCCAACATATAATATATTTTTATTGATTGGATCTTCGCGGATTACATTAACCGGGCCAAGAGGAATATTTGCTGAGATATTTTTCCATGTTGTACCAAAATCATCTGATTTCCACACATAAGCTGCAAAATCATCATTTCGTTTTCCGTTTTGAGTAAGGTAAACCGTTGACATATTATATTTTGAAGCAACCATTCTGGAGATCCATCTGTTTTTTATCAATCCTTCAGTTATTTCTGTCCAGCTTTTACCATCATCTTTGGTAACATGGGCTCTACCATCATCGGTGCCGGCATAAAGTAAGCCAGATTTAAGCGGAGACTCCGAAAGTGAAAATAGTGTCTGATAGGGAATATCTCCTATCTTATTCTCATCATTATAGGTGAGATCAGCGCTAATTCTTTGCCAGGTGTCACCACGATTGACAGATTTATACACATACTGCATCCCATGATAAATAATATCTGAATTATGGGGTGAAATAATGAAAGGAGCTACCCACTGACCCCGAAGAGCCGGTTCATCTTCAAATATTGCAGGTAAAATTCTTTTGGTTGATTCAGGCCATGTCTTGCCTAGGTCAGTTCTTGAAATAGTTCCATAGAACCCAGCTGAATAAACAATATTTGGGTTGGTAGGATCTATTGCATGATTGCTTCCTTCACCTCCTGGGGCATATTCAAAGTCAACTGAGGGAATTTTTTCCCTTCCCCTACTCAGGTCAACTATTCCTCTACGGCTTCCATGATCCTGAATAGATCCATACACGTGAAAAGGCTCATCCATGTCGTAACCTACATTAAAGAATTGTACTGCAGGTAAACGATCGGTGAATGACCTCCAGTTTCCCCCTTTATCATAGGAGAAATAAACGCCTCCATCATTTGCATTAACAAGGTAATCAGAATTATCCGGATCAACCCATAAACCATGGTGGTCTCCATGCATTCCACGGAGTGGTTTAAACGTTTTTCCACCATCTGTGGAAACATTGAGTCCCAGACCCATTGTATAAATTGTATTCTCATCATTTGGGTCCACTTTTATTTGCCCAAATACCCAACCATAAGTGGCAGAGTGTCTTTCCATATACGATTCCATATCCTCTGTTAAGCCACTTACTTTTGTCCAATTGGCACCCTTATCATCAGAACGGTAAATTGCTGCACCCTTTATCATCCCTCCTTTGGGTCGACCATATGAATCAACTTCTCCCTCAAAATCCGCTTTAGCGATTTCGTAATTGTCTACAAAGGCATATATAACGTTAGGATTAGAAGCTGAAATGTCAATACCAATTCTTCCTCTGAATTTTGCTTCGGGTAAACCTTTGTTGATTTTAGTCCAGCTTTTACCACCATCCGTTGATTTATGAATGCCGCTTTTTGAATATCCTTTCTCAACTCTTGGGTCATTCCATTTCTCCCTGATTCTCTCCCAGGTGCTGGCGTAAAGAACCTGACTGTCAGATGGATCAATTACAAGGTCAATGGCCCCTGTAAGGTCGTCAATGTAGAGGATTTTCTCCCAGCTTTTTCCACCATCGTTTGTTTTATAAACTCCTCTTTCTTTATTTTTGGTCCATTCATGTCCGGAGGCAGCCACATAAACCGTTTGTGAATTGTTAGGGTCAATCATTATACGGGCAATGGTATGTGTATTTTCCAAACCCATAAATTCCCAGGTTTTACCAGTATCAGTAGTTTTATATATACCAGATCCGGCCATTGAACTGCGAAAAATATTGGCTTCTCCGGTTCCAACCCACAATATGTTCGGGTCATTGGGATCCAGCGCTATATCACCAATTGTTGTAGAAGCTTCCTGATCAAAAATTGGATTCCAGCTTGTACCCTCATTCTCCGTTTTCCAAACGCCACCTGATGCAGTAGCAGCATATACAATGTAATTTTTGCCTTTTGGTTGAACAACGGCAATGTCGGTACATCTCCCGCTAACATTGTTAGGCCCCAGGAACTGCCAGTTGAGATCTTTCATCTCTGACTTCTCCTTTAAGGCCAGATGTTGTTTGAATAATTCCAGTCTGGTTTTTCCGTCCAATACTTGAGAAGGTTGCTGGGCGCTTGTTGGAAGAGTTATTAGAAACAAAATAACCATCAAGCTTGTGCAAACGTATTGGAATGCTTTAATATTCTTCATAGTAGATTTAATTGAGGAGATTTTTAATAGAGTTGAATTAATTTTGATGTAAAAGATAGGGATAATTTGTAAAACTACAATTTGATAGGATCAAAAAGTTTCTAGAGAATTTTATTTTCTTTCATCCTTTTAAAATAATCTTTTGAAGCCGCAAGAACTTTTGGAGCAAGAATCAAGGTAGATATCATAGTAGGTATAGCCATCAATGCAAATGAACCAGAGATTAGACTTTCAACTGCTGTTAAGGAGGCGACAGCTGCAATAATAATGGTTAGAACATAGAAATAGTTATAGCCTTTTTTATATTTTGCTCCAGCTAAAAATGAAAAGCATTTCGTTCCGTAATAAGAATATGAAAACATAGTAGAAAGAGAGAATACAAGTACACAAAGTAATAGTATTTCTGTTCCGATAAAGGGGATAGCGCTATCAAATGCCCGGACAGTTAAAGAGATCCCATTCTCATCACCAGTTTGCCAGACATCTGTTACCAGTATTGCCAGGGCTGTAAGCGTGCAGACTAGCAGTGTATCAATTACTGGCCCCAACATAGCTACCAGGCCTTCTCTAACCGGTTCTTTAGTCTTTGCTGCACCATGAGCCATTGGAGCAGTTCCTATACCAGCTTCATTTGAAAAAGCGGCCCTACGGGCACCCAGGATAATTAGTCCAGCGAGAGCTCCACCCAACACCGGGTCACCACCATAGTTCTCAGCAGTAAAAGCATTTTTAAATATCATCATAAAATAACCTGGAACAGATTCGAAATTGACAATTAATATATAGCTTACAGCAAGAAAATATAACACCACCATGGCAGGAACCATCTTACTTGTAACTTTTCCTATTCGGCGTATACCTCCAAATATTACCAGGCTTACAATAATCGTAATGATGATTCCAATTGTTAAATGGGAGAGAAACCCAGATTTAATGCCGTTTGGAATCAATACAGCATCATGCAAAATTTCAGTTAGCTGATTGGCCTGGAAAATAGGTAAACAGCCAAAAAGGCCTGCAAGACTGAAGAAAACAGCCAGGGGTTTCCAATTCTTCCCCAGTCCTTCCGTAATGACATACATAGGCCCGCCCTGGATTTCACCTGCAGTATCTTTGCCCCTAAACATCACTGAAAGAGTACAAGAAAAATACTTGGTGGCAATTCCGGCAATCGCGACCACCCACATCCAAAAAACTGATCCCGGACCTCCCAGGGCAATTCCAATTGCAATACCGCTTATATTCCCCATACCTACGGTGGCTGCTAAGGCTGTAGATAAGGCTTCAAAATGACTTATCTGGCCCGGATCATCCGGATTATCATATTTGCCCCGCAAAATGTTAAAAGCATGTCCAAAATGTTTAAAGGGAAGAAACCTGGAATATACCAATAAAAATAAACCTCCGCCCAGTAGCAGGATCAATAGTGGAATGCCCCATATACGATCGGCAAAATCAATTATTAGCTGTTCGATACGGGCCATTAAATAGAAGGCAGATTTGTTAAAGGGCTGTTAAAAATATAGATTTTATTTGTATTTCCTGCAGGCAAGAGTGTGAGATTGAAGAACCAGAACGAAAAATGTGGTTAAGAATTGACAGCATATTATGGGTCTGAATCTTGGATTTTTGAGTTTTTTTTTGTATATTACTGGTATATGATTTGTTTATACAGGAGGAGAGGAGATGGAGAACTACAAAGAAATATCGAGGTGGAGAAATTTCCTGATAAATATAGGATTTTACTGCATGGTTTTAGGTATGGCTGGAGCTATATTCCTTTTACTAGCCTGTTTTCTGGTGGCTAGTATTGGTCTGCCAGTTTCTGCTTTCTATGCAGTGCTTGGTGCAGGATTGATTTTTGGAGTTTCGTGGTCAATTCTTTGCATAAGATGTAATTGCAGAAATTCTAATTCAGATCAGGATTAGTCTACACGAAGAGAATTCATTTCAAAAATGTATTTATTTGCCTATACAGGTAGGTTTAGAATATTTTTTCTTCTAATATCCTTTCCATGAGATCAGAAAATTTCCAGGTTTAATTAATTCCCTTTTGACTTATTCAGAAACCATTTTACAGAGTTGATTGGCTTGTGCTTTTTTTGGAATTTTGAAAATTGGTGTAATGCGCTATAAGAAAGCAGGATACCTCTTACTGTTCAAGAAAAATAAATGTCGTAAATTATTTTATTTCAATGATAATAGCTATATTCAGGCAATAATAAAACCAGGAACTAGGATTACTAATTGAAAGCAATATCTCAACATTGGATTTGGATTTTACTTTAACGGTAACAATTTCTGATAAGTCTAGGTCATTGAAATTTGATTAATTATGTTGCTTGAGGAGAAAGAGTCAAATCAGTTCAAAATATTAGAAAACCTAAAATTCAGTTATTGGGTCTATAATCTTCTTATACCCATTACTCTAATTGGGTTTTTCTATTGTTCATACCTTTCATACAGAAGTATAAGGGAACACAAAGTTATGGTTCAATATGAACCTGTACGTGACGGAATCATGCATGAGAAATTCGACCTGGAGAGAAGAAAGCTTGAATTAAGCAGAATATTAAAAATTAGACCCGAATCACCAGAAGCTCTAATTGAGTTATCCCTGATTTTTGAAAGAGTGGATTCCATAAATGGCAGTAATGAATACAAAAATGATTCAACATCTTTTGCTCAAGCAAAGTTGTCATTCACTAAGGTCGAGAATAAATTGTCTATTAAATTTCTATTTGAATTATTTGGTGCTATTTTATTTGGGTTTGCCTTTTTTATACTTGCAAAAGCATTCTATATGCTTGATGATCAATCCGAATATTAACTTGGGTTTCTCTTCCTGAGCTTTCCACTTTATCTATAAGGGATCAGCCTTTTTTAACAAGCATTATAAAAAGAATGGATTGAGTTATTATTTTTTGTAACTTATCCTGAATTTCGCATATCTGAAAAGTTGCTTTTGTTCTGAGAAACGGATCATCTCTATTTGAAAAATTTGATATTTTATTAATACTTTAATGGAACATTAATATGAAAACAAAACAAACCCGAAGAAAGTTTCTAAGAAATGGTTTAATTGCTGCAACAAGTGCCAGTTTTGCGCCTTCCTTTGCGAACTCCTTAAAGGATAATGAGAAAAAGGCAGGTCAAAAATTTGTTTACAGAACCCTCGGGAATACTGGCATTAAAATTCCTGTTATTAGCATGGGAACAGGGAATACAGATAATCCAGCCCTGATTAAGGAAGCAATGAATAAAGGAGTGAAGCTATTTGCCACCTCAGAGTATTATCAAAATGGGAACAATGAAAAGATGCTGGGAGAAGTATTCAAGGATAGGCCTCGGGATTCTTTTTATATTCTTACCGGAGCAACAGGGGGTGTTGAAATAGATCATCAGAACGGTACTTATAAACCTGAAACCAACCCAGAAACCTATCTGGAACATGCTAATGGATGTCTGAAGCGTTTGCAGGTTGATTATGTTGATTTCTTTAGCCTGGGCTTTGCAGCCAAAAAGGAATCAGTTTTCTTTGAACCATTATTGAAAGCTTTGCAAAAGTTCAAAGCACAGGGAAAAACCAGATATTTGGGGGTAGCTACTCACAGTTTTGAACCGGAGGCCATTCGTGCCGCGGCCGATGTTGGGATTTATGATGTTGTAATGACTGCCTATAACTTCAAGAAAAACAATGTTGCAGAAATCAATGAGGCTATAGAATATGCGGCTGGTAAAGGTCTGGGGATCATAGCTATGAAAACCATGGCAGGTGCTTATTGGGATAGAGAGAGAACTATGCCTATAAATACAAAAGCTTCTTTAAAATGGGTACTCCAGAATAAAAATATTCATACCACTGTTCCAGATTGTTCAAATTTTGACCACCTGTACCAGGATCTGGAACTGATGAAGGATTTTGAACTTACTGATGAAGAAAAACGCGACCTGAAGTTACCATCAGAAGGAATGACTTCAGGTATTTATTGCCAGCAATGTGCAAAATGTATTTCTGAATGTCCTCACAGTTTGGATATTCCTACTGTTATGCGGGCCTATATGTATGCATATGGGTATAAAAATCTGGCACATGCTCAACATACGCTAAAAAGTGCAAACTTACCTTCCAGCCCTTGTTCAGAATGTGCAAGCTGCTCGGTTGAGTGTACCATGGGTTTCGATGTGAAGATGAAAGTAGCCGATATATGTCGTCTTCAGGATGTACCGGATGATTTACTTCTTAACTCACATTGTTGATGTAATTTTGGGTCCAGGGGATAATCATGTGATTTTATTCATGCTTTAAAGTTTCAGCCGGGTTTCGTAAAGCTGCCCGGGCGGTTTGTGTACTAATGACTGCATAGGCAATTAGCATTGAGAGGCCTGAAGCTATAACAAAACTCCACCAGGGTATATTAACCCGGTAAGCAAAATTTTGCAACCATAGGTTCATAATATACCATGCAGCTGGCCAGGCTATTATATTTGCAATTAAAATCCAGAGAGAGAAATTTAAATTTAGGGTTTTTACTACTTTGAAAACAGAAGCCCCCATTACTTTTCTTATACCTATTTCCTTGGTTCGTTGATCGGCTACAAAGGCAGCCAAGCCGTAAAGACCCAGGCAGGCAATGAATATAGCCAGAACAGTAAAGATTGTGAATAATTTCCGAGTTTGCTTTTCATTCATATAAAGATCTTCATAGTCCTTATTCAGGAACGAATATTTAAACGGTGTTCCTGGTGCAAATTTCCCCCAGGCATTTTCTGCATATTGAAGGGTTTCCGAAATTGAATTGGTATTTAACTTTACTGAAATAAAACTTTCTTCTCGCTTATAATATCCATCTGTCAGAAAAAGTGCCATAGGCCTTACTTCCTGGTGCAAAGATTCGTAATGATAATCTTCAATAACACCAATAATATGGAAATCCCCTCTTTCTGATGACCAATTATTTATTTTTCTGCCAATTGGATCTTCCCAACCTAGTAAATCGACCGTTTTTTGGTTGATAACAACTGCTGCAGAATCAGAAGGAAATTCTTTTGAGAAAAAGCGACCTTCATTCAAATTTAACTTAAGTGTATTTAGGAAATCATAATCACAAATACAGAGGTTTAATGTGAAGTTTTCTTCACCCTCTGCTCCAAATCCTATGTTACTAAAGCTTCTGCCTGGAAGTGTGTTAGAACCAGTAACACTTACTACATTGTTATGTTCCTTTAGTTTTTCCTTATAGCTAGGCGTATTGCCGTGTAAAGAGCCGGGGTTCTTAATGACCAAAACCTGTTCTTTATCGAAACCCAGCTTTTTATTTTGGAAATAGTTTAATTGGCGAAATATTGTAATAGTGCCGATGATAAGAACAACGGTGATCGCAAATTGAAATACAACCAAAAGATTTCTTAACCATACACCTCCCTTGTTATCGCCAACATTTCCTTTCAATACCAGTACCGGTTTAAACGAAGATAGAAAAAACGCCGGGTAGGAGCCTGATATTAAACCTACCAGTAGAGCTAATGCTATTAGTGAGGGGATTACGAGTGGATTATCGAAATAATGAATCTCAACCGGCTTGCCAACAAAATCACTATAATATGGTAACACCAGTTCTAAGATTAGAATACTTAAGGCTAAGGCAATAAAACTTAAGAATACAGACTCGCTTAAAAACTGTTGAATTAACTTAAATCTACCCGATCCAACTACCTTTTTCAATCCCACTTCCTTGGCTCTTAATGAAGACTTGGCTGTTGACAGGTTCATAAAGTTAACGCATGCAATGAATAAGATTATAATGCTGATGATAGAAAAGATGTAAACATAAGTCCGGTTGCCATTTGGTTCGAATTCCCCATTCAGGTCTGAATCGAGATGAATGTCTTGAATAGGCTGAAGGAAATATTCCCAGAAATTCCCCTTCGCTACCCACTCATCAAATTGATCACCACCCATATATTTACGAGTAAAATCAGGAAGTTTTTCATCGAAACCTGCTTTTGAAGCACCTTCTTTTAAGACCAGATATGTAATGAAGTTATTGGATGTCCATCCTGTGTTGTTTATTAAATCAGGGAAACTACTAAGTGAAATGAGAAAGTCGTAATGAAAATGAGATTGTTCAGGCACATCTTCGGAAACTCCTGAAATTTCAAAATCAACCAATCCAAACCAATCGCCAAAATCAACCTGTAGAACATTTCCAATGGCACTGGTCGTTCCAAAATATTTCAAAGCTGTTGATTGTGTTACAACCATGGTATTTGGCCTAACTAGTACTTCATTTGCATTTCCATTTAGCAAGCCTATTGAAAAAACATCGTAGAAAGTTGAATCCACTGCAAAAATTCTTGACTCATAAAATGTTTTTTCTCCGGTAATTATTGGAACTTCTCCTATGTTGAAAAATTTTACCCCAGTTTCAATCTCTGGGAACTCTTCTAATAATTTTAAATAGGTTATGGCGGATGAATAGGTCTGGTTTATTTTGGTGTCTCCAATAGATGCTTTTACAGCTACTCTATAAATTCGGCTTGATTTTTCATGATAAGTATCGTAATTTATTTCATAATACACATAGAGCATGAATAGGATACTACAGGAAATACCTATGGCTAAACCCAGGATGTTAATAATTGAAGAGCTTTTGTGCTTTAGCAGGTTTTTAAAGGCGACTCTGAAGAAATTTTTAGACATGATTTCGCTGGTATTATATTGAACTTATTTTAGCAGCTATAATTAATCTTAAATCATTTGAATATATCAACAGTTGCTTTCCTTGAAAAGGGTTTTGAAAAGAAATCTGCAAGGACAAAATTGAATAAGTCAGATTTTTCATACGACCCAAAATGTGTTACTCCTGGCATAATAAATAAGAGTATATTATAAGGACTGATAAAAAATGCATTTGTTGCAGTTATTTCAAGTGAAATTTTATGTTATAAACCATAAAATTCATTATCACAGAACCAATTACATTTGTTTTTGATTGCCTTGTTTATTTTGGCTTTTTCCTACTTGAGTTTTAGGTGCCAAATGGCCTTTTTCCGACAAAAACACAATATTGGCGGCGGGATCTAAGGAGGTGCATGTTTAATTCAACATGTATGGAGTAATAGATTTTTATAAATAGATCTTCGATAAAATTTTTCTTTTTCAGGCTCTTTAGCCAATACCGGTAGTTTTGAAATCCATGGATAACTTTATTCGTAATGTCTGAAAAACTTACGACATGAAGTTTTGCTTTAATTAGCTCCTTGTTATAGGTCTCCAGTGGCCAGTGATGCAGGTTCATTTTCTTTTTCCACATTTTTCTAAAGGGCATTTTTCTGCCATGGAGGGTAAGGATGTCAGCGATGAGAAAAGTTCCTCCAGGTTTTAAAACCCTGAATACTTCTCGAAGAAAAGAAGCTTTATCCGGATAATGGAACGCACTTTCAATATTTATGATGTAGTCCATTGATTCACTTTCAATAGTTGAAAGCTGTTGAGCATCATCAATGTGAAATGTAATATTGCATATTTCAAGTCTTTTTGCCTCTGATTTGGCAATTTCGATATTTGTTGGATTAAGATCAATCCCAACCATGCTTTCAGGGGTATATTTGTCCAGAATATATTTTGCCTGGACCCCATTCCCACATCCAATTTCTAAAATCTTCTTCCCATTAATTGGTGATAGCTTTGAGATGCAAAAATCGGTTAGGTTTTTTTGAGCTTCGAGGAAACTGTCATTCTCTTCCAGGTGGTATGGGTAATGAAGCATGGTATATTCCTTATTCAGGCGCTTCAATGCCTCATTCATCGATTTGTAGTAATGATCAGTTGAAAAGCCGGAAGTGAGGTGGGAAATAGTCTTTGATAGAATACTCATATTTTCGATTTAATGAAATCCAGCCTGTAAATAAACCATGCATGGCATTTATTTCGCACCATGTCTGGAGTTTACCAAGGTATCTGATTTATCTTTCTATGAACGTTTTTTGGCAATATAGGAATTTAGATTTATAAAAGCGTAAAAAAGGCTCAATACCGAAATTTCAATTTTGAACCTTCCTCACGGTTCTATTTAAATATGGATTTAATTCATCTTTTATGTATTCCACCCGCGCTGGATGATCGGCCATCAACCTGTGGTGGATTGCCCTGAAAATAAATGTCTCCAGCACTACTGGTACGAGCGGTGAGTTTTTCAGTTACCATAATTTTAGCATTCCCGGCACTTGAGGTGGAAACATTTGCAATTTTGCTTGTTAATTCGTAAGCATTAAGATCTCCGGCACTGCTCAGGTCTGCTTCTAATTCATCTGCAGTACCCTCAACAGTAATGTCTCCTGCGCTACTAATATTACAACTCAGTTTTTCAACTACAATATTTAGTTTAATATCGCCTGCACTGCTAACATTCAGAGCCAGTTCTTGTGTTTTGATGATATTTTTACCATAAATATCTCCGGCACTGGATGCGGATAGGCTTTCCACATCTTTCATTGTTACATAAACTTTTTTTGCTTTTGCTCTCTGAATATTTACTTCCGTATAAATTTTAAGAGTACCCCCACTTATTTCGGTCAGGATGTACTCATGAAGATTATCATCTGCCTCCAATTTAATGCTTTCTGTATTCCCCTGCATGAGGTAAACATCAATGCCAGAACTTACTTTAATGGAATTAAAATATTCTGCCTTTCTATCCTTGGTTACTACTTTTCCAGAACCGGTGACCTTTTGTCTGTATTGTCCGTAAATGCATGAACTTAAAGATATTGCCAGAATGAGGGATAGAAGTTTTACAGTTTTCATAGTTAAATTGATTAGTGGTTCTTTTTAAATGACGATGGACAAATGATTTAGCTGCATGAAGTTAGACTTTTTATTAAGAAATTGTAAATTCTTGAGCACTATTTATTTTTAAGATTGTAAAACCAATGTGCAGTTCGAAAATCAAAAAAATTGTATCTTGAAAAAAAAATAAGCCATGAAAATTCTAAACACTTTTTTATCGATTGTTTTAACTCTTTCTGTTGCTGCCCAGGATCAATTTGATAGTGATATAGTAAAAACATCTGATGGTGATCTTACTATGACTTTTATAGGACATGGTACGCTCATGTTCCAGTTCAACAATATGCTGATTCATATCGATCCAACCATGCGTGAAGCGGATTATTCCAATATGCCTGATGCTGATCTGGTTCTCATTACTCATCAACACGGTGACCATCTTGATCCCACTGCCTTAAAGCACATTATGAAAAAGGGTACTCAGGTGGTCATGACTGAAACATGTAGTGAGAATCTTGAAGGATTTAGCTCTGCTATTATCATGAAGAATGGCGAGTCGAAAACTATAAATGGAATATTCATTGAAGCCATTCCTGCTTACAATATAGTTCACAAACGGTCCAATGGAAAACCATTTCACCCAAAAGGAGAGGGGAATGCTTACGTGCTCTCTTTTGGAGATAAGAAAGTGCTAATAGGAGGGGATACAGAAAATATCCCGGAAATTGAAGCACTGAAGGACATTGATATTGCTTTTCTTCCCATGAACCTTCCCTACACAATGACACCAGAAATGGTTGCCGATGCCGCCAGGGCCTTTAAACCCAGTATTCTGTATCCTTACCATTTCGGTGATACAGACCCTCAGGAACTGGTTGAACTATTGAAGAATGAGGATGATATTGAGGTTAGAGTCAGGAAGTTGGATTAGTTAATTCTGTACAAAATATCCCTGTATTATTTATTTTTATTGGCTTAACCTGATTTTTTTCAGTAAAAGTGTATTGTATTTTTTGGTATTTTTCCACCTGAAATACGATTCTCACTCTTAATTAATACCTAAAATTTAAAAAAATGAAACGAACACTTTCTCTGATTCTATTCGTATGCCTGGTAATTTCAACCGGGATAAGCTATGCCCAGGATAGCAAGGTGGTTCAAAAAATAATTGAAATTGGTACCACCGATAATCAAACAATGGATCATCTGGATGTAATTACAAATCGTTTTGGTGGCCGATTGGTAGGTTCTGATGCCTATGAGAATGCGGCTGAATGGTGTGCCTATAAGTTTAAAGAATGGGGGATGGAAGTTGAGATGGATGAAGCAGGTGAAGTCCCGGTTGGATTTAATCGTGGTGCCTGGTTTGGCAGAATGCTGGGTGGTGATGGAATGACATTACATTTTGCTACACCATCATACACCTCAGGTACAAAGGGTGTACAGAAAGGGCATGTGCTTATTGAGCCCAAAACCCAGGCTGAGTTTGACCGGATGAAAGGCAGATTAAAAGGTGCATGGGTTCTGGTTTCCGGTAAAAATGTTGGATGGCCAATTGATTTTTCACAATCGGCAGATAAGAAAAGAAAAGTATTTATTGCTGAAAATGCTAAGATTGAAAAGAAAAACAATGCTATACGAAGAGAAAACTGGATGAATCGCGGTAAGGGCGAACCCAAAGAACTACTTCCTCTTAAGGAAGAACCTGCCCTATTTTACAAAGAAATGAGGGAAGCAGGGATTTTGGGGACTATTCAATCTACACCTGTACCTATCCGGGTATTGTATGACCGAAAAAATTTGGACACCCTTACTTTTGAGACTTTACCCACTGTTCCGGACATTAAGCTGGATGAACATCAGTACAAAATTATTGAACAAATGGCCAAAGAGCGCAGGCGTTTTGAGCTGGAGTTTGACATTCGCAACTATTTTAAAATGGGACCGGTAAAGTACCACAATGTAATAGGCATCATTCCTGGTACGAAATATCCAGATGAGTGCGTGATCATGGGTGGCCACCTGGATGCCTTTGACGTGGCCTCAGGTGGCGTAGATGATGGTTCTGGGCTTACACCCGCAATGGAAGCCGCACGCTTAATAATGGCTGCCGGAGGAAAACCAAAACGCACCATCCTGGTTTGTATGTGGGCAGGGGAAGAATTTGGCCTCCTGGGCTCAAAAAGCTGGGTGAAGAAAAATCCGGATAAACTGGATAAGGTTTCAAACATGTTTAACCGTGACGGAGGACCTACAGTTGCAAATAGCCTTAGTGTTACTGAAGCCATGTGGGATGATATGGAGAAAATATGTGAACCCTTGAATGGGATAAATCCAGATTTCCCTTTCACTCTGACAAAAAGGGTTCCCCGGAAGAAACCAAAAAAGGCAGGTGGAACTGATAGTGGCTCCTTTGCTGTAAAAGGTGTTCCTACCATGACTTTTGGCACAGGCGATACCAAAGGGTATAACTTTAGCTATGGAGAAATCTGGCATACAGAAAGGGATATGTACAATAAGAGTATTGCTGAATACCAGGATCATACCTCTATTGTAACGGCTATTGTTGTGTACGGTGTGGCTAATTTGAATCACCTGTTATCCAGGGAGGGATATTATCTTCCTGAGGAAAAAGAATAGAAAATAAGGGCAAAGATAAATTGAATTAAGGTCATTACTGCCTCTTCATGGTGAAGTAATGACCTTTAATTTTTGGCAAGAATTTCATGCAAGGCTTAAAAATTAATGTTTAATTCCTACAATGAAATTCCCAAGTTCATTAAAACAGGCCTCAACAGTTCTGTTGTTTTCATCTACGCAACAATCTCCTTCAGGCTGAAAGCAATCTGATTTATGAATTATCCCACTTTCAGTGCTTCTGTAAGCATAAATTTTAAGGCAATGCTCATCATTTGTTCCCAGGCACAGCTCCTCAGGACTATAATTTAACCTGATTGTAATAGGCTTAACCAATTGTTGATCTCCTATTGAAATAGAATAACCTTTGTCCATTAAAATATAAGATCCATATTTGATACCTCCCTTATAGTTAATCTTCATTTCAGTTGGAACTAAAATTGCACCTTCAGGGACTCTAATAAATACTTGATTATTTTGAGAAAGAATTATCCCTCCCTCTGGTCCAATACTATAAACCTCAGGCTCAGGCGCGTCGATAACTATTTCTTGAGATGGTGGGCAAGCGGTAAATAGTATACATATGACAAATAGGGACAATAGAAATCCTGCTTTTAGAATAAGTGATTTAATTTTTTGTGTTTTCATGGCTGCTATTTTAAATGATTAATAATTTGATTCTTTAAAAAATTTCCTCCTCTCTGGCTATACAGGTTTAACCATTGATGACATCTTCTTGGTTTTTCTTTAGAAAACCTGTTGTGAAGTAGTTCTTTTTACTTCTGGTGGTGTTTACCCCACAACAGGTTCCTAATTATTAACTAGAATAAAGATAGAGTGAATCGAAACACAGTAAATAGCAGCTATGGTTCTGTTTATTGAAAATATTTTCGCGGATTAAAACTTAGTTGCAAAAAATGGGAATAATGTTGTAAGCATCCATTTGCCCTATGAGGAAAGTAAAATATTAGAGATGTATATAGAGAAAGTTAAACTAAATAAATAATTATTGTTGAGCAAGAGCTTTTTCTACTTCCTTAATTCTATTATAAAGTGTATGATCATATTCGGTACTTTCTTCTTCAGCCATTTTAAGATAATAAAGAGCTTCTTTGTATTTCCCCTGTTTGTAGTAGCCGTATCCAAAACTAGATAATTTTAAAGGATGAGAACTATGAGAACTCCCAAAGCGTTCTTTATAAAGGTCCATTGCTTTCTGCAGATAACCCATCCCTTCCTCTACATTTAGATTATTATCAACAAGCACGATTCCTAACAAATCATAATACCAATATAAATTATTACCAGGATTTATAGTGTCTATGTCAGGACCTTGATTTAACCTCATTTCAAGAGCGAGTCTCCATAATTCTTCGGTCTTCTCAATTTGTCCAGCACCTTCATAAACGCGGCCTACATATGCCATTATTAAGGGTTCAGGGTATATTTGTAAATTTGTTAGGGCAGATTTAAATTGGCTGATATAATAATTTGCAGAACTTGTGTCATTTTGTAATAAGGCACATATCGCTTGTTCCCAGGGAATAAATCGAGATTCAGGAAAATATTGTAGAGCTTCTTTATATAGTTTTTGTGCTTTTTTGTATTTTTCTTGATGTCTGTAGAAAGAACCTAATCCTATGAAAAAGTTATGGTATTTCCAGGGACCCAATTGCTTATTAAGTTTTAGGATTTCCTCATAAGATTGCAAAGCATCTTCGTATTTCTCAACACGGAAATAATTATCAGCAAGCCAGTACCAATTTAACCTGGAAATTGGATCGATTTCAGCAACTTGTTTAAAATAATTGATAGCTTCATAGGGATTTTTTTCAAAATAAAGAGAACTGAAAGCTTCCAGTCTTAATTGCATTAATTTAGACAACCTATCCTTCCCTTCATTAGCTTTCAATAGTAAATGTTTAGCACCTTTAACATCGGCAACTCTACTGTAAGAAAGGCTGTTAAAAAAATAAACATCGGTAAATGTTGAATCAATTTCGATGGCTTTATCAAAATAATTCCAAGAACCCAGTTTACCTTCCCAATAAGCCTCCATGCCCTGGATATAAAATCTATATGCCTCAGGAGAATTTGTTGTCACATAATCTCTAAACTCTTTAGCTGAAGCTTTTCCTATTGTAACAATTTCCAAATAATTTTTAATCTTATTTGAAAGAGTACCAACCATAGAAAAAATACTATCAATTTCACCTTCAACATAATCTGTTTCCAATACTTTACTACTTTTTGTATCAATTAGTTTTAGGGTGATTCTGAATGTTGAACCTGCAAGTAAATAACTTCCATATATGTATGATTCAACCTTTACCCTCGTGACAACATCTTCAATAATATCATTACTAATAAAAGATGTACGGGTACTTTCAACATTTTGAATGACTTCATATATAGTCTGGTTGTTAATAATTGTTAGTTCTTCAGATCTGGAAAGGTCATTGATTAACAATTCTGAAATCGCATATTCCATATAATTTAACAATGAATCGCCTGTACTATTCGTAAATGGCAGAATCGCAATAGTTTTCTTAGTTCTTGATACATCTTCAAGTGATTTAGTATTATTGAAAAGGTAAAAAGCAATCCAAATCATAACAAAAGTAAAACTCACCACGCTGGCTGATCTCCAGCTCCAGATCCTGAAGTTTTTTTTTAGTTGCTGTTCAGATTTCTTAGTCTTATTGACTGCTTTTTTCCCAACCTCCCCTGGAGTAATCCCAAAATACTCATGGAAACATTTATTGAAATAAGTTGGACTATTGAAGCCAACCCTGTATGCTATTTCAGCTGCCGTCCCCACTTTTCCGTTTAACAAGGTATAGGCTTCTTCAAGCCGTAATTCACGAATAAACTGCGTTATGGACTTTCCATTTATTTTCTTTAGTTTCCGATGTATTTGAGATCTGCTAAGGCCAACTTCTTTAACCAGATCATTTATTCCAAAATGTTCGTTGGAAAGATTCTGAAATACAACTTCCTCCAATTTCTGAAGGAAAGCTTCATCCATAGATGGTTCACTCCGTGTATCCATTTTCTTTTGATTCCCGTTTGCTAAATTTAAGGATATCCAACAATTGTCCACTTTACTCTTGCTTAATACAAGATACTGAAAATAGAGATGCAACTCACAATTATGTGATTAAAAATTGTTTAGAAGTATTCAATCCACGGTAGATGGGACTGCATCTTCTACTAAAATATTTGAAATATCTGATTTAGGATAATATTTCCCAAATGGCATTTCCCTTCACCATTACAAATAGGTTTCCATCCCTGCTTTTTGACAATGCCTTTACTAAGTGGATATGCTTATTCAATAATTAAGCGGTATAATGATTTTCCGGGCTCAATTTTTGATGTGCATTGGCAAGAAGGGATCGCGTTAAAACGCCATATGGACAAGCCTTTTCGCAATAACCTTCACAGTTGATGCATGCTTCTGGTTTTCCACCTGACAAGCTGAGATATTTCTGCATGGCATATTTTTCCTGCTGCCTTTCGGTGAAGTAATAATTATACCGCATTATTGTGTTTATGGGAACTTTATGTGGACAGCTTGATTCACAGGCATTACAGCCTATTTTGCAATGGAGGAAACCCAGTTTCTCTTTAAATTTTCGAAGAACTTGAGCAGTTCGGGTATTGAGGTTCGTTCCGGATAACCGTGTATACTTAGAAACATCACCATAGTTATTGAATCGGGAACAAATGGTACTTACATTTTTATTGGTAAGTATAAACTGGATGGCCCCGTCTTTTACCTTTTCTAAATCCGTCATATGGTACTTATCAAAAAACTGTTGGGCATCATCCATTTGTGATTTTAGCTTCTCGTATTCCCTTTTTTCGGTACGACCCAAATCCCTTCCCTGCGCTATCATTTGCTCATAGTCTTCATATACTGTCACCGGGTTTGATTTCATGATCATAGTACCAATGTCCTTTTCTTTACAGGCCTCTATAATGCGCGCCCCCATATCGGGTTCCATGAAGTTGTATGGGAAAAACAACACATCAAATCGCCCATCTTCAATGGCTGCCATCATAATGTCTTCCAGGCTATCCCTGGGTTCCTGCCAGTAGGGTTGGCCATGACAGGACAATCCTACATGTCGTATTTTTCCTTCCATTTTTAATTGATCACAGGCCGCATGGAAATAATCGTCCTTTACACGCACAATGTTTTGTGCCTGGTGAATCATGTACAGGTCAATGTAATCGGTTTGAAGTCGTTTCAGACTGGCATTTGCTCGCTGGATGATATCATCCGCTGATTTAAAGATTTTATAGACTGGAAATGCCTTAGTGGCAATAAAAACATCTTCACGGTTGAAGTCTTTTATGACACCTCCTATAAGCTCTTCGTTTCGGCCGCTCCCATAACTCTCTGAAGTTTCAATAAAATTTACTCCGGCATTCAGTGTTGCCCTCAGTACAGATGCATTGGATGGGGCTCCGGTTCCAATATCTGAAACCATAGCCCCCGTTCTACCCAGTTTCCTGAATCCTATGGTCTTGGAAGTAGGATTTGCATATCCAAATTTGCCCATTAAGCCTGCACCCAGCACTCCCAATGAGGTGTTTTTCAAAAATCTCCTACGGTTTGTTTTTTGATTTCCCACAGGGGCAAATTTTAGCAACAATTATACTACAAGTTACTAAAATTGAATGACAAAGGCAAACCAACTTTAACGGGTTTGCCTTTGTTATGAGAAAAATACGAAATGACCTGATTTATTTCTTCGTAGCTAAATAATAGTTCCATGCCCAGAGTAAATAGGCGATCAGAAATATTACCATCCCATACAATGTAGTAATCATGGATACCCTGAGGCCTCCTATAAGAACTTCCGGTGAAACTGCTCCAGCTTCTTGAATCATTGAGAAAGCTGAATAAAGGCCAATTAACTGACCCAATATTCCGGTGGCAAGAGCAAAAACACCGGTAGATTTAATAAGCTTAAGTCTTTTCAAGGTTAAATCCAGGTCTTTGTACTCTTTCCTGGAGATAACGTAGAAGAAATAAATGAATAAAATAATGACAACAAACAACAGTATTGTCAAGATGCCCATAAAGAGTGGACCGCCTTCATAAAATAAATTGAACATAATATTTTTGTTTTAATGTTTAACACTTCAAAGTTAGTGTAGGTAATTTTCAGAGCCAAGGTAGAAACCCGATCAAAACCGGTTATTCGTCGATAAAAAGCTCCTAAGGCTGGGTTCTTCCAAAATTTGGTGCCAAATTTACAGTATGAAAGGAAAATTCAATATCCTTTATTGGTTCATAGCAAGCATTATTATGCTTCTGGTTTTTGGATTCCGGGCAGGTAGTTTGATTACAGCATTTTATTTTATTTCTTTCCTGCTGCCTATTGCGCTGATTACATCCTGGTATTTTAATACTTACCTGATTCCTTATTGCCTGCTAAGAAAGAAGTATGGACGTTTTATTATTCTTAGCCTTTTTACTTTGATTTTATCGCTTGATATAATTATGATCATTGTATTTATTTCCTTTATCCTTATATCAAAATATCAGCCAGATCAATTAGATACCCTTCTGTTACATTATCGCTCATTTCCGGTAGTTCTTTACTTAGCTATAATCGTGAATGCCTTCTTTAATCTAGTATTAGATTACCTGGAAATGGCAGAAGACATGAAAAATCTTAGTTCTAAATTGAATTCAGGATTAACCGATGGACTTACAATCCGATCTGAGCGTCAGAATAGGAAAATAGTATATGATTCCATTGTTTTTATTGAGAGTATGTCAGACTATATAGTAATACGGACGGTTGATGACCAAAAAATTATAACTCGTGAAAGAATTAGCAGGATAGAACAGAAGCTGCCTTCTGAATTCATTCGGGTCCACCGATCTTTTATCGTCAATATTGAAAAAATCATCTCATTTTCCCGGGAGCATATTTCAGTTGAGGGAATGGACATTCCTATAAGCAGAACTTATAAAAAGGATGTGCTGGGCAGACTCAAAATGGCCGATGACCAATAATCGTTAGAAGTCCTTTGTTAGACAGATTGAAGGATTTTTATGTTAATAAAAGTTACTTCCCTACTTTCTTGGAAATAACTTCACGTACCTTCTCTGTTAAACTGTCTAAAGTATAACCTATTGGGTTCACCGGGGCCAGGAAATTGACCTGAATCTTTTTAAAGGGCCTTGGAAAAATAGCTCCTCTGGGCATGGCCTGGTATGAACCGGTAATAGCTACCGGGATAACCGGAACGTTTAACTCGGTACTCAAAATGGCAAATGTTTTCTTGAAATCACCCATAAGTCCATCAGCGGATCGGGTTCCTTCCGGAAAGATCATAATATTCCTGCCCTTTTTTAGCACCTCGGCCAGTTTTTGAATAGACAATTTAAGATCCTTATTCAAATCCATTATAATGACATTATTCCGCTTGGCCAGAAATTGTGCCAGGCGTCCTTTCAAGTGTTCTTTTTTAGCATAAACATAGGTGTGGCGCATCGTTTTTCTTTTCAGAAAAGAAGCAACTAAAAAGCCATCCAGTGTACTCTGGTGGTTGGGTGCTAAAATAAATGGCCCTTCCGGAAGTGATTTATGCCCGTCTCCCTGAAAGCGAAAATAAACGCGGAATATCCCAGAAAACATATTTTTTACCATATTCTGTGTTGGCCAGGTTTTTGGCAGTTTTAGCTGTACTTTTTCCTTCAGGGTAGTGGTCCAGTTAATATCTTCGGTCTTAAACCACTTTTTCTGGCTGCTAATATATTCAGTCATTTCCTTGATGGAAGGAAAGCTGGAAATTTTTTCTTCAGGTATGCTAACGCCGAAAGTTCTTTCTATAAAATCAATCAGGCTTATTTTCCCTAGTGAATCAAGAGCAATGTCAAAGTCCAGATGATGTTCTGGCATGACATCCATATCAACCTGGGCCTCCAGGAAGGTCTTTACAGCCTCGAATTCTTCTGTCTGTGGCAACGCTTTGTGCGCTTTTTTATCAGTTGGTTTCTCTAAGATTTCCAGAAGTTTGTGGCGCTGAATTTTACCAAGTCGGGTGCGAGGAATTTCCTGTCGGATGATGGTAAATTTGGGAATCCTTTTATACGAGCTTTGCTCCTGGTTAAATTCACGAAGTACTACCTCGCGGAAATGAAGATCTAAGTCGCTAATGCCCAATTTGTTTGCCTCCTCGAGATCTGGGACAATTGTAGCATGCAGGTGCCCCTTATAGAGGATCACGGCAGCCTCTTTTATTAAGCTCCAGGCATTTTCAAGTTTATGTTCCAGCTCAACCGGATTTATGTTTTTACCATTTGAAAGAACAATGATTTCTTTCTTCCTCCCAGTAATATACAGGTAACCGTCTTTATCAATGTAGCCAAGATCTCCCGTATGTAACCAACCATCGCGAATTACCTCAGCGGTTTCCTCGGGCCTGTTGTAATATCCCTTCATCACATTGGGGCCTTTTGCCACAACTTCTCCATCGCGTATATCAATGCTTAAGCCAGGAAGTACCTGTCCTGGTGAACCGATTCTTACTTTTCCTGGGCGGGTAAAGGTAATCATGGGCGCTGCTTCTGTCATTCCAAATCCCTCCAGTACTTCAAAACCAAGGGTTTTAAAAAAATCACCAACTTCCTTGTTCAGGGCTGCACCTCCGGCAACCATGAATTGAAGATGGCCACCAAGTCCTACATGTACCTTTTTAAATATTTTATGAGCCAATTTTTTACTACCGCTTGCTTTTACCAATTTAAATAGCAGTGCTGCCACCTTGCTGGCTTCAATTTTAGCTTTCAGTCCCTTATACATTAGTTCATATAGTCTAGGAACACCGATCATGATAGCAATGCTATTGTTCTTCATGGTTTCCAGCATATCTGATGATTGCATGGAGGGAGCCAATACCATTGTTCCACCCACAAATAGAGGCGCCATCATAGATCCTGCTAAAGGAAATATATGATGCAGGGGAAGTAATACAAGCACCTGTCTTTCATGTGTGTATATGACAACTTTTTCTGAAACAGCCCTTACATTTGCCTCAAGGTTGGTATACGATAACTCAACTCCTTTGGGCTCCCCGGTTGTTCCTGAAGTGTAAATGATTACTGCCGTATCATCCGGGGAAAGTGGGAAATCAATTTCAAGTGATGAGGATTTTTCAAGCTTGATATCCTCAAATACCCGAACTTCCGGGGTATAATTTTGATCCTTCAATGCCTTATTGAGTGTCTTTTGTGACTCCCTGCTTGTAAAGATTAATTCAGGGCGACAATCATCTAAAATATAGCTAACATCTGAGGCTGAGGCCATATAATCTACCGGAACTACAACAGCTTTATGAAGCCATGCAGCATAGAAGGCATAAATCCATTCCACACGGTTTTCAGAAAAAATAGCCACTTTACTGCTGGATACTTCTTTAAAGCTATCAGCCATTGAATGGATATTCCCAATAAGATCTATATAGTTGATCTTCTCGTCTTTATATATGATGGCATCATTCTGAAGCCAGGAAGTATTGATCATTTGCATTTGTATCTACTTTTATGTTTCCGTGTATAATAATTCTATAAGCCACAGGGAAACAATGATTTTGCAAAAATAGTCAAAATATAAATAGCATGAAAAATTTAGCAATAGTGGTATTAATGGCAAAGGTGAGAGCTTCCTAAAAGGATTGATAAGCTTAGTTATATGAATGCATTCAATCCATTTTCCAGATCATTGAGGAATTGATTTATTTCTTCAACGAATTCCTCCTGTTTTCTTGTTCGATTTATGGTGAGATGGATAACCAGCCCATCTCTGGCGGGTGGGTAGCCTGTTGTTATGGTCCAGGCAAAGGCATTTGGACAGTCAAGCATAGAAAACCGAACACCTCCCATGATTTCATCTCTGCGCAAAGTAAATTCACCCCACATGCCTCCAATCTTACATACTTCAGTACCATTGTTTAATGGAAAAGAACTAAGACAAAAGTCTTCAAGATTTTGAAGGCTTAATTTGCCTTTTAACTCTTGTTCAGTTGATTTAATATCGATAATTCTAAAAAACTCCATTCTAAAGTTCTATAACTTGAAAATTCCAAAATTAGATATTTAAAGTATGTTTTTTCTAAAAGGACCATTAATTTTTAGAAAAATTAATGATCAAACATTTTAATATATTTGATAACTTGTGTAACCAAAACTCATTTTCTACATCATATGAATGATGCTAAGCTTAAATATCCTGTTGGGCGATAGAAATCTAAATAATTGATAAGGACGGTCACACTGAGACTTCGGCATGAGCTCAGACGGACTTTCAGACTGCTTGGAAATCCAATTGCACAACGTGTTTTAATACTTAATTGTTATGAAAAAATCAATTGTATTGTTTGTTGTTCTATCTCTTTTGATTCTTAATTCAAATGCTAAAGATAAGATTGGAGTATTTGTGAGTGCAGATTGTCCAATTGAATTACCTTAGGAACTCCTAAAAAGTGGAAAGTTTTCCTATGGATATATGAAAGTGTCAGAATTTTCTAATAAGCCGGATGGGGACACTATTGAACTGGCTGTTGCCATATTCAAATGTAAATCGGATTCTGCTACATTAGAACCTCTAGTTTTATGTTCAGGGGGACCCGGTTCGTCAAATATTGATGCTTTTGTTCCTCAACTAGCTGGTGGTTTAGGTAATTTATTTTTAAATAACAGGGATGTTGTAATTATTGAATCAAGAGGTTTAAAATATTCTGAACCTTACCTGCATATAGATGGAATTGAAGAACTGCAATTATCGTTGCTGGAAAAGAATTTGACAGCAGATGAAACCATTGATTTGTATTTAGATAAACTCAAATCTTCATACAATCGGTTTATAGATTATGGAATAAATTTGTCTGCGTATAATTCATTGGAAATATCCAACGAAATAGCCTATGTAATGAGGCAACTAGGGTACGATAAGTTCTCTATATTTGGCACTTCATACGGCACTTTGGTAACTCAATACTTATTAATGAATCATTCCGATCGTTTGACAAGTGTGGTAATGAATGGTACAATGGACATCAACCTAGGTGGTTATCACATGCATACCAGCTTAATAAATACCTTAAATTCTATATTTGAAGAATGCGAAAATAACCCTGAATTGTCCTCAGCTTATCCTGATTTAAAGACCAGGTTTTTAGACATGCTGGCTGGATTAAATGAAAAGCCTGATACAATTATGGCAAAATATTGGGTTGATGGAAATGCCTATAAAGTTGTTTTAAATGGGAACAGAATATCAGTTTGGCTTTTTAGCCAGATGTATGCAAATACTCAAATTCCATTAAGCATTCATAAATTAGTTTCAGGAGATTATAGCGAAATAATTGAAAGTCCGGGTATGATTTTTCCGTTGCATGAATTTAGTATGGGTTTATCGCTCAGTGTTTTTCTTTCAGAAACGCCAGATATTAAGCCTGTTAATATTCCTATTGATGGCGAATATGCTGATTTGGTAAAAGGTAGCTCACTGACTTTATTTACTCCTTATTTTTGGGACAAAGCAAAGTATATTTGGAATGTCGAAGGTACGGAGCCGAATAAGTCTATTGATACTGATGTACCTGTTTTATTGCTGGCAGGTGAAATGGATTATTTATGTTTGCCAGCTTATGCTTCTCAATTTGCCAAACAGCATGAGAATTCATATCTCTACTTGTTTAAAGGAGTGGCCCATTCTCCAGTTGATCAGGGTGATTGTGCTATAATGATGCTAAAGGAATTTTTTGATAATCCAACAAAGGCGCCGGATGATTCTTGTGTGAAAGAGTTTCAACATGAGTTTATTGTACCGGAATAGATTTTAGTTCATTAGCTGATTTCGACTGGCAACAGCCTTCTCTGCTTCCTGAATATGAAGGTAACCTGTATGGCTATACGCTGGTTTTAGATCCCAGGAGTCTTTGAGTATTTCAAATGCCTCATCATATTTACCCTGTTTATACAATGCCCATCCTTTCGCATCTAAAGAAGGCCAATATTCTGGAAACGATTCCAGAATCTTTTCTGACAGAGCAAGTCCTTCTTCAATATTGATATCATTATCGATTAAAAACCAGGCAAAATCCCTAACCCAGACCAGGTTGTCTGGTTCCAGTTGAATGGATTGGCGATAATAATCTTCGGCTTCATCAAACATATTGGAACTCGAATAGATTACTCCAATGCCCGTAGATATCATAGCTTCCGTACAATGAAGTACATTTGCCCTTATCGATTTATATTCTGTAAGTATTTCATTCGCTCTTTCAATATCACCCTTTGAAAAGGCGCAAATCGCCTGGTGTTGTTGAATCATTATAGCATTAGGGTGCACATGATTCCCCAAAGCCAGAATTTCCTCTTCCTTTTCATGCTCATCCAGTTTGTGGTAGGCATCACCCATTAAAAAATAGGTATATGGATTTATGTAGTCCGTTCCCCACTTTTCATGGATTAGGAAGATTTGCTCCCAATTCCTAATGGCATCTTCGTATTCGAATAATTTATAGTAGGCGAATGCCAGTTGATGCCAGTATAATGGATTCAGCTCATCAAGTTCAATCAGTTGTTTTATGTAAGTAATTTCTTCATAGGGAGTTTCATTATAATAGGCATTAAGTTGATCGATGATCAGTTTTTCTTCGGTCGGCAAATCAGATCTTTTCTTATAAGCAATATTAGCCCAATAATTCGCTGCCCTTTCATTGCCCGACATCAAGTTTGCATAGGATAAAAAAACATATGCCTGAATAAATGAAGAATCCGCTTCAATGGCTTTTTTGAACCAGGAAACAGCCGATCCCAATTCCTCATATTTGAAGGCATCATATCCACGAATATAATGTTTGAACGCCTCAGATGAATTGGTTAATGAGTTTCCCTTGATCTCAAGAGAATTATATTGATCAGAGATTTTCTTGATTTCAATATAATTCTTTATCATCCCGGAAAGAGAATCAGCCAATGGAAAGAAATCATTCTCAGAATCTCCATCTACCTGGTATGTTTTGTAAATTTCTTCTGTTTCTGCATCCATCAATTGTGCATTAATACGGATCTTATTCCCTGCCTTAAGTATATTTCCAATAACAAATGTTTTTGTATCAAGTTTTTGAGCAAGGCTACTTGTAAAGCTGGGTGTAAGCGAAGCCAGGTTCAAATTGTTGGTGTTGTCAATGACTTCGTTTACAGCATGGTATCGACGAACAGATAATTCTTCAGAATTTGAAAGGGTAGTAATTAGAAGATTCTGAAGGCCCCCCTGCCATACATTGTACGTGCTGTCTCCTGATAAATTTTCAAAAGGCATCACTGCAAGGGAAATCTTTCCATCGGAATCTCTAATATTTCCAAGTTTGTCCCTGTTGAATATCTTAGGATACACCAGTATGCCAACCACCACTACTAAAACCATTATAACAACATCGCTTACTCTGAGTTGCCTTCTTCCGGATTCGGGAGGCAATTCTTGTTCTGTCGTTGCATCTATGGGTTCCGTTTTCACAACTCCAGAAGGAGTTATATCAAAGATCCATGATAAGATGGCTACAATAGGGAATCCAACTGCCAGGAGCAAGATAACCACTGTAGCAGTCCAGGCAGGTAAGCCTAAAGGTTCTGCAATATTATTAACCAGTTCAATAATTACATAAGCTGCACCGGCATACATAGCCAATACACTAAAAACTTTACGGCGTTTAAGTTCATGCCAGAATTTGAATGGTGTTTTAGTTTTCTTAGGCATAATTATACGAGGTTTGACTTTAAAAATAGATTATATAAATAAAATTTGCAAATTTATATAAATAAGAGAGTTAGTATGTAAATATTCGGGGCTCCAAATAATATTTGAAATAGCTATTATTCGATTTGGGCCTATACTATCATAAGTCATACTTCGACAGAATCAGCATGACGCTGATTAATAATAGGTTAATAAATAATTTCTGGATATTTTAGTTATTAATCTTTTACACAGCGAACAGAGAGACCGTAACTTAACTCAAATCCCCATCTACCCACATCTGGAGTATCATTAACAAGGTAACGATTCCAGGCATGTGTTTTGCGATCGTCATCAAATGTAGAGCTCCAAAATTCACCCCATTCGCCAATAACGTTGAAACTGCCACTGTAGTGTCTAATCCCTCCGGGGAGACCTGCAAAACCACTTTGATTATTTCCATTTCCACTCTCATTTCCATTTTCATCCCATCCACTAGTTGCTTTAAGTTTATCGCCTTCACCTGTAGTTCCTCGATTTCCATCATCATCTGCTTCTTCCTGGCTCATTCCCAGGAACATTTCCAATTGCTTCCATTCTTCATCGCTTGGTAAATGCCAACCAGCAGGACAGCCATGATAGGCAGCTTCATAATTATATAATACACCATAGGTTTGAAAGTTCGTTGTGGCCTTTGCTTCGTTCACATCATTCCCCCAGTAATCATATACATAATATTTTACTTCTGAAGAGGAAGCATCGTTGGCAGGACTTACAGCTGGTAAATAGGCCAGGTTTTCAGCCATCCAGGTTTGATTTCCTATCTTAATGGTTTTGTAAACTTTCCCATCACGTGAGTCGGTAAAAGTGCCTTCCGGTCCAGAGCTTTCCTCTTTATTGCATGAGGCAATGATCAAAACGAGGAAAAAGAATAGAATAGCCTTGAATGATTTTTTCATGGTAAGCAGGGTTTTAAAGTTGTTTGTATTTAAATGCTTAATAACTTTTAGGCCGAATTAGGAAAATATCCTTCAAGATATACAAAAAGCTTCTGATAGTCAAGGTATTTATGTGCTTTTCCATGAAAAGGCTAAATTGAAGGACAAAACTTATTTTTTAATTGATTAATTAAATTGAAAGATACTGTGATATCTTGAGCACCAATCGATTAATGCTCTGTTAATTCTAAGAACCAAACTATTGGTACAATAATTGAAGTTAATGCCTGAAAGATCCTAAAATGAAAAGTAAATCAACACTTCTTCTGTTTTTTGTATTAGTAATAAACCCCTCATGGGTTCTAGGACAAAAAGGCTACCAGGATGGGTATATCATCACCAATGGTGGAGATACATTAACAGGGCTTGTAAAAGACAGGAAACCACCCCCCTTTGGTAAGATCTATAAGAAGATATATTTTAAGAAGCCTAAATCCGGAAGGAAGAAATACGGACCCAATCAGATAAAAGGGTATAGAATGGGTAGTACGGAGTTTGAAAGCTTGTGGTTGGAAGATTCCTATGAATTCTTTCAGCAAAAGTATACCAGTATACCAAATCGTGGGGAGCAACAATTTTTAAAAGTCATTGTTCGGGGATATCTCAGCTATTATCAATTGGAGTATATGGATTCGGAATCTGATAATATTGATGTAGTCCCCCTTTTTAAGAGGAGTGATGAAAGCTCTTTGGTCAGGGTCACTCAGGGTATTTTTGGCTTGAAGAAAAAGAAACTATCTGCCTATTTTGAGGATTGCCCCAGGTTGGTTGATAAAATTATTGCAGGTGAAATAAAAGACCCCGTTGAGATAGCATATTATTATAATCATTTTAAAGAAAACTGAAAATGCTCCAATCAATTGGCCGATACCATTTCATAATTCTTATTAGTTAGTATAATCTTTTAGATACGTTATCTTTAGGAAATTAGTGACTCAAAAAAATTATGCTTTATGAAAAAGGAATTTAAAATTTTTGCAGGCCTGGCGATTGTTCTGGCCATTCTATTCAGCGCTTGTTCAAATAACCCAAAAGAAACCAAGGATAAGGAAACCGTCAAAATGGAATCAGAGAGAGGCGAGCATGCCCGTGATGTTGGCGAAAAAGGAGAGGGTGAAGAGGATGGTACCCAGTTCGGTAAGGATGATGTGTATGATGTGCTTAGAAATGGAGCACATCTTATTTTGAGTTATGATGCTGAAAGTAATGCATTTGTTGGGACTGTTGAAAATGTGACAGATGAAATGATTGAGAAAGTCAGGGTTGAGGTTCACCTGTCAAATGGAACAGAATTGGGCCCAACTAAGCCAATGGACTTGAAGCCCGGGGAAAAGGTGACAGTTGAGCTTAAAGCTACTGAAAAGGCCTTTGAAACCTGGTCTACTCATGCTGAAGTTGGAAATAGCGAGCATGGAGAGGAGGGGGAAGGAGAACATGCTAAGGAAGGAAAAGGTGAGCATGGTGGAGAAGGAGAGGGGGAACATAGCGGTGAAAAAGAAGGCGAACATAAGTAGTGCTATTTAAGTTGATCCATTAGCTGTTCAATTAAAATCAAACTTCTTTCCTCAAGATCCACAAGAAGTGATAAATGAACGTTTGATACTCTGCCACGGAGACTTATTTTGTTATGTATGAGAAACCTTATGGCATCATTTTCAAGCTGAGACAGAATGATTTGATCAGCTCCAATAAATGGGTCCACCTCAAGGGAGAAATCGAAATCGGTCTTTGTTGAAATATCTTTTTTGTAGCCAAAATCACTTAAATTAAGGTCCATAAGGTCGCTGCCGAGCCCATCTACCCAGGTTCTATTATTATTGGCAAAAACAGTTTCTACGTAATCGAGATATTGGTAAAATTGCAATAAGGTATTTCTCAATTCAATATTCGATATTATGGATAGGTTACCAGAAAATTTCAAATCTTCAAAAACCGGATTGCTTATTACAAATGACTTCCGGGACATTTTAGCGAAAGTCTCATTTAGTTTGGCAATATCGTAGGGTGGTAGCTGGATGTTTTCAAGGATTTCCTCACAATTATCGACCATATTTTGTTCAAATTCTCGTTGGGATTCCACTATTAATAATTGCCGGTCGATGTCATTCTTTAGATTATTGATATAGATAAGCTCCTTCTCTTTCAGAGTTCTGTTCTCACGCCAGTTGCTAAGATAATAAGCACCCAGAATACCTATAACAATAGCTAATGTCTCAAAGCCATATTTGATCCAGTTTTTCCTTAAATGAGCGAATATTTTTTTCATCAACTTTAGAACTTATATTTTATATAAAGGGTGAATAAGGATAATAATTTTATTCTTATTGTTGGAAGCTAATAATGATGCCAAACTTTGACAAAATAGAAAATTAATTTGGATTGGAGTGAACATCCGAGTAATAGGATTGATTCAGGTACAAAAATGAAAATTTTTGTGAATTTAGATTGAATTGTTTTGTTCGGTAAGAGCCTTTTCCACTTCTTTAATGTGAAGAAAATGATCGTGGTCATAGTAGGGTCTCAATTTCCAGCCCTTTGAAAGATGCACCAGTGCCTCTTCATCTTTATCTTGTTTGTGAAGCCCCCAGCCTTTGGCATGATGTAAATTTGCCAGTAAATATGCATACCCAGAATTTTTCTCAAAAGACTCATTAATAAGTTGTAAGCCCCCTTCTACATCTATTTCATGGTTAATCAGGAGGTAGCCTAATTGCCATTTGCACCAGGGGTCCTGATTCCCTTGAGAATTTTGAGCTATAATATCTTCGTAGAAATCAATGGCTTTAATAAATTTTTTGGCACCTACATAAAGCAATCCTGTAAAGAAATTAATCCAATACTCTTCCATGCCTTCTGATTCCCTGATGGATCGGTATTTTGCCAGGTACTTATTGGCTGCAACAGTATCATCCAGAGAAAGAGAACATATGGCTTGCTGGGCAATTATCTCCGGATTATCGGGTAAAATACTCAATCCGAGTTCATACATATTTTCTTCCATAGTATGCTGCCCGGTTTCATGATAGGCGGCCCCAGCATGGGCATAAATCCATACCCAGTCCCATCCTCCTCCCCAGCTTTTATCAATTTCCAGCGCCTTCTCAAAGGCTTGTATAGCTTCCTGGTACTGCTGGCCACGGTAATAGTTGATACCTAGGGCGTACCACATAATTCTATCCATTGGATCCTCCTCAAGGCGGAGTTTGGCATACTTGATGGTTTCCTGTTGATTCTTATCTAAATAGTTTTGCCAGTAATTGATAACTATCTGTTGACCATAAGTGTATTGATTGATATTATTGTAATACTTGTTTGTTAATTGCCTGGCTTCCGATATCATGCCCATGATTTCTAAGGTTGAAACCTGGAAAAATGCAGCACCAAAGAAATCAGGATCTAATTCCAGTGCCCTGTTGAAAAAGAATGATGCGGTTTGATAATCCTGGGAATAGAATTTGTTCATCCCCTTCGAAAAGTATGAGAAAGCTTCGGCTGAAGCGGTTATGGCATGAAGGCGGGTCTCCTGACCTACATCGAGCTCCAGTACTTTTATCTCCAAATGGTTTTTTATCAAACCTGTTAATGAATCCGTAAGAGAAAAGAAATCATCCTCAGAATCTCCATCTATCTCAAAGGACTTATATATTTCTTCAGTTCCGGAATCCAGGAGATTGGCCGTTATGCGCAAACTATTGCCTGACTTATGTATACTACCCAGTATAACTGTATTGGCCTCAAGCTTCAAAGCAATTTCACTGGCAATTGTTGGAGTAATAGATGCATAGTTTAGCTGTTTTGTGCTCTCAAGTACGTCATGCATGGTTTGTGACTGTCTAACTGTTAATTCCTCTGAATTCGAGAGGCTTGTTATCAGAAGGTTTTGTATGCCCAATCCCATTCCTGAATAAAGTGAATCATTCGTTATGTTTTGAAAAGGCATCACAGCCACCGAAATTCTTCCATCAGCATCTCTGATTCCTTTAAACTTGTCCTTTTTAAATAGTTTCGGGTAAACCAATATTCCAACAACCACAATTAACACGACAATAATTACATCTCCTATCCGTAATTTCCTTCTGTTCGGAGGTGTTAAATCCTCTGGTGCAGATTCAATGGAAGCTGTTTTTTGAATACCATCCGGAGTTATGTCAAATATCCAGGATAAAATAGCGGTAATTGGAAACCCTATGGCCAACAAAACTACAACCAGTGTTACAGTCCAGCTTGGTAATGATAGGGCGGGAGAAACAATATCAACAACCTCTAATAAAATAAAAGCGCTGGCAGCATACATGGCAAGCACCTTGGGAACCTTCCTGCGTTTAAGTTCCTCCCAAAATTGGAATGGGTTTTTTGGTTCTTCTGACATTGCAATAGATAGTGTTTAAATATATGAAATTAATACCATAAGCATAATAAGCTATGATGAATTAATTGTTTAATAAAGATATCGCTCGCCAGGAAATGAAACTGGGAATGACTGCTGAGTAAAAAGAGTTTTTACCTTACAGAAATATAATTATCATCTTTGGTTCATTAATTCTCGGTCCACCTTGGGTGTTCCTTTATTGATTTTGTTCATCAAATACCAGGACGATATTGAGGAATACCTTCCACCTGTATGAACCTCCATAATCAATTGATGGATAGACATCATCCCAGAGGAGTTTGTCATACCCTATGAACTGTTCATGCCCCTCCGGGATATAATGAACATAGTGTATAAAAGCTTTGGCTTCAGCTGGCTGCTCTTTGTACAGATTTACCCAACCAACTGATTGTCCATCACTTGAAAAGTTCCCCTTATTATCAATACTACAATAGTACTCACTTCCAAAGTAGCCAGCTTTTCCATATTCAACTCTGATGGACTTTTCAAATAAGGATGGCGGGCAGGGAAATTCCTCACCTGTTTTTGAATTTCTGGTCCTTACTGTACCATAAATTTCAAATTCGACACCAATAGTTTTATCTTCATCATCATCATCATTTACTGGACATGATGATGATAAAAAAAAGGTCATAAAAATGAATAGCCCAGTTCCTTTTAATATCCTTTTCATAATGTTAGGCTTTTGTTGTAGTCACACAAGTTACTATAAATGGAGGATAGAACCAAAATATTTTTATAATCGAGCACATTAAGAAGGCAAAAAACCCCCAATCGGATGATTGAGACCTGTTTTAAAAACTTAAAACTTACAATTAAAAACTCATTTAGGAAATCCACTCTACAACAACTCCAGGGCTTAGGTCTTTAGTCCAACCTATTTGCAATCAGTTGTGAAATATACATTGGGGCTGCCTTCTGTAGTTATATTTAGACCTTCTGGAGGGAAGGGCATTGTCCATACACAGACTTCCTGAAGACTTGGCATGTAATCTATAACCAGGCAGAGATAGCCTATGTATACTGTACCAAGTTTAGGATTATTGGAAATATCCAGACGGGTCAGTTGATTAGAACCACACTCCAAGTGATGCAATTCATATTGATTTGATAAATCCAGAGTCGTTAATTGATTATGATCACATGACAGACCTGTTAGAGATTTGTTGTTTGAAACATCCAGTGTGGTCAATTGGTTATCATCACAGTCTAACCAGTGTAGATCGATAAGATCAGAAACATCCAGGTTGGTTAGCTTATTGAAATAGATATTTAAAAATCTTATAGCCTCACAATGAGAAACATTC
>JASJGS010000195.1:0-38860 GCA_033791445.1 Bacteroidales bacterium | reverse complement strand
ATAGCCAAGAATCGCAAACTCCGGTGGAAGTTTATGTATATGTTGTTCAATGTATTGATTTATACCATCAGTATAAGCTTCAAATGCACTCAAAATCTCAGGTGAAGCAATCTCCATAAGGAACACTGATTTTTCAGGGATTCGTAATGCTCTCAAAAATAAATCAGCATCCACCATATCTTCTCCAAATATTTCGGATAAGCGTCCCTGGGTTACCCTTCGCAGCAAGTCCATTTGCCAAAGTCTGTCCTGAGCCATTAAGTACCCAACTGCACGATACAAATCTTCTTCGTTGTTGGCATATATATGGGGTATAGCAAAAGAGTCTCGTGAGACCTTAACTTCCTCATTCAAACCTTTAAGCTCAATTTTCTTATTGTAATCAGGTACGGACCTATTAGCTATAAACCGAATAAAAAAGTATCCTCCTATCAGCAAAATGATGAATAAGTAAACAAGTATCTTAAGCGCTCTTTTGACAAATTTCATATAAAAATATTTTTCAAAAAAATTACATAGTTACTTCACAAATCCCTGATTAGTCTATCAAAAAATATAATCCTTAGTAAAAAATGTTTAATTCATATCCAGGATTTTATAAAGCTCATCGAGATTTGGAGTAAGGATAATTTCTGTTCTTCTATTCTTCTGCCTGGCTTCAGCTGTGTTTGAAAGGTCCAGAGGGTAAAACTCTCCTCGTCCAGATGCTGTAACCCGTTTTGGATCAATAGTGGAATTATCAAGCAATATTTTAACAATTGAGGTCGCTCTTTTTACGCTTAGATCCCAATTATCCTGAATCTGACCACTTTTACTGTTATAGGTTACATTATCTGTATGCCCCTCAATCATGATATTAATATCGGTATTTTGTTCCAGTACATCGGCAATATTTCGTATAGCTTGCACTCCACGTTGATCTACTGTCCAGCTACCTGATTTAAATAATAACTTCTCATCCATTGAAACATAGACATTACCATTTTTCTGAGTAATGGTTAAGCCATTGTTCTCAAATCCAAGGAGTGCTCTGGATACTTTACTTTTAATCTCGGCCATCATCTCATCTTTTTGGTTAAGAATCTGCTCCAACTCTAAAAGTCTGGCATTCCGTTTTTCAACCTCATATTGTAGTTCTTCAAGGTTTCTTTTTTTCTCCCCTAATGATTTTTCCAATTCCCTCAGCTTATCTTCCCTTGCCTGAAGATCTTCCTGGGTATTTTGGAGTTCTTTCAATAAACGACGGGTTTCCCTGTTATTTCCTTTCACCAACTCTTCCTGTGCCCTTTGCAGATCAAAGTATCCTCTTTTCATAAGTTGATACTCTTTTTCCATCCGATCAAGTTCTTCGGCTCGCGATTCTTGCTCCCTGCTAAGCCTTTCCCATTCATCTTTTAGCTTAGAAATTTGAGATGAAATTTCAGTATTTGTAACTGTTAACTTTTCATTTTCGGCCAGAAGATTATCTCTTTCACTCTGCAGATTGTCTTTTTGTGCCTGAATTTCCCTAAATTGTTTTGAGGATACACAAGAGTATCCAACTAAAGAAATTAAAACTATAAGAATTGATATTATTTTACTTTTCATATAGGTAGTATTTAAACAGTATAAAATTCATCTTCAAGTCAATAAAGATCTCTTGCGACTTGCAAAAATTATTATCAACCTGCAAATATAGATATTTCAGTACTGAATTATTGTTCTATTGAGTGAATAATATTTGTATCTTTGCACCTGCATTATTCGTACAAAGAAATAATTGCAAATGGAAGGGGTAAATAACATAGGGTTTTTAAATCAAATCTCGGATCCGTCTGATCTCCGGAAACTTAAGCCAGAGGAATTAATTCAACTCAGCCAGGAACTAAGAGATTTTATTATTGATGTAGTAAGTACCAATACAGGCCACTTCGGTGCTAGCCTGGGAGTAATTGAACTTACTGTAGCACTCCACTATGTTTTCAATACCCCCTATGATCAGCTTGTATGGGATGTTGGTCACCAGGCATACGGTCATAAAATCCTTACTGGACGACGAGATAGATTTCACACAAATAGAAAATTTAAAGGAATAAGTGGTTTTCCGAACAGGTCGGAAAGTGAATACGATGCTTTTGGTGTAGGTCACTCATCCACTTCAATATCAGCTGCATTGGGTATGGCTGTGGCAGCAGCCCAAAAGAATGAAGATCGCCAGGTAATCTCTATTATTGGCGATGGCGCCATGACCGCTGGTATGGCTTTTGAAGGCCTGAACAATGCGGGAATTGAAAAAACAAATATTCTTGTAATCCTCAATGATAACGGAATTGCCATCGATCCAAACGTTGGTGCCCTGAATGAGTACCTCCTTGATATAACCACCTCCCCAACATACAACAGGTTCAGGGACGATATGTGGAAACTGCTGGGAAAGCTTAGCAAAATAGCTCCCAAAACTCGTTCACTGGTAAAACAACTTGAAGGCGGATTAAAAAGCACAATCCTAGAACAAAGTAATTTCTTTGAAGCACTTAATTTCAGGTATTTTGGTCCGGTTGATGGACATGATGTGGTATATCTTACCAAAGTTCTTAATGACCTTAAAAATATTCCTGGTCCCAAATTATTGCACTGCCGTACTACTAAGGGGAAAGGATTTAAACAAGCAGAGCTGAATCAGACTGCCTTTCACGCACCTGGAAAGTTTGATAAAATTACTGGCAAGATTTTCAAGGTAAGTTCAGATAAACCTCAACCTCCAAAGTACCAGGATGTATTTGGACAAACTCTGGTAGAGCTTGCTGAAAAAAATCCAAAGATAGTTGGGATAACCCCGGCAATGCTAGCCGGTTCATCGATGAATCTGATGCAGGATAAAAATCCTGACCGAACTTTTGATGTAGGAATTGCAGAACAGCATGCTGTGACTTTTTCTGCTGGATTGGCCACCCAGAATATGATTCCTTTTTGTAACATCTATTCATCATTTATGCAGCGTGCATACGATCAGGTTATACATGATGTGGCTTTGCAAAAACTTGATGTTACATTTTGCCTAGATCGCGCCGGACTTGTTGGTGATGATGGCCCTACGCATCATGGAGCCTATGACCTGGCCTATTTCAGGTCCATACCAGGTATAATTGTATCGGCTCCTATGGATGAAGAAGAATTGCGTAATTTAATGTATACTGCCCAGGAGGGAGGCCATGGCCCATTTTCCATTCGTTACCCAAGAGGATCTGGAGTTATGACAGACTGGAAAAACCCGTTTAAAAAAATCCCTATAGGAAAAGGAAGACAGATATCTTCTGGTGATGATATTGCCATATTAAGTATTGGCCATGCTGGAAATTTAGTACGTCAGGCAGTTGAAAAGCTAAATACGAATCATATTCATGTTACTCATTATGATTTGAGGTTCTTAAAACCCATTGATGAATCTATTCTTCATGAAGTTGGGAAAAAGTTCAAGCAAATAATTACGGTAGAAGATGGTACAATTATTGGTGGATTAGGCTCAGCAGTATTGGAGTTCTTTTCTGATCATGCTTATGCCTCGCAGGTTGTTCGTTTAGGAATACCAGATAAATTCATTGAGCATGGAACCCAAATGGAACTTTATAAAGAATGTGGTTATGACCCCGAAAGCATTTACAAGCTAGTTCTGAAACTAGTTAGTTCCAAAATGTTATATCACGCCGGATAAATAATTATTCTATCCTCCTTTAACTTGAAATTTTAGTTTAAGGCAAAAAAATCCCTGGATTACACCAGGGATTAGATAAGTTATTGCACAATACTATATATCAAACTTAATTCCTTGAGCAAGGGGTAATTCTGTACCATAATTAATCGTATTTGTCTGCCTGCGCATATATGCTTTCCAGGCATCTGACCCAGATTCTCGTCCACCACCGGTATCTTTCTCTCCACCAAATGCACCACCAATTTCTGCACCAGATGTACCAATATTTACGTTGGCGATACCGCAATCTGAACCCACTTCAGAAAGAAATAGTTCGGCCTCACGAACATTAAGGGTAAAAATAGCCGATGATAAACCTTGTGGCACATCATTGTGTATCTCAATAGCCTCTTCAATTGTTTTATATTTCAATAGATAAAGAATTGGAGCAAAGGTTTCTTCCTGAACAATTTCATAATGATTTTCTGCTTCCGCAAGCGCAGGTTCTACAAAATAGCTGGATCCATACTTCGCCTCTGGATATACTTTTCCACCAAAAATAAGCTTCCCTCCTTCTTTTTCAACATTTTTTACTGCGTGCATAAACAAATCTACTGCAGCTCCATCTATCACTGGTCCAACCAGGGTATTTGTACTGGTTGGATCACCAATTTTATTAACTACCTGGGCATAGGCATTTAATAATTTCCCTTTAACCTCATCGTATACTTTTTCGTGAATTATTAGCCTCCGGGTTGAAGTACAACGTTGACCTGCTGTACCTACAGAGCCAAAAACAATGGCAGGTATGGCAAGATTTAAATCGGCATGCTCCGAAATAACAATGGCATTGTTCCCACCCAGTTCAAGAATAGACTTTCCTAGCCTTTTACCTACAATGCCGCCAACACGTTGACCAACTCTTGTGGATCCAGTAACTGAAAATAATGGAATACGCTTATCAGCTGCAAAGTTATCACCCAATACAGATGACTTAGCAACTACCAGACTGAAGACACCTTCAGGAACATTATTCTCTTTCAAAACACTCTGAATAATTTTCTGAGTAGCTATGGCAGTTAAAGGTGTTTTTGAACTGGGCTTCCAAATAACAACATCACCAGCTATGGCAGCAATCATTGAATTCCAGGCCCACACGGCCACAGGGAAGTTAAAAGAGGTGATCAAGCCTACTATACCAAGCGGCTGGTATTGATCAAACAATCTGTGCTTTGGTCTTTCAGAATGTAAGGTAAATCCATTTAACATTCGAGACTGGCCGACTGCAAAATCACAGATATCTATCATCTCCTGAACTTCACCCAAACCCTCCTGGTAAATTTTACCCATTTCCAGCGTAACCAGCATCCCCAGGTCTTCTTTGGCTTCTCTTAAAGCAAGTCCAATCTGTCGTACTACTTCTCCTCTTTGAGGTGCAGGAATTTCTCTCCAAATTTTAAAAGCCACTTGAGCTTTTTCCACTACCATTTCATAATCTTCAATAGTAGCAGTTCTTACATCTGCGATTAGACTTCCATCTACGGGAGATTCTGAACCAGAGACAGTTCCCTTTGTATCAAACCATTCTGCACCCGTTGAAACACCGAAATTTGTTTCTTCAATTCCAAGCCTGCTAAGGATTTCCTTAAACCGGATATTTACTTTTTCCATTGGTCAAATAATTTTATTTATATATTTACTACAAAGGTAAAAAGATGACCCAGAGTAAAAATAATTTTAAAACTGTTTAATAGCAGATCAACTTCAAAACTTAGATCAAAGAGTTCTTGAAGCATTTTATGATAATAATTTTGCACTCAAAAAACTTATAATTATCTTCGCAATCCATTTATGGTGGTTCTTATATTTTTCTTGCCCAGGTGGCGGAATTGGTAGACGCGCTGGTCTCAAACACCAGTGGCAGCAATGCCGTGCCGGTTCGACCCCGGCTCTGGGTACATTTATATTAAAAGCCTCTTGTTAAATTATAATAGCAAGGGGCTTTTCTTTTGCACAATCCTAATAATAAGCCATATACAGCCCTTACCCAACTATATTACATGATGAACAAATCTTTATTAAAACAGTAACTAATTAGTCACTTTTCCGTATCATTAATTGGAACAGTATTTGTAGTAAATAATAGACACATAAGAAAAATGGATAAAATGAGTGCTTCGGAATCAGTAGTGTCTCAAATAGTTTTTTATGTTTCCAAACATCCAGAATCTGAGATAAGGATGAGACAGGGTCTTGCAGCTTTTTCAAACTCAATAGATTTCTTTCAGGCTGATGCGGATGAAATGGTTACTAGTTTAATTAATCTAAAACCGAAACAGCTAAATATAATCTATAGCTACATAAGCGGTGATATTAGCGAAAAAATGTTCCGGAAAAAAACCTCACCTTTCAATGTTAGCAAAGTTTTCAAAAAGAAAAACGGAGTTAGAAAAGATGAGAAATTACCTACAGAATCTTACAATGCTAAGAGTGTTTTTGAGGAATCGCCTGATGGTGAGTTACCCTATCTTCTGCAAGAGTAAGCTTTAAAAATCACTTAGTCTAAGTCTTTAATATTAGACTTCCACTACAACAAGTAAATCTTATAACAGAATATTTAATTGTTTCTCACATGAGAATGATTACTTATTTGTAATCTGGCTACTCAAAAATTCCAGGAAAAACACTCATAAACTGCGCAATACTGATTGTCTCATTTTTTGGGTATATTTGCCACCGCCACGAAAAAAATAATCGTCAAAAAATCTGGTCTCAGTATGAGTATCAATGACAATATCATCCATCCTTATGGTGACAGGCAAAGCTTGTTTGATAAACGGTATCTGGAAATGGCTGCTACCTGGGCCAAAAATTCATATTGTTTTCGAAAACAAGTGGGTGCTTTAATCGTTAAGGACCGAATGATTATTTCTGATGGCTACAATGGTACGCCGGCAGGATTTGAAAATGTTTGTGAGGATGAGATCGGAAAAACTAAGCCTTATGTGCTGCATGCTGAAGCCAATGCAATTACCAAGGTGGCTAAATCAAATAACAGCAGTGAAAACTCTACTTTATATGTGACTACATCACCTTGCATGGAATGTTCAAAACTAATTATTCAGTCAGGTATAAAACGTGTTGTTTTTGTTGAGAAATATCGTGATGAAACAGGGGTAGACCTTTTGAAACGAGCAAATATAGAAATTGTTCAAATTAAGTTATAAAGCGTTTTTACTTTTAGAATAGTTGCTTTCAGATTTAAAAGTTATTTACGCTAAAAAATAAATTAAATATATACAGAGTGAAATATAAGAATAACAAACTATCCATATTATTACCGCTATTATTGGCTATAATTTTTGCAGGAGGACTTCTAATTGGCTTGCAGCTTAAAAAAACGCAATCAACTAATAGTTATTCCTTCAGACCCAGGGCTGATAAATTACAGGGTATTTTAAGTTTTATTGAAGCTGAATATGTCGATTCAGTAAACCGTCGTGATCTGGAAGAAGCAGCTATCCCCGAAATTCTTAAGCAACTTGACCCGCACTCAGTGTACATTCCTGCTCGAGATGTTGCACGGGTTTCCGAACCTCTCCGGGGAAATTTTGAAGGAATAGGTGTTTCCTTTAGCATGCCCAACGATACAGTTATAATTAATTCAATTATTCCTGGTGGGCCCTCTGAAAAAGTAGGTATAATGGCTGGTGACAGAATCATTAAAATCAGCGATAGCATTGTTGCCGGTGTAAGTGTAGACCAGAATGATATTGTTAAAAAATTAAAGGGACCCAGGGGCACAAAAGTTAACATTGGGATTGCTCGCCGATCAGTGCCTGAACTAATTGACTTTTCTATCACCCGGGATAAGATCCCCCTATATAGTATCGACGTTTCTTATATGGCGAATGACTCTACAGGGTACGTTAAGATAAGTAAATTTGCCCGAACAACTTATCATGAGTTTCTTGATGCATTAGACAAATTACGCCAGGAAGGCATGACTCAAATGATCCTCGATTTAAGAAGCAATAGTGGAGGTTATATGGATGCAGCCACCAATCTGGCAAACCAGTTTCTTGAAAAGGAAACCTTGATTGTGTATACGGAAGGTCGCTCACAGGACAGAGAGAATTTTTATGCCGATGGTAGCGGCAAATTCCAAGACGGACGAATTGTTATTCTGCAGGATGAGTGGTCAGCATCGGCAAGTGAAATTGTTGCCGGAGCCATTCAGGATAACGATAGAGGTACCATTATGGGGCGCAGGTCATTTGGAAAAGGCCTGGTGCAGGAACCATTGATGTTATCAGATGGATCTTTAATTCGGTTAACCATAGCCCGGTACTATACTCCAACAGGACGATGCATTCAAAAACCATATGATAATGGAATTGATGATTATGTTCACGATTTACAAACCAGGTATATGAATGGTGAATTTGAAAAAGAGGATAGTATTCAGTTCAATGATTCACTAAAATATACCACTCCAGGTGGGAAAATCGTATATGGTGGCGGAGGAATTATGCCCGATGTTTTTGTTCCAATGGATACAACGGGTGTAACACATTATTTTAGGCAAGTGAGAAACAAAGGTCTGATATATAGATATGCATTTGAATACACTGATAAAAACCGTTCAGAATTAGAGAAGTATGAAAATGTTAAAGACCTTAGAGCTTACCTTGAAGAACAGAATTTGTTTGATAATTTTTTAAAATTTGCAAGCAAAAATAATGTTCCACCAAACCAACAGGAGATTAATGAGTCAAAGCATCTTATCTATACTGAAATATTGGCTTATATAGCGCGTAACATCCTTGATAATGCAGGATTTTACCCAATCTGGCAAGAAATAGATGCAACCTTAAAGGAAGCTATAAAGTATATATCTTCCTGATCAGTTTATTCCAGGTTTGATAAGAATGTCATAATTGCATTGGCTGAGAATTTCCCTTCCTCCATGAAGCCCTGGTGGCCACTATTCCTCAGTAAAACTAGCGTACAATTTGCTGGGAGTTTTACTTTTTCAATTATTAAATCATGTGGAATATACTTATCCTTCTTCCCAAGTATCCATAAAAATGGAAGGATTGTTTCTGACAATAATCCGCTTCTATCGGGTCGGGTCATTAAACCATTAAGAGAAGCAATTATACCTGAATCTGAAGTGCTTCGAGCAATTTCCTTTGCAAAATCAATGTCATTCTCAAAAATTTCCAGATTATCATAAGCGAAAGCATTTGGAATATTCAAGTTGCATATTACATCTTTCTTGCCTTTCAATATCAGGAGAATTTCTCTTTTCCTCTTTTTTATGATTTCTGGAGTATCAGCGAAAGGTTGGGAATGAAAAAGACAAAATCCTGTAAGCCGTTCCTTAAACAGTTCCAAAAAAGCCAGTGTAACATATCCGCCCATTGAATGACCCACCAAAAAAGCCTTTTCAATCTTTAAATAATCCATAACAGCCATTACGCTCGTTGACATTAACTCCATACTTGCAATATTAACGGGGATAGTAGATTCCCCATGACCTGGCAAATCTATTCTAATAATTCTGTGGTGATCAGACAATAGAGGGGTAAAGCTATCCCATATTTTTAGTGATTCCAGATATCCATGCAATAATATCACTGGACTACCCTCCCCTTCATCGATGAAGTAAACTTGGGATTCCTTAAATGGTATCGAATTTAACATACTTTAATCTGACTTTTTAGATTTAATTTAAATTAACTTGAATATGCTTCTTAACATTGCAAAAACATATTTAATAAAATACATTTGATGCAAAATTAATACATCTCTTTAATAATACAGTCCTAACTATCATTCTTAAAAATTTTCCATATGAGTAGTTTTTTTGGTACTTCGGTGACAAAAAAAATTGTCATGGCCCTTGCAGGGCTTTTTTTAATTGTGTTTTTGATGGTACATCTGGGAATTAATTTTTTCCTTTTATCAGATGATCCTACCTCCTTCAATACGGCAGCTCATTTTATGGCTTCCAACCCAATTATAAAAGTATTTGAGCTGGTTCTGATTGGTGGTATTTTAATTCATATTCTTTGGGGTGTCATACTTCAAATTCAGAATTGGACTGCCAGACCAGACAGGTACAAGGTTACTGCCTCCACACAAACTTCTTTCTTTTCAAAATATATGATCTATACAGGTTTGATTATTCTTATTTTCCTGATCATTCATTTTGTCAACTTCTACTTTGTAAAACTGGGTTTAGTAGAAGGCGATCATGAGAATTTTTATGGAATGGCCCATGAATTATTTAAAATACCGGGCTATATAGTTTTTTATCTTGTTTCATTTATTATACTTAGCTTTCATTTAAATCATGCTTTTCAATCAGCTTTCCAGACTCTCGGATTAAACCATCAAAAATACACTTCATGTATTAAAACCTTAGGATTGATCTACTCTATTGTAATTCCTCTGGGATATATTATTATACCGGTTATTATATACTTTTCTAAATAAGTAAGAATTAGAAATCATAGCATATCATGACAAAACTAAATTCAAAGATACCTGAAGGTCCGTTGGCTGAAAAATGGACTAGTTACAAGGCTCATTCCAATCTGGTAAATCCTGCCAATAAGAAAAAACTGGACATCATTGTGGTAGGTACTGGACTCGCCGGTGCAGGTGCTGCCTCAGCTCTGGGTGAGCTGGGATATAATGTAAAAAACTTCTGTTACCAGGATACTCCAAGAAGAGCACACTCAGTTGCTGCCCAGGGAGGTATTAATGCAGCCAAAAATTATAGAAATGATGGTGACAGCGTATACAGATTGTTTTATGATATGATTAAAGGTGGTGATTACCGTGCCCGGGAAGCCAATGTATACAGAGCTGCTGAAGTCAGTAATGATGTTATTGATCATTTTACTGCTCTTGGTGTTCCATTTGCCAGGGATTATGGTGGAAATCTTGACAATCGTTCGTTTGGAGGTGTGCAGGTGTCCAGAACATTTTACGCAAAAGGACAGACCGGCCAACAATGCCTTCTTGGAACCTACTCCTCCTTAAACAGGCAAATTAACAAAGGAACGGTTGCCATGTATCCACGTCAGGAGTTGCTTGAAATAGTATTAATTGAAGGTAAAGCAAGAGGTATAATTACAAGGAATCTTATCAGTGGGGAAATTGAGCGACACTCAGCACATGCTGTAGTTTTAGCCACAGGGGGATATGGTACTATTTATTATCTCTCTACGCTGGCTGTAAATTCAAATCCATCAGCAGCATGGAAGGCACATAAAAAAGGAGCCTTTTTTGCAAATCCTAGTTTTGTTCAGATTCATCCAACCAGTATTCCTCAGTTGAACGACTATCAGGCCAAATTAACACTGATGTCAGAATCCCTAAGAAATGATGGCCGAATCTGGGTTCCAAAGGCAAAGGGAGATAAACGCCATGCCAATGAAATTCCCGATGAAGAAAGAGATTATTATCTCGAACGCAGATATCCTGCGTTTGGAAACTTGGTTCCAAGAGATGTTGCTTCTCGGGCTGCTAAAGAGCGGTGTGATGCTGGTTACGGTGTGGGTGATACCGGGCTGGCAGTAAACCTTGACTTCAGGGATGCCATAAACAAACAAGGTAAAGATGCCATTGAAGCTAAATATGGAAACTTATTTGAGATGTATCAAACCATTACCGGACTCAATCCATATAAGGAACCTATGCGCATTTATCCGGCAGGGCATTATACCATGGGAGGCCTTTGGGTAGATTATAATCTAATGACTACCATTCCTGGATTATATTCCATTGGGGAATCTAACTTTTCAGATCATGGTGCAAATCGTCTCGGCGCCAGTTCACTTATGCAAACATCAGGAGATGGCTACTTTATTCTTCCCTATACCATTGATGATTACCTGGCAGATGAAATTAGAACTCCCAGGATTTCAATCGACCAGAAAGAATTTGAAGAAGCAGAAAAAGAGGTTAAAGAAAGACTTGAAAAATTGCTTTCTATAAATGGAAATCAAACTGCTACATCCTTCCATCGTAAGCTGGGTCGAATAATGTGGGATTACTGCGGAATGTCACGTAACGCAGAAGGCTTAGAAAAAGCGCAACAAATGGTAAAGGAGTTGAAGGATGAATTCTGGTCAGATCTTAAAATTCCTGGAGAAGCTGGCGAAGTCAACCAGGAATTGGAAAAAGCCGGGCGAGTTGCTGATTATTTTGAATTGGCTAAGCTCATGATAACGGATGCCTTAAACCGGACTGAATCATGTGGCGCCCATTTTCGTGAAGAAAGCCAGACACCAGAGGGTGAAGCGAAACGTGATGATGCGAACTTTTCCTATGTGGCAGCCTGGGAATATGAAGGTGAAGACAAGGAATCCAAACTGCATAAAGAAGACTTGAAGTTTAAAGAAGTTGAGGTAAAAGAAAGAAGTTATAAATAAGAAAAAAAGTATTTTGATAATCGAACGTTAAATAAATACGAAATGAAAGTCAATTTAAAAATATGGCGCCAGAAAAATGCTACGGCAAAAGGTAAGTTTGTCAAATATGAGCTCGATGAAGTATCCCCTGAAATGTCATTTCTTGAGATGCTCGACGCACTCAACACGAAGCTGATTTTGTCAGGCGATGATCCGGTAGCTTTTGACCACGATTGCCGTGAGGGAATATGCGGTGCCTGTGGTATGTATATAAATGGTCACCCGCATGGGCCCGTAAAAGGAATTACTACCTGCCATCTTTCTATGCGTATTTTTAAAGATGGTGAAACCATTGTTGTTGAGCCCTGGCGGGCAAAATCATTTCCGGTCATAAAAGATCTGATGGTTGACAGGACTCCATTTGATAAAATACAGACAGCCGGCGGATTTATATCTACCAATGTTAACAGTGCTCCTGAGTCCCATGCTATTCCGGTGCGAAAAGACAAATCTGATATGGCTTTTGATGCAGCAATTTGCATTGGATGCGGTGCATGTGTTGCAGCCTGTAAAAATGCATCTGCTATGTTATTTGTATCAGCAAAAGTATCACAATATGCTTTGCTTCCACAGGGGAGAATAGAAGCCAGGGATAGAGTGCAGGCTATGGTGAAGAAAATGGATGAACTTGGATTTGGAAACTGTACAAACACCGGAGCCTGTGAGGCAGAGTGCCCTAAAGAAATTTCACTAACAAATATTGCCAGGATGAACCGAGAATTTATTGGCGCAAAGTTAACATAAACCCTATTAAATAGTTGCAAAAAAGGGCGCCTTGAGAGGCGCCCTTTTTCTATTATATAAAAGAATTAATTTATTTCATAATGTCTTCTATCTCATCAACGGTTTTAGGAATAGGCTTACCAAGCACACGATAACCATCATTTGTAACCAGGATATCATCCTCAATCCTGATACCGCCAAAGTCCTTATAAGTCTCTACCTTTTCATAATTAATAAATTCTGAAAACTTATTCTCAGCCTTCCATTGATCGATCAGGGCTGGGATAAAATAGATACCTGGTTCGATGGTGAATACATGACCCGTTTCATATTTTTTACCAAACCGAAGAAATGCTAAACCAAACTGATCACTTCTTTTTGTTTCTTCGTCATAGCCAACATTGTTCTCACCAAGACCTTCCATATCGTGAACATCAAGTCCCATGTGATGTCCCAATCCATGAGGAAAGAACAAGGCATGAGCACCCTGTTGTACTGCCTCCTTAATATTCCCTTTCATAACTCCCAGGTTATTAAGCCCCTCAGCTATGATCTCAGCCGCATACAAGTGACTATCTCTATTGCTTTTACCTGGAACAACACCCTTGGTGGTTTCGACATTAGCCTTCAATACAATTTCGTAAATATCTTTTTGTCTTGAATTAAATTTTCCACCTACTGGTACTGTCCGGGTAATATCACTAGCATAATGAAGTAAAGATTCGGCTCCGGCATCTGTTACCATCATCCTTCCCTCTTTCAATACATTCCCATGGTAATGATTATGTAATGTCTGACCATTTATACTCAATATAATTGGAAAGGAAACGCCCTCGCCCATAGAAGATGCAATACCAGCAATTGTACCAGCTATTTCTCTCTCAACAACTCCCGGTTTTGCCATTTTCATGGATGTGGTATGCATATGATAGGCGATTTCTATAGCTTTTTCAATTTCCTGAACTTCTCCATCATCCTTAATTATCCGCAAACTAACAACAGCTTTAATCAATTCTTGCGAAGCTTGACTTCTAATATCTGTCGGAGGAACATTTAATAAACTTCCAATTCTTATAAGGTTCTCGCCCCTATATGGAGGTAAAAAGTGAATTTTCCGGTCCTTACCCAATCCGTCCTTTATAAATTCATCCAGTTTTAGCAGCGGGAATGTCTTATTAACACCAACCTTCGATGCTAAATCTTTGATAGTGGGTTGTGGTCCCATCCAAATAATATCATCCATATCCACGTCATTACCGAAGATATAGTCCTCACCGGAATCAACATCAATTAGAGCAGCAAAATCGGGATGATCCAAGCCGAAGAAATAAAGAAAATCACTGTCTTGTCTAAAATGATATGTATTTGCAGGATAGTTAAAGCTGGCTTCCGTATTTCCAAGAAACAGAACCAAACCTGATTTAACCTTCATTTTTAATCGATTACGACGATCAGAATATACTTTTTCAGAAAACATAGTAATTTATTTAGAAATTGATAGTAAAGATTTTTCATAAAATTACATTCAATTATTGGTATAACAAAACCTATATCTTCAAGTGACTAATATATTTCACATGATCCTCTCAAACCTCCTGATAAAAAATTGTTTACAAGAGAAATATTTTCTGCGAACAGGGATAACTTTTATAATAAAAGTATTATATTCGCACAATAATAAGTGTTTTTCAACATTTAATTAACAAACCCTAATGCCCTACAGAAGACTACCAAACACAGATGCAGCCCGTATGAAAGCGCTGAAAGCTGCACTTATAAAAGGAAAAGAGCTCCCGCCCTTCAAACTTGCATTCAGTCAGGGTAGCCTACTAAAGTTGCAGTCCTTTGTTGAAACATTCAACCATACTTTAAACAACCAGAAGCAGGCTTTTGACTACCAGGTTACAAATAATAATCGGTACAAAAATTCTTTGAAAAAAGTTAAATTGTATATCTCCCATTTTATTCAAGTAATGAACATGGCCATTATTCGGGGTGAATTACCTGAGTATACGAGAGAGATTTTCGGACTTGAAAATAATTCAAAAACACTACCGATTTTAAATACAGAAAAAGAAGTAATAGAATTGGGTGCCCGCCTTATTGAAGGAGAAAAACAGCGAATTAAAAAAGGTTTAACACCTATTAGCAATCCAACTATTGCAGTAGTGAAGGTTAGGTATGAACAATTTATGGATGCATACAATTTCCAAAAAACGTTGCAGAAAAGAAATAGATTAGCTTTGGAAAAGCTGGCTTCAATAAGAAATCAAGCTGATGAAATTATACTAAGAATCTGGAATGAAGTGGAAGATAAATTCAGTGATCTGCCGGAGAATATGAAACGAGATGAAGCTTCCCAATATGGATTGGTATATGTTTTCAGGAAAAATGAACTTTTAAAAATACACTTTTCTCCAGTTGAAAGAAGAGGGACTGCCTAACTACCGGTATATTATCAATAACAATAATATTCTCATCTGACTATTTCTTCCTTTGTCCTCGACTTATATATCTTCCATAAGGCCATACAAACAATCGAGATACTTATTATGAGATAATATAATCTACCTTCCTGAGTCCCTATAGTATCAATATCTTTCCCAACAGTTTTGTGACCGTAGATAAATAATATTATTACTGCTGCTGCATTATTCAAAAAATGAGCCAAAATAGGTAGCCATATAGATCCTGACCAAAAATAAATAAGGCCAAAAATAATTCCGAGATAAAATCTGGGGATAAACCCATAAAACTGAAGATGCATAAAGCTAAATAGAAAAGCCCCAATAATAATCCCAAGCAGCGGATTTTTAGTCCAGGAAATAAATATTCGTTGAACTATGCCTCTAAAAAATAATTCTTCACCCAATGCAGGCAATATTGCAATTAACAAAATATTATAGAATAATCCAGCAATGGTCTTAGTACTCATAAATGCCTCTGTAATTTCAAGTGCATTCTCCTCTAATCTTTTCAGGGTTTCCTCAAGCGATGAAAAGAAAGCAGGCAATTTCATTTCTGAATTCCATTCTCCCAATAAATTCACTAAGGGAAAACCAAATATCATTAGAATTAAAACCCACCAAACTGTTGAGGCATTAATATGCTTACTATATCCGAAGTTTTGCAATCCATCCTTAAAAAATACTTTTGCAAGAATTATTGAAGGAATAAGGAATAATCCAATCGATTGCAGAAGTTGAAAGAACTTTAAAATTGATATATTCCCTTCATCAGGTATGCTTTGTAGTAAGCCAGTCAACTCCTCAAGGCTTAGTTGAAAAATGAATATTGCAATGATTGCACCTATAAAACTTATTACAAAAAATGAAAATAGCGCAAGCAAAATAGAAAAAATGATTTGCGCAAGCGGATGCATATTGGTCAATAATCCTGTTCTCATTCTATCATTTTTTCTAATTTTGCCACCTAAGGTAAATAATCTTTATTAATTTGGTTAAAATTGGGCAAGTCGAATTAAGGGAGCAACCACTTTTTCTAGCTCCAATGGAGGATGTCACTGATCCCTCCTTCAGATATATCTGTAAGCAATTTGGTGCCGATTTTGTGTACACCGAATTTATTTCATCAGATGGTTTAATTCGCAATGGCAAAAAAAGCCTTAAGAAGCTAGACATATACGAGTATGAAAGACCTATTGGAATTCAGCTATATGGGCACCTGCTCGAACCCATGGTAGAAGCTGCAAAAATTGCAGAAGAATCCAAGCCTGAAATCATAGATATTAATTTTGGCTGTCCGGTGAGAAAAATTGCTAATCGTGGCGCGGGTGCAGGCATGTTGAGGAATATTCCACTGATGATGGAAATGACAGAAGCCATTATTAAAGCCACTAATATTCCTGTAACAGTCAAAACCAGGTTAGGATGGGACGAGGATTCGAAAAACGTTCTAGATGTGGCTTTGCAGCTTCAGGATATAGGCGTTCAGGCATTAACCATTCATGGACGTACAAGGAATCAAATGTACAAAGGGAAAGCTGACTGGACATTGATTGGCGAAGTGAAAAACCATCCAAGAATCCATATTCCCATTATTGGAAATGGAGATGTTACCAGTCCTGAAATTGCTAAGAATATGTTTGAAACTTATGGAGTGGATGGAATTATGATAGGTAGACCAACTGTAGGCAGACCATGGATATTTAAAGAAATCCGGCACTTTCTTGATACTGGAAATCTGCTTCAACCCCTATCTCTAAAAGAAAAAGTTGAACTTGCCAAATTGCATTTCACAAAATCAATTGAATTCAAAGGAGAGCCCAGAGGAGTTTACGAAATGAGGCGACATTTTTCAAATTACTTTAAAGGACTGCCAAATTTCAAAGGAATTCGAATAAAACTGCTTACAACCATTGATCCAAAAGAAATTTTTTCTATTCTTGATCTTATTAATGAAAAATACTTAAATTTCGAAATGAATGAGGATAATAAATCCCAATCTGATACTATTTCCTGAATTCAGAAAAAACTATTAACCCCAAATTTACAATTATGAAATTTCGCACTGTCTTCTTAGTTGCTTTTATAGGCTTATACCTAAATTCTACTGCTCAGAATTCCCCTGATGGAGAGTCGAAATTATCCATTGAAAAGATAATGCAGGATCCGAAATGGATGGGGAGTTCCCCAGACCAGGTAAACTGGTCAATAAATGGCGACAAATTATATTTCAAATGGAATCCTGAGAATTTGGAAGAAAGTGAGTTGTTTTATATTACTCCTCAGAATCACTCCCCTATTAAAGTTTCCAAAGAAGATGCAAAAAAGATTCCACCACGTTCTGGAGTTTATAATAGAGAAAGAACAAAAAAGTTATATACACAAAACGGGGACATTTTTTTATTGGATATTGAGTCAGGGAATATCTTACAAATCACAAACACAATTGATTATGAAGGATCTCCTTCATTTAGTTTCAACGAAAAAAAGATTCTCTATTCATCTAATCGCAATTTATTTTCCTGGAGTATAAATTCTGGTATTGTTAAGCAACTTACAGATTTCCAAAGCGGAATGGAAAAATCCAAAAGAAATAAATATACAACTGATGGAGCCATATGGCTTAACAACCAACAACTTACTTTAATAACTGTTTTAGATGAACGGAAAGAGAAACGAGGTAAGAACATTAAAGAAAGAGAAGTTGATCAGCCCAAAAGACCTAAGAAAATTTATACTGGGGAGGGAAGAGCAGGAAGTATCCAACTGAGCCCTGATGAAAATTTTATAAGCTATACTATTACAAATACTCCAAAGAACACTAAAAATACATTGGTTCCAAATTATGTAACTGAATCAGGTTATACCGAAAACATTAATGCCAGAACAAAAGTTGGTATTCCCTACTATACTTCTGTAGATCTTTTCATTTACGATATTGAGAATGACAGCATTATAAAAGTAGCGACTGATCAAATTCCAGGCATTGAAAAACAACCCTTATATCTGGCCAACTATTCAACTGATAGTACCAAGAAATCCAAAGTACGCAATGTAGCATTTGGTTCTCCAGTCTGGTCTGACAATGGGAATAATGCCGTTGTAAACATATCTTCTGTGGATAACAAAGACCGCTGGATTATGTTAATTGATGTGCAGGATGGAAGTCTGCAATTGCTAGATCACCAGCATGATGAAGCCTGGATTGGTGGCCCGGGAATCGGATGGTGGGGAAGCACATTGGGTTGGATGCCTGATAGTAAAAAAGTGTATTTCCAGTCGGAAGAATCTGGCTATTCTCATCTATACACAGTAGATATTAAAAATGGAAAAAAGAAAGCTCTTACCTCAGGTAGTTTTGAGGTATACAACCCTTCAATTTCATTGGATAAGGAACTTTGGTATTTTTCTTCTAACCAGGAAAGTTCTGGTGAGCGTAATTTTTATAAAATGCCTCTTAAAGGTGGCAAATCAACCAAACTTACACAGATGTTGGGAAGAAATGATGTAACACTCTCCCCCGATGAAAAAACCATGGCAATACGATATTCTTCAGCCAATCAACCCTGGGAGTTATATATCCAGGATAATACTTCTGGGTCTGCTGCTAAAAAGATCACCAATTCTCTGAGTGAGGAATTCAAATCCTATCCATGGAGAGTACCTGAGTTCATTAGCTTTAAGGCTGAAGATGGAGCAATGGTTCCTGCCCGGTTGTATAAACCGGAAAAAGCTATTAAAAATGGCCCCGCTGTAATTTTTGTACATGGAGCAGGGTATTTACAAAATGCCCACAAATGGTGGAGCAGTTATTTCAGAGAATATATGTTTCACAATTTGCTAGTTGACAATGGATATACGGTTCTGGATATCGATTATCGCGGAAGTGCAGGATACGGTCGTGATTGGAGAACCGCCATTTACAGGCATATGGGAGGAAAAGATCTATCAGACCAGGTGGATGGGGCCCAATACCTTATAAACGAATGTGATATAGACCCTACTAGTATTGGGATTTATGGGGGATCATATGGAGGATTTATAACTTTAATGGCTCTTTTCACCACACCAGAAGTATTTGGCGCAGGGGCGGCATTGAGATCGGTTACTGATTGGGCTCATTACAATCATGGATACACAGCAAATATTCTAAATACACCTTTTTCAGATAGCCTGGCATATGTAAAAAGCTCTCCTATTTACTTCGCAGAGGGATTAACAAAACCTCTATTGATGTGCCATGGAATGATTGACGATAATGTACATTTTCAGGATGTTGTAAGGCTTGCACAACGTCTTATTGAATTAGGTAAAGACAATTGGGAGTTGGCTGTTTACCCTGTTGAAAAACATGGTTTTGTGGAGCCTAGTAGTTGGACCGATGAGTACAAACGGATTTATAAACTCTTTGAAGAAAATCTAAAATAAAAAGAGAACCAGTAGGTTAGGGTTTAAAACTCTGACCTGCGTTTTTTATTTGGGTAGCTTATTGTATAGTGCAGTCCCCGACTTTCATGGAGATTTTGAGCCATTTTTATTACCAGGTAGCCTACATTGATCATATTGCGCAATTCACATAATTGACTGGATAAGGTTGATCTTTTATATAATACCTCTGTTTCCTGATAAATAATTTCCAATCTTTTCAAGGCCCTGTCTAACCTTAAATTCGATCTAAAAATACCCACATACACAGACATAATTTGTTGTACTTCCCTAAAATTTTGTGTTACAAGCACCATCTCCTCTGGATGTGTTGTACCACCAAAGTCCCATTCCGGAATATTATCCTTTAATGAAATAGTCTCAATCCTTTGGCATGCATCCTTGGCTGCCCGATGTGCAAAGACTACTGCTTCCATAAGTGAGTTCGACGCGAGTCGGTTGGCTCCATGCAAGCCAGTAGAAGAAACCTCTCCAATGGCATAAAGATTTTGAATGGTACTCCTTCCAAATATATCTGATTTAATTCCTCCACACTGGTAATGAGCTGCAGGCACCACTGGAATCTTATCCTTCCTAATATCTATACCTAAACTCAGGCATTTCTTTGTAATAGTTGGAAAATGGCTTATAAGCTCCTTTGAATCCAGTTGCGTACAATCAAGCCAGACAAAATCTTCACCTGTAATTTTCATTTCATTATCAATAGCCCTAGCCACAATATCACGTGAGGCCAGGCTTCCTCGAGGATCATATTTTTTCATAAATTTTTCACCCGCCGCATTCCTCAGTACGGCACCAAATCCTCTGAGTGCCTCTGTAATTAAAAAAGAGGGGTGTTCTCCAGGGTTATATAATGAGGTAGGATGAAACTGAATGAACTCCATATTCTCTATGACTCCTTTGGCCCTATATGCCAGAGCAACCCCATCTCCAGTGGAACCAACAGGATTGGTTGAAGTCATATAGGTGCTACCTATACCACCCGTTGCAACTACAGTAATTTTTGCCAACACTGTACATACCTCTTTGGAAATAGTATCAAGCAGATATGCACCATAGCATTCAATATCACTATGAGACCTTTTTACTATCTTCCCAAGATGGTGCTGGGTTATTAAATCAATAGCAAACGAATTCTCCCTCGTCTCTATATTTGGATGTGACTGTACTTGCTTGAGCAAGGCTTCCATGATTTTAAGACCCGTAGCATCTTTTGCATGCAATATCCTGTGTTCACTGTGTCCCCCCTCTTTTGCAAGATCATATTTTCCATCCATATTCTTATCAAACTCAACCCCCATATCTATCAATTCATTGATACGATCGGGTGCCTCCTTTACAACCATTTCTACCACATCCTTATCGCCATAACCATCCCCACAAACCAGTGTGTCATTTATGTGCTTTTCAAAAGAATCAGGAACATAAGTTACCGAAGCAATACCTCCCTGGGCATATTTAGTATTGTTCTCTTCTAATGAAGTTTTCGAAACCAACAGGACTTTACCTTTGTCAGCAACCTTCAATGCAAAACTCAATCCGGCTAATCCGGAACCAATAACCAGGAAATCTACCTCGACTTTCATTTCAGGAAAAATAATTTCTTACCAAGCGACAAAGATATAAATTGCTGAAACAAATCTTGTTTCTCAAAAAGCAAATCTAAACAGCCATTATAAAAGGGATATTTTCTTACTTTTGTCGCAATACTGAAAAATCGAAAATATTATGGATGATCTTTTTAAGAAATTAATCTCACATTCCAAGGAATATGGATTCATTTTCCCGTCAAGTGAGATATATGATGGTTTAAGTGCTGTTTATGATTACGGTCAAAATGGTGTGGAACTTAAGAATAATATTAAAAAATATTGGTGGGATTCTATGGTTCTGTTGCATGAAAATATTGTAGGGATTGACTCAGCTATATTTATGCACCCAGAAATTTGGAAAGCCTCCGGCCATGTTGGTTCTTTTAATGATCCATTAATAGATAATAAGGACTCGAAGAAAAGGTATAGAGCGGATGTCCTCATTGAGGAACATATTGAAAAGATTATTGGGAAAATCGAAAAAGAGGTTGCCAAGGCTTTAAAAAGGTTTGGAGAAAGTTTCGATGAGAAGCAGTTTCGCGAAACAAATCCGAGAGTTCTGGCTAATCAAAAGAAAATTGATGATCTACGGGCAAGATATGTCAAAGCTTTAGAGGATAATGACCTAACTGAGATCAAGAATATAATTGAAGATGCTGGAATTGTTGATCCTGTATCGGGCTCCAGGAATTGGACAGATGTCAGGCAATTCAATTTAATGTTTGAAACAAAGTTGGGTTCTGTGAGCGAAAATGCTAACTCCATTTACCTTCGGCCAGAAACTGCTCAGGGAATATTTGTAAACTTCCTGAATGTACAAAAGTCAGGAAGAATGAGGATCCCATTTGGAATAGCACAAATTGGTAAGGCTTTTCGAAATGAAATTGTGGCCCGCCAATTCATCTTCCGGATGAGAGAATTTGAACAGATGGAAATGCAATTCTTTATTAAACCGGGTGTGGAACCAGAATGGTTTTTAAAGTGGAAAGAAGAGCGAATGAAATGGCATAGATCTCTTATAACCAATGAAGATAAATTGCGTTATCACGATCACGATAAACTGGCTCATTATGCGAGTGCCGCTACCGATATTGAGTATAAGTTTCCATTTGGATTTAAAGAGGTGGAGGGGATTCATTCACGTACCGACTTTGACCTGTCACAACATCAGGAGTTCTCAGGTAAGAAACTTCAGTTCTTTGATCCTGAAACGAAAGAAAACTACACCCCTTATGTCATTGAAACTTCCATTGGTCTCGATAGAACATTCCTGATGATACTTGCAAACGCTTATAAAGAGGAGAAAGTTCCCAATTCAGATGGTAAATTGGAAGAAAGAGTAGTTCTAAAAATTCCTCCAGTATTGGCCCCCATAAAATTAGCTGTTTTACCACTTGTTAAAAAAGATGGATTACCTGAGAAAGCCCGACATATTCTCGATGAATTAAAATTTGAATTCAACTGTCGATATGAAGAAAAAGATTCCATTGGCAGGAGGTACCGTCGCCAGGATGCCATTGGCACACCTTATTGTATTACGGTTGATCATCAAAGCACTGAGGATGATACCGTAACAATACGATATCGGGATTCTATGAAGCAAGATCGCATCCCTATTTCAAAAATCAGGGAAATTATTTCTGAAAATGTTAGCTTTAGATCGGCCCTGAAAAACTTAAGCTGATACATACAGGCTTAATTATGGCAAATAAGAAGGTATTAATCATTACGTATTACTGGCCACCCAGTGGTGGTGGCGGGGTACAAAGATGGTTGAAGTTTGCTAAATATTTGCCAGAGAATGGTTGGGAACCCATTATTTTCACTCCTGATAATCCTGAATACCCTGTCATCGATCAATCCCTGGAGAAGGATATAAACCCTAAACTGAAAGTATTAAAACATCCCATATGGGAACCCTATCAACTTTTTAAGAAATTATCAGGTCGTCCAGCTAAAGAGCGCGTAAATACAGGTTTGTTATTTGATGACAAGAAAATTGGAATAACAGAAAGGATCTCTCTTTGGATTCGGGGGAATCTGCTAATTCCTGATCCAAGGATTTTTTGGGTACGACCTGCCACTCATTTTTTAGAAAAAGAATGGAACAAAATAAATCCTGATTTAATTGTTACTACAGGCCCGCCTCATAGCATGCATTTGATTGGGATGAAACTGCACAAGAAGTTTAATATCCCCTGGATTGCAGATTTTCGTGATCCCTGGTCTAAACTCGATTTTTTACAACGGTTTTATCCTACTAAACCTGCCATCAAAAAACAGCAAAGATTAGAAAATATGGTAGTGAATTCCGCTTCGGCCATATTGTCTGTGAGTGAAACCTGGGGAAAAGAAATTCAAGCAAATACTATTAAGAAAGTTAGTGTAATTACAAATGGTTTTGACCAGAGTGATTTCATTATTGAAAAGGGAGATGTAAAACCCAATAAATTCTTGATTAGTCATATGGGTATTATTAACTCATTGAGAAATCCAAAGGTTCTGTGGCAATCACTTTCAGAACTTTGTGGAGAGATTCCTACTCTGGAAAACGACCTCGAAATAAGGTTAATTGGAACTGTTGATCCAGGCTTGGTAAATGAAATTATTGAATATCCCTTATTGAAAGAAAATGTAAAGGTTATTTCTTACCTACCACATGAGAAAATAGTTAATGAATACTATAAATCAGCCTGCCTTTTGCTTCTCTTAAATGATTCAAAAATTGCGAAAGGACATATTCCGGGGAAATTGTTTGAATACCTGGCCTCTAATACACCCATTCTGGCTCTGGGGCCTGGTGATAGCGATGTGTCAAAAATCCTCATAGAAAATTCTGCAGGCCTTACTGTAGATCCAAATGATAAAGAATTATTAAAAAAATCAATAGCCCAAATCTATCGTGATTTTAAGGAGAATACGCTTAGAACAAAAGAGGGAAATATTCAAAAATACTCTCGTGAGAATTTAACAAAAAGCCTGGCTGATTATTTTAATGTGGTAACTGAGAGCGGCACTTAATCCTCTTCATCCAGGTTTAAATCAGACAGATTCTTCCTCCATCTCCCCGGATTTCTCCACTTTTTCCATGCTCCCTGTATTGATTGCTTTTCAACATCTTCATAAAAGTTCACCCCTACCAGGGCAAACGGGAAGGATATAAGTAGTAAGCTCTTCAATACCAGACGGATAAATAAGGATGAGTCACTTAGAAGAAGTGAAATCCCGTACATTACAAGTGCTACAATAAGCATCTTAGCAATTTTCCACAATTCATATGGAATTGGGTAAAATTTTCTTGCATAAATTAGAATGACTATGAAGAATAATATTTGAGACAATAGGGTAGCAAAAGCCGCTCCCATTATGTTATACTTAGGAATAAATAAGATATTAAGTCCCAGGTTTAATAAGGCAATGATCATAATCACAACTCCGATTATTTTTGTCCTTTTTGTGATTTGCAATCCTACTAATGATGTATCCTTTAGCATTCCAAAGAAAATGGCCAATGAAATTATTGGTATTATCGTAGCGGATCTCCAATAAACCTGACTTGAGGTAAATACTTTCACTATCTCTGTAGAAAAAAGTGAAAGAGCCAGTACTAATATTAGTACCACATAGCTGGAGTAGGTCATTACTTTTGAATAAAATCGCTCATTGCCTTCTTTATCCATCATTTTAAATAGTAGAGGCGAAATAGCCAGCTGGATGGATGTAACTACTAATATTTTTATTGTATTTGCAATTTTATATCCCAGGGAATATACACCAACGTCCTCAAGGCTTGCCATATAATTTAAGGTATACCTATCAAAAGTTGATAAAAGAATACCCGAAACAGAGGCCAACACCAGCGGGGCAGAAAAAACCAGCATTTCCCTAAGAATTTTTGATTCAAACCTGACAATTATGTTTTTCCGAATGTATCCAAAAAGTATTATGAAATAAAAGATACTGCCAACAATCTGCGCTTCAAAAATTCCATTAAGGCCTCTTTTTTGAAACACCACCAGGTAAATCGTCAGAACAAGCGTTACAAATAGTTTTGCAACATTTGATGTCGAATACAAGCCAGATTTACTTTGCAATTTCATCAAAGCCATTGGTACCTGAGAAACCACAATTAATGCAGATGAGATTAGCATCAGAATGATTAAATGTGAAAAGTCTGTGGTCTTAAAAAGAAGTTTGGATAAGTCAGCAGAAAATGGTGAAAATGCTAAAACCGCCAATATTGAAAGGGCTGTAGTAAAAGTAAGAATTGTAAAGAAAATTGATTTTTGGCGAGCAATATACTTACTATCCCAGTACCAACGTGTAAAAGCCTGAACCAAGGCTAAACCTAACAATGCAACTAAAAACTGGGAGCTTACTTCAAGAAGTCCAAGTGCACCATAATCATCCGTACTCAGGTAAACCGGATCGGTATAAATAGGAATAAGTATGAGGCCAACCAGCTTAATAGCCACATTCCCAATACCATATATCAGGGAATTCTTAACTGTTGACTTTAAAACACCAATCATCAATCGATAAAGTTTCTGAAAAAATACTCTAAATTAATTATTTGCCAAATTAACCTGGAATGATCTTTATTGGGCAAACTATGTTGTCTAATCAATTCTTTTAAGCCGGATTCATCGTAAAAACCTCTTGAAAGAGTCTCATTACTCAGTACAATTTCTTCCATTTCTGGCTTCAAATCCTTTTTAAACCATTCATTGTAATTGACATATTCCGGTCTGTTCCATCCTTCAAAATTAGCTATTATCTTACGTGCAGGAGTAGATTTGATATAAGCAATCGCTTTATTTTCCATTGTTTTTAATTCCAACCTGAAATTTGAGGTTGAAATGGGTAAATTAGTACCTTCTCGTTTTATACTTGCCAGTTCAGGAAACATATTTGAAAAAGCTTTCCGGAATAAATATTGATTTTTCTTAAGCTCAATAGGAAGTTTATAAGAAAACTCCATCAATTCATTATCGTAACTGGGCATTCTTGTTTCCATGAACATGTTTGACATTAGATTCCCACACAAAGTTCCCCTCCTGCCATGCTCATTTATTGCCATGTTAAAATAACTATGCAGTGGCCGCTTATACTTTGCAATATAATTTCTGGGTACTTCAGTATACGAGCTTCTAATCTTTTCGAAAAATGATTTATTAAATATTAAGCTAAGTGCGTCATCATTGGCCCGATTAAAAATATTGGTAACAATGTCAGAGGATTTTTCATCAAAGGTTTCCTTACCCACCAAATATTTAACTTTTCTACGCCATAAGGTACTCCCAAAAAGAACATCCCACATTTGAGGTGTAATTGATACTTCCTGTTTATTATTAAAATACCTGTAAGAAGAAAAGCCTTGTATGGGTCCATAAATCATTGACATTCCATCTGAAATAAAAGAAAAATACCTGGCATCATTCCAAATATCCTCAGGTTGTACCTCGAATTCAAAATGCTCTGCAGACAACTGTTTAGCCACTAGCTTTCCATACATCTGGTCTCCGCTATTCCCAGGACCCATTGTAAAGGCAACAAGAGGATCTACCTTAAGTACAGATGCATATCCTATGACATACCTAGAATCAAGACCACCGCTTAACGGGATGAGGGTTTTATTGATATTCTGGGACATTTGCCTTTTCATTGCCCTGCCAAAAACATCTTGCATTTCTTCCAGGTAGCCCGATATTTCATTTTTTGAGAATTTCGTTTTCTCATATGCCTCCGGGTATTCAGGAAAATCCCAATACTTATGAACACCTAGTTTCCCCTTCTGATAAGTAATATAAGAAGCTTCCGGAACCTCTTTAATGTTTTCAAACAGGGTTTTATTCCCAAAGAGATGATTGAAATGGAAAAGTTCCGAAATAGAGCTATAGTCTATACTTCCACCGACATTTGCTGTTAAAAGAGCTTTTACCTCTGGGGCAAACATTAAGCCATTTTCATCAAAATAATAATACACAGGCCTGGTGCCATATCTATCAGAAATGATATACAATTTTTCATCTGAAAAATCATAAATACTGGCAGAAAATTGTCCATTAATATCTGTTAAAATACTAATGCCATCTTTAATGAAAAGATCCAAAAGAAATTCGGAATCACTATTTACTGTGCTACTTTCAACATTTCCATAACTATAAATCTCACCAATCATAATCAACCCGTATCGATTATCTTTTGAAAAGACTGGTTGAGGCTGCGTATTTACGTAGCCAAGATGTACCCTGCCGAGATGAATATTTTTCTTTGAAAATTGATCAATTTTATAGTCATTATGATTGATTGAATCAATCATTTTAGTAAATAAATCCTTCCCGTGTTTCTTAGAAATCAAGCCGACTATTCCAGGCATATTAAGTTTGCTCTACTCGTTTAAATAAATACTAAGAAAAAGAATATCTCACTATCAATAAGTTGCAATTAAGAACTAAACAAAATGCTACTCCTTATAGAATAAATAGTTAACATCGTCTAATGAAAAGTAATTATATCCATAACTACGAATTAGTTTTACTATTCTTTTCGTATCTCTTGCAGAATATCTCTTTATCGCACGATGATGGAATTCAACAAATATTTGTTTAAATGGCAATAAATCTGAGGCCTCCACCTTTCCCATGAGGTCATATTCTGCTCCTTCCAAATCCAGTTTCAAAAAATCAACGTAGGTAAGTCCTAAATGGGAAATTAATTCCTTCAAATTCTTGGTTTCAACCTCATAACTTTGAATAGTATCCTTTAGAATATTAACATGGTCATCTAGTATTGACCCACTTTCATGATCTGTGGTTTCATGAAATCTTACTTTCCCCTCAATAGATGAAATTGCAAAGGCTAAATGTTTAAACTTATCTTTAGTTTTTACTTCTATGTCTTTTAAAAAACTCTTGTGTTTTAAAGTTGGGTCAACTCCAAATGCTTTGGCTCCGTACGTATTAATGAAAAAAGTTGAAAGTTCAGCCATATAACCGCACCCCACATCAACCACAACACTGGAATCGTTTATAATATCCTTATAAATGTAATTTGGCGCTAAGAATTTAATGCCCATTTTTTCAGCTTTCCCAATTCTTAATGAATATTTTAATCTATCAATAAACTGATGCGGGTATTTTAAGTAAAAATATATTTTAACAAATATCCTTTTCATCCTTAATTTCTATTATTAACTGATGTGAGATTATTACTGAAAACTACTTTGTGTTTAGAACTTCAGAATATATTTTCTCCAATTTGAGGGTTTGAATTTCAGCATTAAAGTTCTCCTCAATATGTTTTCGAGCTTTTTTAGTCAAGTCTCTATTATTTTTGAAATCTCCAACAAATGCTAATATTGCCCTGGCAAAATCTTCAACATCATTCTCTTTTGCTAAATAACCGGTTTCACCGTCCAGGACAATTTCTGGAATATCAGAATGAAATGTGGACACAACAGGCAAGCCAGTGGCCATAACATCAACCAAAGCCATTGGAGTCCCCTCTTTTTGATTAGCTTCACCTGTTCGGCTGGCTGATAGAAAAGCATCACATTTATAAGACAGGTCTAGAAAAATTTTATAGGGTTGGTACCCGTAAAATTTGACCTTTTCATCCATTTTCAATTCTTTTACTAAACCATGGATCTCACTTTCCAGCTCTCCCCCTCCGATTATATGGACTTTATATTCTATCCTATCTCCGATTTCACTTAATGCCCTGAGAGCGATATCAACCCCCTTTTTAGGAACAAAGCTTGAGGCAATTAAAAAATTAAATGGTTTATCCTTTGAATAGATTCTTTCTTCAAATCTAATTTCCTTCAAGTTAACACCTAAATGTTGAATTCTTATCTTTTCTTCAGGGCAACCTAACTTCATTAGCCCTGATTTCATATATTCTCCTAATACAAGAATTCTATCGGCCTCATTAAATAAATGCACAATCTTTTTCTTATACCATTCTTTTTGTATCCAGGAAAAAGCATCATCCCCATAGAAACTGCATACCATAGGGATCTTTAGCTTCTTTTTCAATCCAATTGATTTTAATCCATGGTAACCAAAATGAACATGTAAAATATCCGCTTTCTTTTCTTTGCAAAATCGTGCAAATCCGGGAAAGAATCCAAGCGATTTAAACACAAGAAAGTTGTATGATAATTTTATCAAATTTGCTTTATACAACTCAAAAATCGGGCTAAAAGGAAAGTTTTGAAGGTTTACTGTCTTTCTGGTGATTACAAGGGGTAAAAATTCTTTGTGGTTAGATATGAGTTTATATATCCAGTTCTCAGTTAAGGGTAGATATTTTCCTATATAATGTGCACAAACATATTTGTCTTCCGATATTTTCATATGATTATTGGAAGTAAAATCTTTTGTAAAACTCTGCTGTACTTCTGATCCCCTCTTTAAAACTAACAGTAGGCTCCCATTGAATATCTTCTTTAACCAGAGAAATATCTGAAACATAATCTCCTGTTTCTATTTTTTTCTCTGTTTTTGGCCATGGAATAAATGTATAAGATAAGTCTGGCAAAACTTCTTTAATAGTACCAATTATTTCATACAGAGATTTTCCTTTCCCATAACCAATATTATATATATTTCCTGCAAGACTTAGCTTGTCCAGTAATATTTCATAGAGCTTCATAAGGTCTTCAATGTAGAGAAAATCGCGTATTTGCTTTCCATCTCCAAATAAAGTTAGTTCCTCCCCATTTAGACCCTGGTAAATAAATCTATTCAAAATACCATATGATTGCTGACCAGGATTCTGGTATGGCCCATATACATTAGAAATTCTTAAAATAATTACATTTAAATTGTATAGTCTATGGTAAAGCAGAAAATAATATTCAGCTGTTAATTTATGAATTGCGTATATTGATTCGGGGTTAAATGGGTGATCTTCACTAACCGGATTAGCCAAAGGCTTACCAAAGACCAGTCTGCTTGAGGGAAAGAAAATTTGAATACCCGGGTTGTGTTCTTTGCAGGAATTGAGCAGAGTTAGCACACCACCAAGATTAACATTCATATCTTTCATGGGCCGATTTATACTCTCAGCCGCACCTGACAAGGCAGCAAAATAAAATACATAATCGTATTCAGGGATAATTGAATCAATTAAGCCATGATCTAATATGTCTCCAATAATTAAATCTGAGGGTGTAAAAACCTCATTAAAAGGATCCGATTTCTTAAGGGGGACATTTGACAGGATATGAACCGTAATCCCCATTTTTGAAAGATGGAGGTACAAATTTTTCCCTATAAATCCTAAGCCACCAATTATTAATACTTTTTTGTTACTCTCCATTGTCCAGTTTTTCTAAAATGGCATAATAATTCCAGGTCCAGGCCGCTTTAGAATTATCATTTTTGTCAAACTTTTCTAATAAAATGCAAATATATTTAAATAGAAATAAAAAGGGGAAGAGCATGTAATAAATTAATTTTGACTTCCTTAGAATATAAATTGATAAAAAAGAAAAATATGTAATCCAAAATCCTGAAACAGGAGTTATACTTTTTATCAGATATCCTGTTTCTTTTGCCATATGTTCCATACCATACTTAGTATATCGGAAGAAGTCACGGGGTGCCTCGTGAATTGGATACAGGAATGGCCAGGAAAGAATAAGCTTCCCATTTGCTTTTAAAACCCTGTTAATTTCTTTCAGACCTTTCTCAGGACTTTCCAGATGTTCAATGACCTGGGTTAAAAGCACTACATCGAAATGATTGTCCTTAAAGGGTAATTCATATGCTGTAGCAAAAAAATCAATATTCTCTTTTGAATGGGGTGTATCGGGGTGATCAACAGCCACATATTCTTCTACCTGATCTTTAATACATTTATAGAATGGTTGATCCCCACAGCCTAAATCTAAAACTCTACCTTTTGCATATTTAACAATTTCACTTTTTACAAAATTCTTATGATACTTTTCAATAAGATTATAATGTAATGGTTTAATTATCATACCTAAATCAATAAATTGTTTCTAAGAGCTTGTTTCAGTTTTCCGGTGGTAAATCTTGTAGAGAATTATATAGTTTTAACAATGGTTCAACCGTTTTCTCCCAGTTATATTTCTCAATTATATAGTTACGGCCATTTTCTCCTACATTCTTAAGTGAAGAATCTGCTGTTAGTTGGTTAAAGGAGTTAACAAAGTCCTCGACCGAATCATGCTCATAAGTTACTCCAATTTCCATTTCCTTTACCAGCCTTTCCAGAGGTCGACAATTACTTGTAATTATGGGCTTGTTTGCATATGCATACTGGTACAACTTATTTGGAATAGTATGATCGGTATGCTCAGATTTTAGATGTGGAATAATTCCAATATCTGAAAGCATCAGCAAATCTGCCATTTCCGGAATATTTTTCCAGCCCAGGAACTTTACATAATCCTCCAGGTTCAATTCGGCAACTAATTTCTCTAATTCACCGGTATACCCCCCGGTTCCAGCAACCCACAACCTCACATCTTTGCGATGATTTAAAATAGTTTTCAATCCTTTTAAAACTACCTGTAACCCCCTGTGATAGGTAATTCCTCCGATATAGATCATCGTCAAAAAGTGGTCATCAGGCTGTTTATCAGGAAAATTGAAATCTGAAATGCGAATTGTATTTGGTACCACAACAACCTTATCTGCTTTTATCTGAAGTTCCTCTACACGTTCAGCCATTTCTTCAATCACCGTAATTACAGAGTCTGCCTTTTTTAGCATTTCCACCTCATATTTTTTCCATTGGGCATTTGAATAAAGCAATCGAGCCAGGGGTTTTTTGGTATGTGTAGATAACTCCAGAAGTACTGGAAAATTTTCATGCATATCGAAAATCAGCGGAATCTTATATTTTTGCTTTAGCTCCAGGCCAACTTTCATCAAGGGAAGATCGTGAATATGGATGGCCTCAAAGCTTTCTAATTCATAAATTTCTTGTAGAAATTTTCTCCAAAAATTAAAATACATAGGAAACTTAAGACTACCTACGCTTGATTTGTAAACCAGCTTTGAAATGGGACGACGATATACTTTAATACCCTTGTAGTTTTCAAGACCACTTCGATTTTCCATGGTATAACAGGCAAGTATAAGTTCATGTCCGGCCTGAATTAATGATACAGCTTCTTTTTCCACCCTATCATCAGGTGGAAATTCAGCTTCTAATACCATTAGTATCTTCATCTTCAAAAAATTGATGATCTAAAGGTAAAATACTATGATGTTATTTCAAGAAATTCTTTTGAGAAAATTTTCTCAAAAGGGAGAATTTGGAGAGTGAAAATTAATATCTCTCCAACCATGGGAACCTTCGGGCATTATCTCCTAGTTTAACCGAGACCATAAATTCATGGGATCCATAGGTATGGCTCATGATACTACTAAATTCATAATCAAAGGCATAGCCAAAATAAAAACGATTCACAACAATACCAAACATGGCTACAAATGTTTTATTTGATCTGAAAGAAAGACCCATCCAATATTTCTTCATATAATACACCTTTACATTAACATCCAGTTGTGGAGCCAGCTGTGAAGACATTTTAAAAAGTAAAGATGGTTCTATATCAACATTTGAAAGCTCAAACTTATAACCCCCTGTAAGGTAATAATGTCTTAATAGACGAAAATCTTCCAGAGATCTGTTTCCAAGCTTCAGATAGGATTGCATCACATTCTTTACAGAGGCCCCAACATAGAATTGTTGTTGATGAAAACTCTGGTAATAGATTCCGAAGTCAGCATCAGGCACGAAAACCGGTTCATTAATTCCAAGTCCCACCAGGGGTTCATTGTCATCATAAAAATCAAGCTGCTTTATTTGAAACTGGTAGAATGTTCCTCCCAGTCCAAATGAAAGCTGAGAGGTACGGCTTACCCAAAGATGGTAAGCATAACTAAAACTTACTCCAATTCGTGATACAGAGCCGTTCATATCATTAAACACATACCCACCTAATCCTACACGACCACTCCTGCTTGGCTTTAATACGCTTTTCTTGGGGGAAACTCTTTTTACCTTGTAGCTTCGTTTCAGCAACCTGGTTGTAGCACTAAACGACTGATTGTTGGGAGCATTTGGTACACCCAGCCATTGTGTTCTGGCATTCAGGCTCAAAGTAGTGTAGCCGTCATTACCCGCAAGAGCAGGATTTATAAGATACCCATTCAACATATATTGATTGTATAAAGGAAGCTGCTGCGATTTCAAATCACAACTGATCAGGACTAAAATTCCTACTATGATTAATATCTTCTTCATACTATTTTTACCAGTCAATACCTTTGACTGTACAATTTAAAATTTTTATTTCACAATCGTAACATTTCCAACTATCTGTCCTTTACCATCACTTAAATCGATTACATAATGATATGAATCTATCGGTAATGGTCTGCCCCTATATATGCCATCCCATTGATTTGGGTACCCTCTTTCGGATCTGAATACCATTTCACCCCATCGGTTAAATATTTCAATCATCACATCTGGATATAATTCAATCAGACCTATTTGCCAGGTATCATTAATTCCATCTCCATTTGGAGAGAATCCTGTAGGAATTTCCAGACACTGGGAATGAACACTGGTAACTTCAATGGTATCAATTTCAGAACAAGCATTTTGATCGGTTACCTCAATTATATACTCACCTGCAGGGATGTTATATAATTCTGATGCAGAAGATCCAGTAGACCAATAATATTGATAAGATCCTGCCCCACCCTGTACCGTTAAAACAATCTCACCATCCTGCATATCTGGGCAATACGATTTCTTCACAGAGCTGGTGATAGTTAAAATTTCCGGTTCAGTGATTTGAATTGTTGTATCAATAAAGCATCCATTTATGTCCTGGATACCTACCGGGTAACTTCCAGCAAAAAGACCAGATCGGGATGCTCCCGTTGTTCCATCCTGCCATTGAACGTTATAGTCCGGCACACCACCATTGACCGTAAGGTTAATTGTACCGGTATTATCGCCATAACAATTCACATTATCGCCATTTGGAGCAGTGGATTTCTGAACTATTACAGATAAAGGATCTGCCTCTGCTAAATGAATAATAGTATCGCCTGTACACTGGTTCGCATCTACAATATGTAACTGGTAGTCTCCGGCAGTAAGTCCGGATTGATCTTTTGCAGAAGGATCATCAATACCAGATCCGGTAATTATTGTCCATGTGTAAATGAATGGAGCGGTACCTGTTGGCTCAATAGTAATTTCCCCGTCAGCAGCTCCGGGACAACTAATGTTCATTCCATTGTAATCATTAACTGTCACTGAAATTTCCAGTGGAGGAGGATTGTGAATCCAAACAGAATCCTGGATCATGCAATTATTAGCATCACGAATAGTTACTATGTACCAATTTTCTAACAGACCATTTATTCCTGAGGTAGTTGCCCCATTTGACCAGCTGTAGCTATATGGTTCAACACCTCCTGAAACAGCAACAGAAGCTGTTCCATCATTACTGCCAGCTGAAGCACATGATATTTGAGTTTCGGTAATTGTTGTTGATAATGCTTCAGGTTCAGTTAAAGTATAATCCATTTCCAGGATACAGCCATTCAAATCAGTTAACTTCAAGTGGTAATCACCTGCTGTTAGAGTAATTTGATCTTCCACTCCAGGAACAATTCCTGATCCGTTTAAGGTACTCCATTCATATGTATATGGACTGACTCCTCCTGAAATATTCAGATATATGGCCCCATCATTGCTCCCTGCACAATTAATATTATAGGCACCATCATTAGATTGCGACAGACTATCAATAATAACAATTGGAGCAGGTTCGACCAGAGTAAATGACCAGATTTTCTCGCAATTACTATCATCCCAGACACGTACATCATAGGTTCCAGCTGTCAAGTCAGATTGATCCTGCTGTGCTGTAACCAGTCCAGTCCCGTCTAAAGTGGTCCACTCAAAGTAATAATCGCCGCTACCACCACTCAGGATTAGTGAGATAGCTCCATTATTGCTGCCATTGCAACTAACTTGATAGCCATTGAATTCTGAAATAATAGTATCGTCCAGTTCTATACCATCAGGCTCAATCAGGGTAATACTATCAGTTCCCTCACATCCCTTAGAATCCGTTACAATAATTACATATGTACCTGCGGTAAGGTTAGTCTGATTCATTGCATCCACCGGATCAACAATAGAACCATCAGAAGTACTCCAAAGGAATGTATAACCTCCATTGCCCCCTGTAATATTATTTAAAGCTATGCTGCCATCATTATAACCATTACAAGAAATGTTGTAAGGTTCAGTGGCTATAGAAGGTACCATATCAAAACGTATAGAATCAGGTTCCGTTAAGATTTCTGAATCGGTCTCCATGCAGCCCTCTGCATCCTGAACCGTAACAAAATAGGTTCCTTTGGATAATCCATTTATTGCCACAAACCCAAGGTCAATTAAAACTCCGGTTCCGAGCACAGTACCAATTGAATCTGTAACCCAGTAATCATATGGTGGATAATTTCCAATACTTATTCCAATACCTATTTGACCATCAGATCCGCCTACACAAGAAATATCGTACCCTGGAACAGAAAAAACACTCAATGGAATTCCTGAAGGTTCATTAATAAAGGCATTATCTGTTGCAATACAACCAAGATTATCAACTACAGTTACTGAATAATTACCTGAAATTAAAGTATCAATTGTTGTTTGGCCTATTATTTCATAATCATCCCAACCAGGTCCACTGTGCCAGGTAATATCAAATGGATTTGTTCCTTTGGCTAAAACAACCTCCAATTCACCATCATCATAGCCATAGCAAGAGACATTTTCTAAAATATCAATACCTGTTATAGGGGTTGGATGTACTGTCACTACTATGCTTTTGGTTATACCATCAGCACAAGCTATTGATAATGCCCTTGGAGTGATATAATAAGTAACCGTTTGTAATGTATCAGTATTATTTGTTAAAGGATCCGTAATTGTTGCGCCATCAATAAGGTCTGAACCTGTAGAGAATCCGGTAATATCTCCAGGATTTCCAGAAGGAACAGCGGTGTAATCAAAGCTAACCTGGCCATTTGTTAAAACAGAAGGGGTGGTTAAAGTGATATTAGTAAGTTCATTATTACAGAACTCTTCCAGTAATGGATCTATATCTACATTAGGTGTTGGGTTGATCCAGATTACAATTGTGGTATCTACCCCATCTTCACAGTAACCGGTCGCTCCATTTGGTCCCAGTATCTTTGGTGTGAACTGATAGGTTACTGTCTGCACTACATCCGTGGTGTTGATAAGTAGATCGGTGAAGTTCATAGTCGTCAGGTCATTGCCCGTTGGGGTATAACCTGTTACGCCTGCATCACTTGGGGTGGTCACAAGATCATATACCCAGGTGCCTGTAGTGGTGTTTGGAGTTGATATTGTAAAAGTAGTTCCAATTCCATCATCATTACAAATTGTATCCGCACTGGCAACTACATCAATCTTTGGTTGTGGATTGATCCAGATGGTAATCGTCGTATCGATGCCATCTTCACAGTACCCGGTCGCTCCGTTTGGTCCCAATATCTTTGGTGTGAACTGATAGGTCACCGTCTGTACTACATCCGTGGTGTTGATCAGCAGATCTGTGAAGTTCATAGTCGTCAGGTCACTGCCTGTTGGGGTATAGCCTGTTACGCCTGCATCACTTGGAGTGGTCACAAGATCATACACCCAGGTACCTGTAGTAGTATTCGGTGTGCTTATTATAAAGTTCGTGCCGCTTCCATCGTCATAACACAATGTATCCGGGGTGGCGATTACCTGGATCAATGGTTGTGGGTTGATCGTAATGGTGATCGTTGTATCTACTCCATCTTCACAGTAGCCGGTCGCTCCATTTGGTCCCAGTATCTTTGGTGTAAACTGATAGGTCACCGTCTGTACTACATCCGTGGTGTTGATCAGCAGATCTGTAAAGTTCATAGTCGTCAGATCACTGCCCGTTGGGGTATAGCCTGTTACGCCTGCAGCACTTGGAGTGGTCACTAGGTCATACACCCAGGTACCTGTGGTAGTGTTCGGGGTACTTATAATAAAGTTCGTGCCGGTTCCATCGTCATAACAAAGCGTATCCGGGGTGGCGATTACCTGGATCAATGGTTGTGGGTTGATCCAAACTTCACTTTGAGTGTTTCCACCCGGACATAACTTTTCATTTCCTGATGCGTCTACAGTATATGCTACAATAGTATAAACTACCCGCTGGGCAACCCCTCCAAGATTAATTAAGGTCTCCTGAATAGGATCACCATTTAACAAGTCCCTAACTTCCCCTGTTGCATAACCACTGACTTCAGAAGGATTATCAGGGGCCACGGTATATTTAAATCGAACCGGATTAGTAGGTGTACTTGGACTTGTTAGCAAGATATCAGTTTGGGTATTACCGCAAATTGTATCCAATGCCGGGGTCGCTATCACCACTGGTGTGGGTTCTACCCATACTTCACTCTGCACACTTACTCCCGGACAGGCTTTCTCAGCACCCGATCCGTCTACAGTGTAAGCCGTAATTGTGTAGACTACTCTTTGAGCTTCATCACCCAGGTTGTCCAAGGTTTCCTGTATACTATTATTTCCCACCAGGTCTCTTACTTCACCTAATGCATAGCCTGTAATCTCTGCTGGGTTATCCGCTACAGCGGTATATTTGAAGCGTACCGGATGGGTCGGTGTGCTTGGGCTCGTTAACAATATATCTGTCTGCGTATTGTCACAAATCGTATCTAATACAGGAGTTGCTATTACTTTAGGGGTAGGCTCTACAAAAATATTTTGTATCTTGACTGTATCATTACCACAATTATCAATTAAAGTCCAACTCCTTACAATTAATCCAAGATTATCACAATCTATTAAACCAGAAAAGTCATCACTATAAGTTGCGATTATTCCTACAGAACAATTATCAGATTCATCCGTAACTTCTCCGGTTATTGTTGGATCGATATCATAGGAACAATCTAAAGCCCTACATATTGTTATATCGGATGGGACAGTAAAGGTAGGGGGTATATTGTCATCAATTATTATAAGTTGGGTACAAGTAGTGCTATTTCCAGCATAATCTGAGATTTGATAGGTACGGGTAATTGTTTTTGGACAGGTAAGACCGTCGTCCACATCTCCAAGATGAACGAAGCTTGCCGTATTAATGCTGCAGTTATCGTTGGCTACTCCTCCAGATAATACAAAAGCAGCATAATTGGGATATGGAGCTTGTTCCGATATATCACAAACAGCAGACAAGTTACCCGGACAGCTTAGGCTTGGATTCTCATCGTCCGTGACCGTGACCAGGAAGAAGCATGTATTGCTGTTCCCAGCGGCATCTTCTATATAATAGGTTACCGTGGTGACACCTACATTAAAGGTCTGACCACTCGCATCATTGAT
>JASJGS010000194.1:0-16152 GCA_033791445.1 Bacteroidales bacterium | reverse complement strand
AAAGGCTAATTCTCCGGTTTTATCTAATACTATTTAAAACTTGTCAACCTATTTCAGGACGACACAAATGAATAAGTATCTCTACCTGGAGCTGGACTTCTTACATCCATAATTGATCCGGGTAAATTATCCTTATTCTTTCACTCTGTCATATTTGCAACAACCAGGAAGGTCATTATACACATCCTCTTTTGCTTTGTGCTTGTCGGTATCATGTCCAACCTTGGCGATGGCCTTTTGGATTTTATCGACATTGGTTTTTGACTCATCAAAGGATACCTCAACCATTTTGGTTTCTTTGTCCCATGCAACAGAACTTACTCCATCGACTAATTTTGCGGCTTTTTCAATCCGGTCTTCGCACATTCCGCAATTTCCATACACTTTAAATTCTTCTTTCTTTTCAGTTTGAGCCATAACAGACGTCATGCTGAATACGATTAGTGCCATTAAGCTTACTAATTTTGTTTTCATGATTTTTGTTTTTTGTGAATAATTAATAATTGTTAATAATTGATTTTAGAATTTCCTGGATCCAATGACTGAGTCAAAAAGAACCCGGGTTTTAGTTTTTATTTTAATATTTCTTTCACCTCTCCACAGTGCAACATGGCATCTCCAAAGTAAGGATTCATAATTTCTTTCGAATCGCTGATCCAATAGGCTCCCTTATTGTCAAAGGCCATAGGACAATATTCAAGATACAAAGCACTTTTTTCCGCACTGTGCATTCCATATTGCTTGATCGCTTCTAATAATCTGTTAGAGACAATACTAAAATGCGAGCGTTTCATTTCGATGCCATCCATTTGAACAATACCATTCAGGTTATCCAGGATTGTTTTTTGCAGTTTCATCCATTTACTATGTGCCTCACCCGTAAGAACTTCCATGTCCACATTTTTCATGGTAGCAATCGTATTTTCTGCAGCAAGTTTAACGGCTTGAGCGTCCGATTTAACAAAAGCATCTTTCAATATCAGGTAGCTCTTAGTTACTTCACCGAGCTGTTTTTTAAAATCCATTGGAATATTATCAAATGCATTTTTGGTATCCATATTCTTTTCCTCATTCATTGCCATTTCTTCATCGCCCATGGATGTACCACTATGATTATGGCCAGTTTTAATTCTTCCTCCCTCAGGATTCATCATGCTGGTCTTCCCTTCTAATTGAGCTGCTGCATCAATCTTAAACACCCCATTTACAGCAATTTCTTCTCCCTCATCTAAACCTTTAGTTACAACATAGAAATTACCGGATTCAGGGCCGAGTATGATTTCTCGATACAGGAATGAAGGCGAATCTCTATCAGGTACTTTCACATAAACAACAGATCTTTTTCCTGTCCACAGGATAGATGATTTTGGTATAAGTAGATTATCCGTTGCTTCTGCAATTTTTGAGTGAAGTACTCCTCCTGCAAACATCCCAGGTTTTAATTCTAAGGTGGAATTCGATAATACTATTCTCACTTTTGCAATCCGCAACTTATCATCAATAAAGGGATCGATATAGGCCACCTTCCCTTCAAAGTCTTTTCCAGGAATTGCCTGGATAGTTAATTTTACAGGGTCTCCAACTTTTATCCAAGGCAGGTCACTTTCATAAGCATCCAACATCACCCAGACTTTCCTTAAATTGGTTACCTGGAACAAAGCTGATCCTTCTTTCACATAGTCACCGAGAGACACATGTCTCATCATAACTGTTCCGGAAATAGGGGAAAGTACCTCGAAATAAAGCTGAGGTTCACCTTTTTCCTCTATTGCTAAAATTTGATCCTCGGTCAGATCCCACAACTTCAGTTTTGCCTTAGCAGCAGTATAAAAGGAGGGACGACTCTCTTTAAATGAGATGGCCTCGAGCAATTCACGTTGTGCTGTAATCAGATCAGGTGAATAGAGCGTGGCTAACTTTTCTCCTTTTCGTACATTCTGACCTGTAAAGTTCACAAACAGATTCTCAATACGGCCCCCAAAGCGTGCAGTAAGTTCAGCAATGTTTCTTTCATCGGCCTGCACTTTTCCTTGCAGATAAACTGTCTTTTGTGGGGTTCCATTAGCAACCATCATAGATTCAATATCAGCCAGTTTTGCTGCCGAATTTGTCATTACTATTTCATTAGGATCAAGGTCATCGCCTGTTAACTGAATTGTATTGAGAGGAATAAGATCCATTGCACATATAGGGCATTGACCAGGTGCATCCTGTTTGATTTGTGGGTGCATGGAGCATGTCCAGGTTGAAGGGGATTCCACAGCATCATCATGCCCTTCATGACCCTCAATCTGAATTTCCGATGTCCCCTCATCCTTTGACGGGTGGAAAACAATCCAACCAAGAAATAATCCGATAATGAATACCACCAGGACTAATTTGTAATTCTCTTTTACGCTTTTTATTATATTTTTCATGATTATTTTCCCATTAAATAGTTGACAAATGATATTGCGGCTTGCTTATCAGATCTGGCCTTTTCAAGTTCAAGACCATATTTTAATACTTTGCGCTCCATTCGGAGGATCTCTTCAAAACTATTTCTCCCTGTTGCGTATTCTGTTTCAAGCAATTCCATAGATTGACCGGCAAGTTCCCGTTGTGAAATATATAAGTGGATTCTTCTGTCAGAATCCTGGTATTCTTTCCATGCATTTTCCAGAACTGTTTCAAGGATGTTTACCTTTTCGGTTCTCTCGAAATCCTTGGATTCCTGGAGATAGACCACCTCATTTACCATGGCTTTATACTTATTTCGATAAAGAGGAATGCGAATACCTACCATCGGAAAAACAAAGGCATCTGTACCTGCAAGGTTGTTGGCACCCTTTCCAACAATGGTATAGTCCAATCCAACAGAAAAGCCAGGTCTGTCTAATTTTTTGGCCAATTCCTTTCTAAAGGACAGGGCTTCTTGTTGCATGGAGAGTACAAGTAACTGGTGGTTATTTGCCCGAATGGAATCCAATACCTGTTCTTTTCCGAACTTTAGGTCATCGGTCCAGAGTATAGCTGGAGTTACTATCGCTTGTTCCTTTTCCACATTCAGAAAATTGTTAAACATAAGCTCCAACACATATTGTTTATCAACCAGCAATGCCAATTGATTTTCAAGGTCACCGATTTCCATTTCAATTCGGTATTCATCCACTGCAGAGACCTTTCCGGCTTCTACCTTAATGTTTGCCAATTTCTTAAAAGTACCCAGTATGCTAAGGTTCTCCCTGGTGATTTCAATGGCTCTTCGATTAAAGTAGATATTGAAATACGTGGATCTAAGCTCATTAAACAAGTTCGATTTAGCCTCCAGGAAAACCTCGTATTTAGATTTTGCCAATTGTATGGCAATATTTTCCTTCGCTTTTAAGGTTCCAAACCAGGGAAACATTTGAGAAGCAGAGATCTTAAATTGCTGTGGCCCAACCCGGGTTTCAACCGGACTTATAAAATAAGCAAAAGCCAGGTTTGGATCTGGTAAAGCCTTCACTTGTGGAGCCACTTCAAGGGCAGCCATGTAAGCATTGAATTTTGCCTTCAATCCCGGATTGTTCTCCGCCGCTGATTGCAAATAGCTTTCCAATTCATGCTGAGCATAAAGCCCTGAGGATATCAGCAAGAAGAAAAGTCCTATTGTATATATGTGTTTTTTCATGATTTTAAATATTGAGTTTTTTCAGTTCTCGTTTTATTTTGCCTTCCTGCCAAATACTATAGAGAACCGGTACAATAAACATGGTCAATACTTCAATGGTCATGCCGCCAAAAAGTGGAATGGCCATAGGAACCATTATATCGGAACCTTTTCCAGTGGAAGTGAGCACAGGTAAAAGCGCAATGAGTGTAGTTGCTGTAGTCATCATAGCCGGGCGTACTCTTTTTGATCCGGCCTCTACTATTACCGCCCGTAATTCTGCTACTGATTCAGGCTTATTCTTTTCCATTAATTGCTTAATGTAGGTGCTAATAAGTACTCCATCATCTGTAGCGATCCCAAACAAGGCAATGAAACCAACCCAGACTGCCACGCTGAGATTTATCGTATGCACCTGGAACAGATCCCTGAGGTCAATTCCGGCCACGCTGCCACCTAGAAACCATGGTTGTCCATAAAGCCATAGCATTATAAATCCTCCTGATATGGCAACTGCAATGCCAGTAAAGATTAAAGAAGTTGAGGTGACCGATTTGAACTGAAAATAAAGGATTAAGAAGATGATGATAAGTGAAATGGGGACAACAATCAGGAGGCGTTTGGTAGCACGAATCTGGTTCTCATAATTTCCCGTAAACACATAACTAACTCCGGCAGGAAGTGCAAAATCGCCTGATTTTAATAGTTCATTAAAATGATCCTGTGCATTTTCAACCACATCCACTTCAGCAAATCCCTCTTTCTTGTCAAAGATCACATAAGCTACCAGGAATGTATTTTCACTTTTAATCATCTGTGGTCCACGCACATAATTCATAGTAACCAATTCACCAAGTGGTATTTGAGCTCCGGAAGGAGTAGGGATAAGCAGTTTTTTCAAATCCTCAGGATTGTCCCTAAATTCACGAGCATATCGCATGCGAACCGGGAATCTCTCCCTGCCTTCAACGGTAGTAGTTAGTTTCATTCCACCCACTGCTCCACTTAAAGTATTTTGAAGGTTTCTAACGCTTAATCCGTATCGCGCAATGGCATCTCTGTCAATCTCCATTTCAAGATAGGGCTTCCCCACCACGCGATCGGCAAATACTGACATGGGAGAAACTCCTTCTACCTGCTTCAGTAGCTGTTCAATTTCAAGTCCAACCTTCTCGATGGTCTCCAGGTCCGGGCCGAACACTTTTATGCCCATAGGAGCGCGCATACCCGTTTGAAGCATGACCAGCCTTGTGGCAATGGGTTGCAATTTGGGAGCTGAAGTCAAGCCGGGAACGGATGCCTGTCTGATAATTTCATCCCATATATCATTTGGTGACTTAATTTCGTCCCGCCATTGACGGAAATATTCCCCCTTTTTGTCTTCAATAAGGTCCTCTCTTTCAATAACCCGGAAATCTTCATTCTCTGGATGGTACTTATTTCCGTTTATTAGCTCGAAGGCACCCTCTTTGTCCACTCTAAAGCGTAGGCGGTGTCCTTTCTCATTGAGTATGTATTCCGATCTGTAATTAATCAGATTTTCATACATAGATGTGGGGGCAGGATCCAGGGCCGAATTTACGCGTCCCCATTTCCCAACTACACTCTCCACTTCAGGAATAGCATTTACCCTTTTATCGAGGATCTTGATTACCTCCAGGTTCTCCTGAATCCCTGAGTGAGGCATGGTAGTTGGCATAAGCAGAAAAGATCCTTCATCCAGCGAAGGCATAAACTCTTTTCCTAGTCCGGGCAATGCTGTGTCCATTTTCTGATAAACGGCTGATTTCTTCATAAATTCAGGCATAAAACCAAAAATACTATTGAATCCCAGCCATGTGCTAATCCCAAACAGAACAATTAAGGCAGGGGGTAATAAGAATTTCCATTTATTGTTCAGAGCCCACTGTAAAATCCTTTGATAAAAGTATACTACAAGGGATAGTGCTCCCAATACAACTGCAACAATAGCAACTACAAATATGAGATTTACATACAGAGAGTTCTTGGCGCCCAGGGGCATCCAGGCCTTTGTAAGAAAGAATACGATGATAATTCCTGTGATGATTATGTTAATAATATTTACCCCCGACTTTTTTGTTTCGGGCCACTTATCACTAAAGTAGGCATTGAGCCCGTAAGCAGTCAGGGCCAGTGCTATGTAATATCCTGTGCTAATAGAGATGACCAGACCTACTATGGCCACTACCAGGTTTAAGATTTTCTTGTACCTATTCCTGTCAAATCGAATTGAAAAAACCAGGTTCGCAAGGGTAGGAATGATAACCAGGCCTATGAGCAATGCTGCCAGCATAGTAAAAGTTTTGGTAAAGGCAAGGGGCTTAAATAACTTGCCTTCTGCAGCCTCCATTGCAAAAACAGGTAAGAAGCTCACAATGGTTGTTGCAAGAGCCGTGATAACGGCGCCCGCCACTTCCACTGTAGCATCGTAAATGACCTGTAACAACTTTTTCCCACGAGCTGCAATATTGCCCGGCATCTCCATATGCCGGACGATGTTTTCAGTAAAAACCACTCCCACATCCACCATTACTCCAATGGAAATCGCAATGCCAGATAAGGCCACAATGTTGGCATCCACCCCAAATTGGCGCATGGTAATAAAGGCAATCAGAACGCCCAATGGCAACAAACTGGAGATTAGGAACGAAGCTCTCAGGTTAAGCATAAGGACAATTACCACAAGGATACTAATCAGCAATTCCAGCGATATCGCCTCTTCCAGTGTTCCAAGGGTTTCTTTGATCAATCCTGTCCGGTCGTAAAATGGTACAATAGTCACCCTTGATTCGGTACCGTCAGCCAATGTTTTTGAAGGCAGCCCAGGTGCAATTTCGTCAATCTTAGCTTTTACATTGTCAATGGTGTGCAGCGGATTGGCACCATAGCGAGCAACAATAACTCCTCCAACTGCCTCTGCACCCCCTTTATCCAATCCGCCTCTACGTGTGGCCGGACCAAAATTAATTCTTGCCACATCCTTTAAGCGAATGGGCACATTGTTATTGACTGCAACCACACTTTTCTCCAGATCCTCAAGACTGGTGATATAGCCGAGGGCCCTCACCAGGTATTCGGCTCTGTTAAATTCAATAGTTCGGGCACCAATATCCAAATTGCTGTTTTGAATGGCTGCCATAATCTCAGATAAATTTACCCCATGAGCTTTCATAGCAATGGGGTCAATATCTACCTGGTATTCTTTTACAAAACCACCAATGGAGGCCACTTCAGAAACGCCTTCAGCGGCAGTTAAGGAGTAGCGTACATAAAAATCCTGAATCGTCCGCAATTCATGGGGATCCCAACCACCAGCTGGTAGCCCATCTTTGTCACGTCCCTCCAGAGTGTACCAATAAATCTGTCCCAATGCAGTGGCATCTGGCCCCAGGGCTGGATTAACATCCTCCGGCAAAGTACCGGCAGGTAAGGAATTCAATTTTTCAAGAATGCGGGTACGACTCCAGTAGAACTCCACATCATCCTCAAAAATTAGGTAGATACTCGATATCCCGAAAATGGAGTTGCTACGAATGGTTTTAATGCCTGGTATTCCAAGCAGGGAGGTAGTTAATGGATAGGATATTTGATCTTCTATATCCTGTGGAGATCTACCCGGCCATTCCGTATATACGATTTGTTGATTTTCACCAATATCAGGGATGGCATCAACGGGAACCGGATTGCGTGGAAGGATTCCCGTTTCCCAATCGAAGGGGGCAGTGATCATTCCCCATCCAATAAAAACAAGTACCATTAGAATGGTTACCAGTTTATTCTCCAGGAAGAATCTGATTATCTTATTTAACATGTTGTAATTAATTGGGTCTTTGAGACCAATGAAAATTGAAAAAATGATTTTCAAGTTGGAAGATGGGGTATAGCATTGAAGAATCAGTTCAAACGCATATCAAAATGACCCATACTGGTATGTAATGGCCATGGTATCCCCGAATAGAATGTTAAATCAGAAAAGACTGGATTTGAGAAAGAATCACCTCCTGATAGGGCGGTGGTTTATAGAACCAGCTTGCATCTAAAGAATTAGAATTGTCTGAATTCTGAAAAGAATGATACAAAACAGATGAAAGAAGAATATCAAAGTTGTATGAATTCTCAAAATTGAAAGCAAATGAAGATATGGTGTAATCATCTGTCGATTCAAGGGCAAGTGACTCATCTTTACAATGATTCATATCACTTAATCCCTCAGTAGAATGACATTGAACCTCTGCACCCGGGTCACAGCAACTGTGGGCAGGAGCAAGGACTGCAAGATCATACAACTGATCGTGGCAATAATGCAAATTAATTGTTAATCCTGTAGTAGAAACAAGGATAAAAAATGCAAGGATGATATGTACTATCTTTTTGATCATTTTACAAAATACCGTAGATACAAAGGAAACAAACTAAAACCACATAATGTTTACAGGATTATGGAAATAAGTTATAAAATTTTTGGGTTCAAAGGGCAGGTTCCCACAACTAGACCTTGTCAAGCGGTTTTCGTTTATTAATTCTTATCTTTTTGAAATGAGATGGAGTCAAACCTGTAATTTTTTTGAATTGGTTTGACAAATGCTGAACGCTGCTGTAGCCCAGCTGGTATGATATCTCGTTCAATGACAATTCATCATATACCAGCAATTCTTTTACCCTCTCAATTTTCTGCTGTATCAGGTATTTCTCAATGGTAATTCCCTCCACTGAGGAAAACAAGTTACTCAGATATGAATAATCGTGATCCAATTCCCTAGCCAGGAAATCCGAAAGATTCACATTTTTTGGAATCCCACGATCGTAGTGGATATATTCTATAATAAGTGTTTTTATTCTATTGATAATTTGACTTTTACGATCATCAATTAGTTCAAATCCATTGTCATATAGAACCTGCCTTATTTTTTCAAGCTTTTTGGGGCTTAGGTCTTCCTTTGTTTCCACTTCGCCCAGTTCAATCGATTTAATATCAACTCCAAGATTGGAAAATTCATCCTTTACAACCTTAATGCAGCGGTTGCAGACCATGTTTTTGATATGAAGTGTTGTAGAAGGCATATCAACAAATGTATAAATCATTCTGCACAAAAAAAACAAGGTATCTTTTACCGTTTATTGTGGCGCTGTTTAATAGAATGGTTATTCCATATAAATAGTGAAATCTGTTATCTTGCAAGAACCCATCGTCCTGTAAGGGTCACAGGGGAATCATTCCTGAGTGGCCTTATCTCGGTTCGTATTAGATATACTCCATTAGGTATCACAGAGGTAGGGGTCCAGGGAATTTCCTGAAGACCTGCATTCAGATTTACATTACAAAGATCCTCTACTTTCTTCCCGTCAAGACTATAAAGGCTCACTCTTACGTGGGAGCTTTCTGCTAATGTAAAGCGTACTATTCCATTACCTGTTGTCGGATTCGGATAAAACATAATATCCAGGCTTTCAGCATATTGATCCTCTATACCTGTGGGTACAAAAACCGTTGCATCATCAAACCAGACAGTCCCGTTTGTAGTACCAATATCTGCCTGCCTTATTACTGTACTATGAAACAGCATCTCTCCACTTCCCGGAATGGAGTTAAAAGGAATGGTTTTAAAATCCCAACCTGCCCAGTCAATGGTATCCACATAGGCTATCTGATTTGTAGTCCCCGGTGAGTAAAACCAGTATTCAAGAATATTGTAACTTAAGTCACCAAAAACCCAGATGCCAAAAACGGAACTTTCATTGCTTCCAATGGAAGGTTTCTTTGTATTAAACACTCTGCATACACCACCACTGGTGCCACTGAAAACATAATTCAATTCTCCGGAATAGGAACCTGAGTACTTCACATCAGACGATGCTGTGAAAGTTGTTAGTTCATTAATTGTCCCCGCAGTGCTTCCACTTGTCTCGGGATCCCAGAAATTTGATATCACTTCGTAGGGCTCTACCAGATTTCCGGTATTGTATTCTTTTGAACGCGTTGTAAAAGAAATATCAGCATCCTCACCAAGAGTAATCCCGGTTTCATCAGCAATCCCGGAACCAATGGAAAGGGTATATTGTTTGTTCAGGTCTAAGGCTTGGTCAGTCTCAAAGTAATACGCTCCTTTCCCTGATTCAATGATGAATTTCTCCCTTAGCTTTGTCAATTCCTGATCCTGATCATTCAGCAGCCGGATTTCCGAGCTTGCTAATGATTCATCTATGGGAGCATCAAAATATACTCTTATTTGAGGGTAAAGCGTCACTTCTGTCAGCCCTTCAGATGGATATGTTCTCTCAATAATGAGATGTGGTCTGTAAAAGGTGACAAAACTGAATTGCTGCTCTGAATCCATCTTCACATTCCATTTTGAACAGGCTGTGGTCGTGACCTTTATGGTATAATCCGTTTTGGATGAAAGACCCACAGTAGGCTCTACTTTGAGGACTTTATAATCATCATCCCATGTATAACTATAAACGGCTTCCGGGTCAAATTGAATTGCCTTCTGAACAGAATCGGGGTTCATAGGCATACTAAAAGTGAAGGTAAACTCCTGATTGGATGGAATACTGTCTGCCAAATCCGGTGAAAGACTGAGAAGCTCCGGTACAAGGGTTGTATCATATTGTAAATACATGTCAGAAATGCTTGTTTGGTTTGCAGTTACAGTAACTAGTAAAGAGTCTCTGTAGTACTCATCCAAAGCATCAAAATAGAGTTTATATTCTCCGGGAGAAAGGGAGTCAAAAAAGAAAAAGCCATTATTCAGGGTATCGACATTATAGATCTTGTTTCCCGGGATCAGGGTCACCTTTACTCCATTGAGAGCTTGCTTTTCATCCGGGGTTCCTGCCTTGAAATACCATGATGGGGTCTTAAGACTGTCTCTGACCACCCCGACTATAACACCCTGATTAACAGGCGTTATGTCATAGAATTCAATAAAGGATCGAAGGAAGGCCCATGCCTCATGATGCAGGAAATCGGTATTACGCAAGCGCCATGACTCAGGTATATAATCATGAAAGGAACCTTCGGAAAGGACTCCTGGCATTGTTAGGGTGCGCAAAACACCCAGACCAACTTTATCACCCCATTGAGGATAGAATGTCCAGTCTCCCTTTACATACTGGCTTGAACTGGTCCAACAGTTGCCTTTTTCATATATCTTCTGCCATATAATTTCAGCCATGCTTTTCGCATCCGCAAAAACCGGTTGATCATCATAGCCTCTGAAAAGCATCAGGGGCTGGTTCTGTTTGCCATCCCAACCATTGCTATGAATAGAGAGAAAGAAATCAACATTTGCCGAATTCGCCATTTCATCTATTACTGAAAGAGGAAGATCGTCGTCTGTGGTATTGGTTGTGCGGGACATGTATACCGTGGCATTCAGATTCTCCAACAACTCCCTGAGAAATAAACCTTTTACCAGGTTTCCTTCCGATTCCCAGAAATCTGTGGCCAGGATATGCCGGTCGTCGGAATCATAGCCACCATGACCCGGGTTAATAAAGATTTTGTGGCCCGTAAAGTCAGTTGTCTGTGCATCTACAATTGATACCGATACACTAAGGAGCAATACCCATAAAAGAAGCTTCTCTTTCATCATCAGGAATATAATTATCGTACCTTAACTTTCATAATATACAATTCACCTTCAGGGGTCCTGAAAGCAATCTTTTTACCCTTGGGGAAGGGATAAGGAAACATCTCATTTCTCTCAGCGCTTGAGGTAAGATTGATTTTTTTTTCGGAAGCCAGAGACCAGGCAACTATTTCGGAGGAGATAACTTTATCACCGTCGTCTTTATCATCCATTCCGACAATTACCTGGTTAGTAAGCCATTTAGGAGCATTTAGTTTTCCGGGGGAGCTAAGTATATTTCCTTCAAGATCGCAAATAAATGTTCCTTTGCCCACTAAATAATAGAGTATTTTTGTTTTATCAGGGGACAGGGAAGCCCAGATATAGGAGCCATCGCCGCCAGGATTAAGTGTTTTTTTCACAGCATTGATGTACAATACCAGGCCAAGGTCCTCAATCATTACATAGGTCTCTTTTTCAGTACTTTTCAGGCCATTGTCCTGAAATCCTCTCACCTGATGAAGTCCGTTTGCCATATATACAACATTATTCCCTGCTGCAAGTGGCTGGGTAAGGTTTCTGCTATTCTTTTCAAGCGTTTCAGTTTCACCCGTCGTCAAATCAACCTTTTGAATTGATGATACCCTCAATTTATTGGAGAATTCATCTGACTTAAAACAAATATATCGACCATCCGGAGAGAAAACCGGTCCATATCCTGCTCCGGCCAATTCGCTTATCGTGCGAGTCTTACCACCTCTGATATTTAAAAGGTAAAGGCCTTTTGAGTTGAGTGTGGTGACAAGCAGTTTTTTTCCATCGGGTGAAATCCCTGAAACAGCATATTCACCCACTGCATCGGGTGTGAGCTGCCTTATTCTCTTTACTTTTATCTCCTGCGCATTCGCGATGTAAGTGAGCAGAGAGAGCATGAGTAGTATATGTTTCATTTCGTATATATTTAAAATGCTTTAGAATGGATCCGTAATATAGTCACTATTGACAGTTTTTGGAAAAGTTCTTATTCATCAGTTGACATCCCTGTGGCATTGCCCTTACCAAATACTTCAAATGAAATTTCGGTATCAGTATTTGAGTTTATTAGACCGATTATTACAGTGGTATCGTTCTTCCACTTATACTTTGCCTGGTCAAAATCTTCTTCCGAACCATAGAAAGCATTATGGGATATAAGCTCACCAGTATAATCACTATAGAAGTTCACGCTATAACCTTCTCCCATAAAGATGGATCTGTATATTTCAACATCACCAGAGCTATGTCCCTCCAACTTGTCTTCAGGGGCCGCCTGCTTGCGGTAATCTTTGATAGCCAATACTTCTTCTTGATTAGAAGTATAAGCGCATCCCCATACGAGAGCTATCAGCAAAGCAATTCCTAAAAAATAATTGAGTTGTCTTCTCATAATATTTGAATTCGGGGTAAATGACTGTCAACTTGTTTATATCCTAAATTCTACAGGCTAAAGTTAAATAATCTTTGATTTAAAAGTTAAGATTTGAGGATGTTTGGCAACAGAATGTTATCAACCAGGGGTATTTTAAGTTATTTTAAACTCGCTATTATCCACTATAAATCAATCATGCAGCTGAGCCTTTTGCTTCAAATTAATCCAGCTAAAACAATATCATAAAGCACTAATATATAATCCATTATACTACTTGACCTAAACAATTTATTAAGGTATCTTTTTTGCAATAAGGGAGGCCTGTATATTATGTTCTAATATGGGAGGGAGGCTACTTATTTTACAGTTATTCTAACACGGCTAGGTTTTGTTTTATAATTACTTCACAAAGCAACCTGGGCTTAAAAATGGTTTGGTCGTTATGGGTAAAATTGTTTATATTCGTTACCCACTGATTAACAATTAAAAACACAATGCTATGATGGAAACAAATAGCCTACCGAAAATTGATATGAGCGACAATCCTACCAATTGTTGTCCAAGATTTGATCCAAGCAATTGGGATAAGCAGGAATTACATTTCAATGATAAATTATTCGTTAAAGCTAAAACCAAAAGTATTTTTCATATTCCAATTAATTTTGGCAAAGTCTTTCCAAAAACCTTTTCTGACATAGAAAAAGCCGAGGCATTTAACGAGGATGATTATATTGTGTTATCCTATGATCCATCTAATTGGGTGGGGGAGCATTACTTCTCAGTAAGCAAAGATGTTCCCGGACATGAAATGGTGAAGTTGAGTGGTGACTATGTAACCAAGGTATTTGATGGACCCTTCAATAAAGCCCCCAAATGGGAAAAGGAAATGAAATCTTTTGTAAAAGAAAAGGGGAAGCAGGTAGATAAGACCTATTTCTTTTACACCACCTGTCCCAAATGTGCGAAGAAATATGGAAAAAACTATGTAGTTGCAGTAACGCAGCTACAATAGTACAACTCAGAAAAATCCTGATTATTCAGCCGCTGACGGAAACAGATAAATAGCTGCTTCCTTTGATAAGTAAGCATCATCAACCGGACTGAGTTTGTTGTATTCCATCATTGATTTAAGGCCATTCACATATTCCATACCCCGTTCTGAATATTTATCTAATTTTTCAGCCAGTACCGACCCGTTGAGCTTCTCCCCATTTTTCCGAAGCTCAGCTCTTTTATCCCGCAAGGAGGAATAGGCATTATGGGTATTGAGATTGATCATATAGGCACTTACGGATTCCTGCAATGACCCAAAAGAAGCAATTCCGTAATTTCCCAGCTCCTTTCGTTGTTTCTCTGGTGTCATGGCATTTTCGCCCCAGGACCATTGTCCGTAAATAGCATTGCCGGAGGCAGCAAAACGGGAAGTACCCCATCCACTTTCCTCAGCTCCCTGTGCCAATGCCAGAGAGCCAGGAATGATATCCACTTTTTTCCATAATTCTTCCATTATGGAATCGGTCACCTGATCTTCACTGGTTTTGACCTTATACAATTTCGCAAGTTTAAAAATCCAAATTTGATCTGTTTCGGTCACTGAGCCATTTTCCTGAAATGAAGATCTTATTTTTTCCAATCGGTTTCTGTCTTCCATGATCAACTCATTGGAGCGCAATATCAGTGGCGCAATTCCACGAAAAAAAAAATCCTTTTCTTGTTTTCGACCGTAATTTCTTTTGTGGTTGTAGTTCCCCATCTATCTCCTATTTCAGTAATGTACACACGGGGAATTTCGCGAATTCCGTCTTGCCAGGCTTCAGGTGTATAATTCAGATTCTCAAATAACTCCAGGATATCCTTATATGATCCAACTTTAAGCTTTCCGGAAGCATCAAGCGTATCCAGACTCTTCATATAGTCCAGTGGATAGCTATGAACAAGAGTATCCAAAACAAGGGAAGCTAGGGGAACATTTTCAGGGGTAGATTGCTTCGGTTCCTGTGCATCTTTACAGGCTATCAGCGTAATAATTAAACTCAATAGAATCGTCATCTTGAATAAAGGGGAATTTTTCATTGGTTGAGTAAGATTAAATAATTGAAATTTAAAAATACATACATTTTCTCATATAGAAGGCCACTTTCAGCATGTATTAAAATTAGGCCCACTTAACTCTGGTGCATGAATTAAATTCCATAGAGTACGAAGGATTGAAAAACTACAAAAAATGCAGGAATGTATTAGTATCTTATTATAAAAACATACTTTAGGAAATTTTTAACTTTGAATTGTGAAAAAAAACAGGTCTGTTAAACTAGGAATAGTTTTAATCCTCTTATCCGGATTGGCATTTGCAGCTATGTTATTAACTCCCTTTTTAAATTTAGAAAACAAATTTAAAGTAATGGGTTCCGGAGCAGCCTTTGTAGTTATGGAAGTTTTTTTCTGGGTAGGTGGTTTTTTGCTTGGAAAAGAACTATTTACCAGGTACAAATCGTATTTAGATCCCAGACGCTGGTTTAAAGGAAAAAAGAGAAAAGATACAATTTAATCCGTTTAACGGTATTGATAAAATGCGTTTTAATGCATTTTATCTTTTGTTATACCCTTTAATGTTGCCTGATACTTGAAAGAAATAGTGCCAGTCCAATACCTAAGTAAATTGGGGAAAGATATTGTTTTGGTATTGGAGAGTGCCGAAGAGCTATTCCCATTCCAACCATAATGATGATAATGATATAGCTTTTCCATGAGATAAATGAGAAAATACTTGGCTTCCCTGGCAATCTTGAAATACGATCCAAATTTTTATCTGCAATTTTAAGGAATCCATAATGATGAATGATTAATCCTGCAATAAATCCCGGAACACCAAATATCCAGGGGTTACCATCATATATGTACAACCAGTGAACAGCCATTGTGACCAGCATGATTCCCACACAAAACCACATTGTACCAATAATAACAAGTAAAACTTTTTTTGGAACAGCAGGTTTAAATTTCTCTTCAAAACCAGTTATAACTTAATTTTTGCGCTCTTTTAATTTTTTAATATAAAATCTGCTTCCTGTGTAAATCTAAGCAAACATTTTAAATATAACTTGAAATTAAAAAAAATCCATAATTAAAGAAATTCCAGGATCACCATAATCTTCTTAGCACAAAATCTATCCTACTTCCCAAAATATTAAATGATAAAATACTCCAGTTAGTAGATAAATACATCCAGACTGTTGAATATTTTTTTCATTAATGCGATGATCACCTAGGTTTGAAGTGAAAAATCAAAAACTTGGAAATCATGAAAAGCAAAAAAATGCAAAAAATAAGACGCAGAATATTGATTTCAGTAATACTGTCTACAATTTTAATAATAACTTCCTGTAGCAAGGAAATTGATACTACTGCAGCCATTGAAAACCTTGAATTAACAATTAATAATTACCAGCTAAATGCAAGTGGCCAGACACTGCTCTACGATTTCAGTGGAGAAGAAGTTTCAGGCCTTGTTTCTGGTGATG
>JASJGS010000193.1:0-4145 GCA_033791445.1 Bacteroidales bacterium | reverse complement strand
GTTGACTTTAATTAACAAAAGCTATTTAATCTAGTTTGACTTTTTAAGGAAGTTTGAAAATCCAAATTTATATGATATATAACAATTAAATTACTCGATATTCGATTGTTTGTATATTTTTACACCCTCAAAACATATCGTTCCTGTTTTTAATTTTAGGAATGTTTAATAACTGGCTGCCCCTCGTATTACAGAGGCAGATTTTATTTTAAAGAAACAAGCAAATGAAAAAAATATTTAACTTTTTATTTTCAACGCCATGGATGGCTTTTCTACTCCTGGTAATGATTTTTTCAACTGCAGCAGCAACCTTCATTGAAAATGATTTTGGCCCGGCAGCAGCCAGGGCAGCGGTTTATAATTCCCGGTGGTTTGAGGTTCTACTTCTATTTCTTTTAATAAACCTTCTGGGGAGCATGATCATCAATAAGGTTTATAAAACGAAGAAGTTGAGCATATTCCTATTTCATTTTGCCTTTCTGTTTATGTTTATTGGTGCTGCTGTAACCCGTTATGTAAGTTATGAAGGCTCAATGCATATTCGGGAAAATGATGCTTCAGATCGCATTTTATCCTCCCAGTCGTTTTTATACATTGGATTACAAAATGAATCAGGACAGGTGGATCATTATGAAAAAACACAATTTATTGCCGGAAAGAAGAACAAGTTTAAGAAGAAATTAAAAGTTGGAAATGAAAATGTAAACTTGAAACTTGTAAAATATATTCCCAATGCTGAACAGTCATTGATTCCTGACCCATTAGGTGAATCAGTTATATCCATTGTAACATTAGGATCAATGGGGAGGCAAACCCATCTTATGAGCCCCAGCGATGCTAAGCAGATTTCGGAGATGATTGTAGGATTCAACAATAATGAGGCCGATTTTAATATTGTTAGCCAGGAAAATGGGCTATATTTTATATCAAAAAGGGATGTTACCCTGATGGATATGGCTTCTAATCCCGAAACAACATTACCAGCCGGAGAATTGCATCCTTTTGAGACCAGAAGACTATATAATATTGAGAACACGCAATTGGTTCTTACAGATCACTTAAATAAGGGAAGGGTGGAATGGATTGTCGGACCAAATGATGGAAATGTGCGGCTTGATGCAATTGTAATGGAAGCTTCCTTTTCTTCAGGTCAAGAGACAATAACCTGTTTTGGAAAACCGGGCAGGGTTGGTCAACAGTACAGCTATGATTTGGGTGGAACCGAACTATCATTAACATATGGACCAAGATATATCCAACTTCCATTTGCCTTATTTCTAAAAGACTTTCAGCTGGAGAGGTATCCCGGGTCAAATAGTCCTGCATCATATGCCAGTGAGGTTACTCTTATTGACAGGGAAAGAGGAATTGAAGAACCTTACCGAATCTTTATGAACAATATATTGAATTATAAGGGATTCAGGTTTTTCCAGTCATCATACGATACCGATGAAAGAGGGACCATTTTATCTGTTAACCATGATTCTATGGGAACTACGGTTACCTATATAGGGTACTTTTTAATGACTCTTGGGATGTTACTTTCCCTGTTTAATAAAAACAGTCGCTTTAGAAAGCTGGCTTCCTCCGGAAACAATTCTAAAGGAACCCTTGCTTCGGTTTCTACTCTTATGATGGTCCTAAGTATGGCATTGCCAGCTTCATTGAATGCCCAATCTGTAGCCGGTGCCCATGATGTACTTTCAAACAGCCAGGCAGCAGAGCTCTCTTCCATTCTGGTTCAGGACCAGGGTGGTCGCATTAAGCCTTTGCAATCTATGACTTCAGATGTTCTACGAAAAGTGGTAAAAAAGGAATCTGTTGATGGATTGAACTCGGTTCAGGTAGTAATGGGCATGTATTTTTACCCGGAGCACTGGCAAAGAGTTCCGATGATAAAGGTTACCAATGAAGAAATTCGTAAGAAGCTTGGCATAAGTGATAAATTTGCTTCCTATATCGATTTTTTCGATTTAGCAGCTATGGGTCAGTATAAGCTTTCCACTATTGTTCAGGAAGCCTACCAGAAAAAGCCGGGTTTGAGAACAAAACTCGACCAGGAAATAATGAAAGTAGATGAGCGCCTTAATGTTTGTTATATGGTATATTCAGGGAGTATGCTTCGAATATTTCCTGCGAAAAATGATCCAAACAATAAATGGTATGGCCCTGCTGAATTCCCAGGAAAACCATCAAAAGAGGATTCCTTATTTGTAAGCGGAGTTCTTGGGTTATATGTGAATACTCTTTCTCAAACAGGGAATGAAGCCACTTCAACAGAAATATTGAATGGGATAAAAAAATTCCAGGAAATCAATGCCGGTGATATTTATCCAGCCAAATCAAAGATTTCTCTTGAAATTTTTTACAACAAGGCCCATATCTTTGATAAGCTTACAAAATATTATGGAATTATAGGATTTATCCTTTTGATCCTTCTCCTGGTATCTGTTCTTTCTGAAAAGAAAGGTATTGATAAGATTATACGAATAGCCACTCTATTCCTTTTGTTGGGTTTTATTTTCCACACTTTTGGCCTTGGCGTTCGGTGGTATGTATCCGGACATGCTCCATGGAGCAATGGCTATGAATCTATGATTTATATTGCATGGGCCGCAATGTTGTCGGGTTTGATATTTGTTCGAAAATCTACCTTTACCCTTGTGGCAGCCTCCTTGTTAGCGGCATTAACGCTAATGGTGGCCCATATGAGCTGGATGAATCCTGAGATTACCAACCTGGTGCCCGTTTTAAAATCCTATTGGTTAACAATTCACGTATCTGTTATAACGGCAAGTTATGGTTTTCTGGGAACGGGTATGGTGCTGGGACTTTTTAACCTGGTTCTTTACATAATGAAGACAGATAAAAACAAATTTAAGCTCGAAAAACAGATTAAAACTCTAAGCGAGATTAATGAACTATCACTGATACTGGGAGTTTATTTCTTATCTGTGGGAACATTTCTTGGAGGTGTTTGGGCCAATGAATCCTGGGGACGTTACTGGGGTTGGGATCCAAAAGAAACATGGGCCCTTATTACGGCACTGGTATATATTTTTATAACCCATATGAGAAATGTACCCGGACTTAAGGGCTATTTTGCCTTTAACCTGGCTTCGGTGGTTGGATTCTTTTCGGTTTTAATGACCTATTTCGGGGTGAATTATTACCTGGCAGGACTTCATTCTTATGCTCAGGGTGATGCTGTACCTATTCCAAAATTCGTGTATTTTACTGTGGGTTCACTGGTTCTAATTATTTTATTTGCCTGGTTTAACGAAAAGAATTTTAGAAAGAAAACTACACAGGTTGAGTAGTTTCTATAAGAATAAATGATAATAATGCATTTTTAATAGAATAACAAGGGGCTGGAGATCAGCCCTTTTGTATTTTCTGAGCTTGCCTTAAAGGGAATGTATTATTTTCTTATTACCAGCATCTCCTTCCATCTCCACAATGGTTGCCCTCATAACTATATCCTGTGCCATTAACCATGGTCCCTCCATTATCAAATAATCTTGGATCAAAATGAGTAGCCCCATCCACGTGATATGAAGTACCGTAGGTTCCCTGTAAAATAGGAGAACCAATACCTCCATCAGATACATTATGGCACCAGAAACAATTTACTTCAGTCCAACCATTTCCAGCAAGATTGGGATCGTCATTGTCTTGATGGGGACTTCTTCTATGTCCGCCATAATTAGGTGGCTGAGGATCAGCTGGGCCAGGGATGGTAATGGTATAATCGCCTGACATATTACCTACTCCCGAGTGACAGGCATTACAGGTAGAAATCGTTCCTATAGCTGATGTCCAGGGTGGTGTAGTTGAGTAATTTGCAATTTGAGGTGCTGTGGAACCCCAGGTAATAGTCCCATCTGTTCCCCTATAGGCGGTTTGACCATCACTATGACAATAAACATTACTGCATGATTGATCACCATTGTAGGTTGGAATATTATTGTCTGCTCCATTTCTAAATACCATCCCATTCGGATCAAAATTAACCACAGCAGATCCTCCGCTAGGATGAGTTCCTTCCAGATCACCCCCGGATCCATATTGATAGTGGCATGTACTACATACGTAGGAGTATTTGGATGTGTGTGCGTAATGACTATCCGCAGTACCCCAGTTTG
>JASJGS010000192.1:0-2771 GCA_033791445.1 Bacteroidales bacterium | reverse complement strand
CTGTAACAATTGATGAGTTCTTCCCTCATTTTTCATATTGTGAAAAAACACTTCGAAGAGATATTAAAAACCTAAGGGGCATTACCAGTTATACACATCGTGGAAAACTCATTACTTTACCCAATATACCCATATTCGACAAAAACGGTATCTGGTTTTACAAAGATATTGGATTCACAAAATATAGGAATAGTCTTGATCTGATTGTTAGTATTATCGATAATAGTGAAGGCATCACTAAGGAAAAGATAGAAAACATAATAAAAATAAAGATATCAAAACAGATTCAGATTTTACTTAAGAAAGATCGCCTCCATCGTGTTAAATCAGGTGCTAAGTATATTTACCTGTCTGAGGAATTAGCAAAAAATAAAAAGCGGCAGATGCAGATTCTTCCGATTGATATCGAAGAATATTACGACAGGAAAGTCAACATTACTGATCTTGTTGCTGTCCTAAAAGTTGTATTAGCTGAGCATCAGATTGATATGAACAACTTGAAAAAGCTTGTCGCCAAATATTCATTCCACGTACCTATCAAGAAAATTGAGCAGCTCATTTTAAAATATGATTTATCCTCAAAAAAAAAGCATTAATTCTTTTGAAATATCTTAGAGCAAGGTTTCAAAATAATGAAAGAATCTTTAAAGAGCTTTCTCAGTGTGTAATCAGGCTTTATCCAGAAAAAAATTGCTGTATTATTTGCAATAAAAAAACGAATCTTCTCAAAACTTCGAGAAAAGATTGTTATTCTTTCCATTTTGGCAAATTTACTCTGATTGAAGGATTTTTCTTTTGTAATGACCACAAATACGTTTCAGAGGACTCTAGTCAAATATTAAAATATCACTCTCAATTGGCAACGGAAATTGTGGATAGAGGTCACCGGGTAACTATTGACATGGTCGTCAAAGTTGGTTTGCTAAGATACCGAGATCACCTTCAATTGGATGAGATAAAAACGTTTTTAAAATGCAGTCCGGCAAAAATTGATTTTCCTGTCAGCACTATCGGGATGATATCAAAACGTTTCTTGGAATTCTGTAAACTGTTCCATAAAAAGCATGAGTATAAAATCAAAGAAGATATAAATTCGAATGGTGGTTTTGTTGCCCACTATGATGGAACTACTGAGAAAAAGAGCGGTATTATTAACTTTGTAGTAAAGGATAGTCTTTCGAGACATATTCTTGTCAGCGAAATGATTCAGAGTGAAAACTATGAAGAAGTTTCAAAGATTCTTAGAAAGGTTAAGTTCAAATATGGTTACCCTCTGACAACAGTTAGTGATTTGAAACCAGGTTTTCTTTCCGTTTCCGAAGACACTTTTGACAAGAAGGTACCGCATAAATTTTGTGATTATCATTTTTTACGAACTTTCAAAAATGACTTTGTTTCTGACCATGGCTTTATAAAAACCCGTTTGTGTAGCACGTGGAAGATTACATCCAGTTTGCATAAGCAACTTAAATCTGTCGAGTATTTGATTGATAAAAAAGAAAAGAAGGTATGTAAGGATTTTAAAGAAATTGAAAAATATTGGGAGCATTCTAAAGATGTCCTTCAGACCTACCGGCTAATACTACAATGGATATTAAGATTCAAACAAGCTTGTTCAGGCAAAGGAATTCCTTTTGATTTGCCGTACCTTGATTTATACGATCGGTTGATCCAGGGCAAAAAGTTGATTGATGTGATTTTTACAAAAGCCGATATCTCTATCGAGGGACAATATTGCAACTTCAATACCCTTATTGAAAAGATGAACAATACTCGTTATTGGAGTCCAAAATTTAGAAAATCGATAAAAATGCTAAAATTCTCCCGAAAATGGTTCAACAAATTGCGAGGTGTGTTGATGTTAGGGGCTTTGCAAGATGATCAGGACCCCCTTGCTCCTCTCTCAAAGAGGTACCAATTAACCGAAGAGGAGGCGAAAGCCATTCCAAAAAACATCAAGAGTTTCTTGGAAGAGATAGAAATAAAAATTTCATCATGCAAAAATCCTAAAAAAATAAAAATCTTGTCAAGATTCCGTGACCAAACTAACAAGTACCAGAACAATCTTAAATTACCGCTGATTGTTCTCACAGTTTCTGGAGTTGTAACAACACTCATACCTTCACGAACAAATAATTGTCTCGAAAGTTTTTTTCGATTGATTAAGTCTCTACTTAGAAGAAATACTGGACGTAGTGCTTTAACAAAAGAGTTTGCCTCAGTTGGCGCCTTATTGCCGTATTATGTCTCGATGAAAAATCACAAAACTTTTAAATCAATTTTCGAAGATGAAGATAGGCTTAGTGAAGAATTTGCAGCTATAATCAAAGATAAATGTGCAATAAATACACAGGATAATTTAATTGATCTTGAGAGAAAATTTGAAAATAATAATGAAAATTATTTTGAAATTCAAGCATCAGCTAACTAAATCTAACGAATTATTGGAACAATAGTGATCAGTTAGTCTGCGCCAATTTTCACTATCACAGCTGTAAACCATCTGTGATTCGTGTTCCGTATCTCTAAAGAAGGGCGCATTATCAGTATTAGTTACATGAAAAACGATTTTTTCCCCGAATACGCCAGTTACTTTAAAATTTACCCAATATGTATATCCAACCTTTCTGTTTGCAAAGGTCTCATGCTTCAAGGTAAAATATATTTCATTGTTCTCATTGTCTATGGTGTATGTCCCAATGCTTCCACCGTCGAAATTGGAATTAATCTGCAGGTTGCCATAGGTATTTGATGCTATGACAGCGGTTGCA
>JASJGS010000191.1:0-33335 GCA_033791445.1 Bacteroidales bacterium | reverse complement strand
AGTTGTTTCCCATGTTTCAGGAGGTAGGGGTTCAGGAATTATTGGCCGCATTTGTTCATCTACTTCTGTATAATCTTCTGGAATCTCAAAAAAGGAAGGTTCTGACTTCCATTTTTTAATGTCTTTGAGTTCCATAAAAGTATTTTCTGCATATTGAGCCACTATTTTTACCGGGAAATTTAATTTTTCTGAGTACCATGCTGAAAATACCTTAGTGTCGCCCTGGTACATTTCTTTAGCAATACATTCATAACCGTTGATGGTTTCCTCCCCTATAATTTTTTCTTCACCATGCTTTTTATAAACTTCGTATGATTGAACCGGGTCATTCATACGGCTCATCATACCATCGCAGTTAGTTTTATGAACAAATTTTTTAACAGGCACCAGGATCGCTGTCTGATTTGCAGCTGGATGAACAATCACAATGCCTTTCATACCATCCTCTTCGAAATCATACCGGTATTGATTCAAATCAGAGTAAACTGTGTAGATTCGTTCTTTTCCAGACATGCTATTGTTCATTTTAGCCTGAAACTGGGAGATGCCGAGGAAATAGCAATTGCAGATTATTACTGAAAGTAAAATTTTCTTCATAAATTTTGATTTTTATTATTTACAAGCTTTATTTATGATGAAAGATACAAGCTATAAATATGTCCTGAAATCCCATGTTTATGGGATATGCATCAATAAGTTTGGATTGGAGAATAATTGGATATTGTTAAAAATATCTCAACGGATTTACCAGAAGAAATTCTTATGAGTTTTACACTGCAAAATCAGCTTATATTTCCCCGCTCAGAGATTTTTTAATAACTTCAGCTTTGCAGTGAACATGAAGCTTTTTGTAGATATTTTTAATATGGCTGCGGACTGTTTCAAGAGAAATAAAGCCTTCCTGGGCAATCATTTTATAACTTAAACCATCTACCAGGCCTAAAACGATTTCTTTTTCCTTTTCAGTGAGGGGGGAAGGTTTTGTTTTTTTCTTGTTTTCCTGAAAATGATCAATTACTTTTCGGGCTATCTGGGGTGACATTAAGGAACCTCCATCATGAACAATTTCAATGGCTTTTTTTATTTCGGGGAAGGGTACATTTTTTAGCAGGTACCCAGAGGCACCAGCACACAAGGATTGAAAAATTTTATGTGAATCATGGTAAACTGTAAACATCAGGATATTGATCTGAGGATGTTTTTCTTTTAAAATTTTAATTCCACTTATACCAGACATGCCTGGTAATCCAATATCCATGAGTATTACATCAGGAATGTTCTCAGAGTTTAATATTGCCAGGAAAGATTCAACTGATTCTTTAGCGGAATCACATATCATTTCAGGCTGGTAGTTGATGTATTCCTCTATGCCTTCCCTGATCACCTGATCATCTTCAATTATTGCCACTTGAATCATACACGCAAATTACTTTTAAATATGAAAACTAAAAATACCATATGTATGGGATATTTATACCTATTATAATCTTTTCATAATCAGTTTTATATTCGTTCCCTTGTCGGTGTCCATGCTCAGCTCTCCACCAATTCTTTTAGCTCTCATTTGCATATTCTTTAAGCCATTCCCAGTTCTTTTTTGAGTGGGATCAAATCCAATTCCATTGTCGCTAATTTGCATGGTGAAATTCTTTTCATCATTTAAGATTACAATGTTCACTTCTGTTGCAGATGCATGTTTTACAATGTTATTTATGGCTTCTTTAAGTATATAATAGATGTTTTGTCGAAAATTGATTTTGATTTTTTTGCTTTTATCCAAACCCCTTTGCGAAAAGGATACTTTTACATCCTGAACGGCAAGTGTATTGTGAGTGAAATCATATATTCTATCCAGCAAATCATTCAGTGAGTCGTTGCGGGCATCAATTGACCAGACTATATCACTCATCGTTGAAATTACTTCTCTGCTTATCACACCAATTTTCCTGGAAGATGTATGAATTCTATTATCATCCTTACTGCTTTGAATTTGCTCAGAATGGATGGCTATTCTGGTAAGTGCCGATCCAATTTCATCATGTAAATCACTGGCTATACGAATGCGCAGTCGTTCAATTTCAAGTAATCTGTTTAACCTGTATCTATGAATAGCATACAGAGTAAGTAAAAAGACTAACACAAAAAGTATCTGGAACCATATTTTTTGCCAATAGGGTGGTGTAATAGTTATTTTTAGAGAAGCTTCATTAGAACTCCAAACACCATCACTATTAGTACCTTTTACCCTGAAGGTATAACTTCCGGGATCAATATTTGTATAGCTTACATACCTTCTGGTTCCTGCATCAATCCATTCTTTGTCAACTCCTTCCATAAAATACTTGTATTTGTTGTTTGCAGGTTGAGAAAAGTCAAGGGCCGCAAACTCAAATGAAAAAAAGTTATCCTTAAACGCCAGTTTTATTGCTTGGGTAGTATCTACAAACTGGTTTACATTCTGGGGTTGATCAAATATGTTGAAAGCTGTAAATACAATATTGGGTGAATAATCACTTTCCTTAATGCTATCAGGTAGAAATGAATTAAACCCGTTTATTCCTCCAAAAAGCAATTCGCCATTCTTTAACTTAAAACTTGCACCCGCATTGAACTCATTGCTTTGCAAACCATCCTTATAATCATAGTTTTTAAATAAGTTAGTTTTTGGGTTGTATTTGCAGATTCCATAGTTTGTACTTATCCAGAGGTTTCCGGCATTATCATCCAGAATCCCATAAATAACATTGCTTGGAAGACCATCTTTAATAAAGAGATGGTCGAAACTATTAGATATTGAGTCACTTATATTCATGTAGGACAGTCCACTGCTTGTACCCACCCAAAGTGTCTTTGCGTTCCCAATACTGGTTTCATATATTGTGTGAATGATGTTCCCACAAATTGACTCAGGAACGTCCTGGTTATGCAAAAATCTTGTAAAACTTTTTTTCTCTCTGTTATAAAGACTAAGTCCGGCACCCCAGGATCCAATCCATACTCTGTTCTGACTATCAATATATATTCTCAATAAGTAGTCTCCTGAAATGCTTTTTGGATCAACAGAACTGGTATATTTAGAATACAGATTATTGAGAACATCATATTTAATTAGGCCTTTATTATACGTTGCCAACCACAAAGCTCCCAGGCTATCAAATCGTATTCCGTTTACATAATTCATACCTTCTGATTCCGGAATTAGTCCATGTTCTAAATATTGGCTAAAGCTTTTGGATGTAGGGTTATATTTATTAATTCCACCACCCCTTGTTGATATCCAGAGATTTCCATAATCATCCTCAACTACAGCACTAATATTATTGCTACTTATGGAATTTTGGTTATTTTGGTAGGAGAAGGATGTAAATATGTTCCGGATGGGATCGAAATGATTTAATCCACCCGTTTCCGTTCCAATCCAAATATCACCATTGGAATCTTCTTCGAAAGAGGTGACTTTGTTATTGCTCAAACTATTTTGATTGTTTGGGTTATGAACAAAGTGTTTAAACTGGTTTTGGTCTCGATTATAAATATTTAGCCCTCCTGCACCAATCCATAAAAGGCCTGAATTATCTTCATAAATGGAGTAAACATTATCACCTATTAAACTGCTTTCATCATCTGAATTATTGAGAATTCGCAAGAAGCTTTCATCTGTATTAATAAACAAATTCAGTCCTTCAGAGATAGTACCGACCCATAAATTACTCTTCCTATCTATTAATAGCATACTAATGTCATTACTGCTCAGGCTCCCAGGCTCCCTGTCATTGTGCTTATAATGTCTAAATTTATTAGTAGCCGGATCTAGCTTATTGAGACCACCGCCAAAGGTTCCAAACCAAAGATGTCCTTGTTTATCTTCAGTGATACAGGTTATTTGATTTGAACTCAGACTATTTGGATCATCGGTATTGTGGCGGAAATTTTGAATATTATATTCCCCATCATTTTCTTTCTTTAAACGGGATAAACCATTCCAGGTACCTATCCATAATTTTCCTTGACTGTCTATAAATATTTTACGAATAAAATCGTCAGCTATTCCTACAGAGTCTCCTTTTTTCATACGAAAGTGAGTGAAAATTCCTGTTTGAGGATTATAACAATTCAGTCCTCCTCCCCAGGTTCCGATCCAGATATTGCCTTCTTCGTCTTCGCAAATTGACGTGGGTCTATCTCCCTGGATACTCTGGGAATTATTCTCATCCTGGAAAAAGCGTGTGAATTTATCATTTCTTGGGTCGTATTTAGTAAGTCCATTCCAGGTTGCAATCCAAAGATACGAGTGGCTATCTTCAAAAACATCCCAGATCCAACTATGGGAAATCGAATTGGTATCGCTCGGATCGTTTCGTAATATTTCAAACTTATACCCATCATACTTATTTAATCCATCCTGGGTACCAAACCACATATATCCCTTCTTATCCTGGAACATACAGTTAATAGTACTTTGCGAAAGGCCATCTTCAATAGTGAGATGTCTGAAATGAAATGATTGTGAATTCCCATCTATACATAGGAGAAGACTAAATAACAAAAACAGGCAACAATGTTTTTCCAGGGATAGCATGCTGGCAGAATTTGTTTTTAAGATAGTTCAAAATCTGATAATTTCCAATGATAAAATCCTATTATGCTTAAAGTTCGAATATAGGCATAAAAAAAACCAGGGATAATCCCTGGTTCTGAGAACCCTGTGTTAAATCTTAGGGTTGATTATTATGAAGGGTAAACGGGTATGAAAACCATTCAACATATAGATGAAATAAAACCGAAAATGGTTGCTTGAAGAGAAAATATTTATTTTGAAATACAGACTTATATGTGGAATTGTTTTGTAATGTGTAGGAATACAGGTGTTTATGTAAGTGTTATATATTTGAGAAAAATAGGATATAATCAAAATTTTAAATTTAATATGTAAGTTTGAAGACTGATGGAGATAATTTTTGAATCCTATCTGAAATATAAGTAACTTAATACTCGAAAATAATTGAAATATACATATAACAATGAAACTTAGATTTCTATATTTCTCTATATCAAAATTGACCCTTTTGATAATATTGGGATTGATTGGTCTTGTTATTGGCTGCCAACGAAGTGAAGATATTGACGAAGTAGCCAAAAAATGGTCTGCCTTTGAAACTCAATCTATTCCTTTGCGGGTAAGAAGCAATCAGTTTGATAAGGAAAACCTTGTTGTAAATCCATCCTTTGAAGAAGGGAAATACTTCTTAAAAGACTCTGATGATCGTTCTGCCAATATTAAGGGCTGGACAAAAATTGGTAGATCGGTTGAATGGGTTGATACAAGCCTGGATCTTTATTCTAAAGAAGATGTTAGCCACGGACAGCATGCAATAAAGGTTTCTCGTCGTCACGCAAATGAAACGGATGATCCGGGAGAAGGTATTCTTAGCGAATTTATTAGGGTGATTCCTGGTAATTATTTGTTTAACTATGATGTGAAGTTGCAAAATATTAACCCAAACGCAGGTCGCCTTGGAACACGTCTATATGATGCTGTAAATGTCAAAGTTCAATTTTACGATAAAAACAAGGTTGAGATTGAAAGTATGCTGTTAAATCCGTATAAAAAATCTACTATGGATGCAAGCTTTAAAGCATATTCATTTTCGAATTTTTGGCATATTGATACTTTAGATTGGGGGAAGGTAAGGGGCCGAACCTATAATTATCCATTTTCTGAAGGAGATTTACCGGATGGGACCTTTTATGTGAGAATCTTTCTTGGTCTAAAGGGAACCGGTACTATGTGGGTGGATAATATTGAATTTAAGTATTCAAAGTGGAATTTTACAGCACTTGAAAGATTTCAACCCTACTTTGATTCCCTTTGTTCTCCTACTTTATTGCTTGTTCCCATGCCGAAACAAGTGAAAGAGTCAAGACTAGTTCCAGTGTTCAAAGAGACTGAGGCTGGCATAATCCCTCCAATAATAAGCGTTCCTCTGGATGCAAGTAAACAAACTTTAATGGCTGCACAATTATTAAAAAAGCAAATTGAAAAAGTCCAGGAAAATTTGCAATTGGAGTCTAGCTTGGGTAATATTGAAATAGATTTTTCCGGACAAATCCCAGGTAACTTTCAGGGGCTTGTTCTTAGTGTAGGACATACTCTTCTATACAATAAATTGAAGGATTCAATAGATCTGGATAAGATAAAGGATAAATCACAGGGATATATAATTAAATCCTTTAATACAAATCAAAATGTTGTAATTCTTGCTGGGAATTCTGCTGTGGGTGATTATTATGCAGCAACCACTTTGGTTCAGCTTATTGATATTGAGAAGAATCAGCTACAAACTGCCTCTATCGTTGATTTTCCTGACTTTACAGGAAGATCATACCTTTTTTCATCCTGGCAGACCCCAAATGAAATGGAGGAAGACATAAACTCTATTGATCGAATGACTTTACTCAAATTCAATAAAGCTTATGTTGGATATGGTCAGACAAAAGGTCGGAAAGAGTGGTATAATCCTGATGATTTGTATATAAATGGTGTAAAGAATGCTGGCCGGAAATGTATGGAAACAGGAGTAATTGACCTGGGCATTATGGTGAATCCTTATTATCATTTCGGTTATGAAATGAATGTTGATTCCATTTCTGTTGAACAAAAGAGAGAGTTTGTCCATTCAGACCCCCATAGTTTAAGAAAATTAAAAAATGTTTATAAAATTGGCCTGGATGCTGGTGCCAAAACGATAATGTTAATGGCTGATGATTTTATGCCGCACGAGGGAGATAATAGAAAAAACTATGTTCTTTATTCAGAAGAAGATAAATCACGTTTTGTTAATCTACAGGATGCTCATTCATATGTGATTAATGATCTCCATGCATGGGTGAGAAATAATTATGGTCCAATTCGATTTGAGTATTGTCCACCCTGGTATCTGAATGAATTTATAGATAGGAGTAGAGGTAAAGCAGAATACTATTTTAAAGATTTGATGCCAGGCATACCAGCTGACGTTTCTATTATATGGACAGGCCATACAGTTCGGTCACTTAGCTATGATGTAGCGGATTTTGCCAGGTATACTAATTTGATTGGTAAGAAGCCTATGATTTGGGACAATACTTTGTATGCAAGGAGTCTGGATGGGAAATATGGGGGATACCCAGCCTATTATCCTGGTAAAGTAAAGTTGTGTAACTTATTTGAACCATACGATGTGTTAGTGCCAGATGACTTCCAGAATAAGGTTGATGGCCCTCATTTGTATGTTAATGGTTCAGCCTCTTCTGAAATATATAAAATTAAGTACGCAACTGTAGCTGATTTTGAATGGAATACGGGTGCTTATGATCCTGAGTTTTCATTGTGGAAGGTTTTGGTTTCTCAATTTGGTGTTGAGGCAGCAAAACATCTTATTCAATTTAATGATGCGTATTACTCCTTAAAGGAGATAATTGAACTGGTAAATGATGAATGGAATTCTAAACAATACAACAAGGGAACTGAATATGTAAGTAAAATTGAAGTATTGTTAAATAACCTGAAAGAAGAAATCTCAGATAACCAAAAATTAATAAATGAATTGCAAGAATATCAAGATAGAATTCTGGAGGCATATTCTGAGTCAAGTGATTCTCTTCAATAGTTGATTTTGGTTTTATTCTAATTTGCCCAATAATTTATGATTTTCATCTTTTTTAATGAGAAAGATATTAAGTTTCATAATAATATTTTTGTTTTGTGCCTTTTGTGCAATAGGGCAACTTTATTCCCAGAAAAGAACTATTGAGGGGAAAATCACCGATGCATCTACAAATGAGCCCATACCCTTTGCAAATATATATTTTCCTGATACCACAATTGGAACTATCAGTGATTTCGACGGGAAATTTAGCCTTCAATTCTCAACACCCATAGATTCCCTGAAAGTATCCTGTGTGGGTTATTTGGCCAAGGCAAAAGCAGTTATTAACAAAGATCTGATACGGCTTGATTTTCAGTTAACCCCTTCTACCATAAGCATTCCTGAAGTATCTGTAACGCCAGGCGAAAATCCTGCCCATAGAATTATTAGGGAAGCAATTAAAAATAAACAGAGTTTAAATATTTCTAATCTTGATGCATATGAAACAGAAACGTATACCAGGACTGAGCTTGCATTAAATAATATAAGCGATAGTTTTAAACAAAGGAAATCAATGCGAAATTTTAAACCTTTGTTTGATAGCCTTATGGTATCCGCTGGTGAAGATGGAAGCCTTGTTTTGCCTATGTTGTTTACTGAAACCTTTTCAGATATTTATTACCTTAAAGACCCTGAGAGGAAAAAGGAGGTTATTAAAGGAAGTCACGTAAAAGGGGTTGGAATTGAACATGTCTCAGATTTTGTTGCACAAATAGTAGGTACCAGTTTCCATGATTATAATTTTAACAACAACTGGGTTAAAATATTGGATAAAAATGTGATGTCTCCCATCGCAAATGGAGCGTTCTCCTATTATAAGTATTATCTCATTGATAGTGTGTATATTGACGATAAACTATGCTTTGAAATCAGGGTTTTACCAAAAAGATCCAATGATGTAGTATTTTCAGGTAATATATGGATTCAGGATGAAGTATTTGCCTTAAAACGGATTGTTGTTGACATAGGTAAGAATGCCGATTTGAATTTTGTAGATAAATACAAAGTTCAACAAGACCTATTTTTTATTGACAGTAATATATGGGTCCCTAAAAAGACTAGAGTAATTGCTGATTTTAGTCAGGCATTTGATAGTACTATTGGGGTTGTAGCTAGATTATACATAGTAAATAATAACTATGATATTAATAAACCAAAGGATATAAAATTCTATAGTGATAAGATTGAGTATAAGTACGATGCAAATGACCATGATCAGGACTACTGGCAACTTAAAAGACCTGAGAAATTGAGCCAGATAGATCAAAATATCTATAATAGCATTGACTCAATAAATAATTTTCCAAGAGTAAAAACATATGTGGATGTAATTGAAACCCTTGTAAATGGATATTACCGGATTGGAGGTTTTGAGATAGGTCCCTATTTATTGATTTACGGAAGAAATGACGTTGAAGGAAATCGATTCCGGTTGGGATTCAGAACGAATGTTGATTTTAGTAAAAAATGGGTGCTTCAGGGTTATGGTGCTTATGGAACAAAGGATAATAAGTTTAAATATAGTGCTACTGTTGAAAGGTTTCTCTCAAGAAAATACTGGACAAAAGTAGGTATAACATATAAGGATGATGTTGAAGGGCTAGGGGTTATAGACAGGTTTTATGAAATAAACAATATGTTTGCTCTTTCCACACAGTTGGGTTTAGTTGACAAAATGAGGGAAAAAGAGCTTTACCGCATCTGGATTGAATCTGATCTTTTTCCAGGATTTAATCAAAAAATTGCTTTCAATAGGGATTATTTCTACCCATTAGGGAATTATGTTTTTGAGTATTTTGTTGACGAATCGAAAACAGCAAGGAAATCTGAGATTACTTCAACAGGATTTACATTTGTTTCCCGATATGCACCCAAAGAAAAGGTAGTTATAAGTAATAATACCAGGATAGGTATTGAATCCCAGAGGGCTCCTATGTTTACTCTGACCTATAGTTTTGGGATTAAAGATTTCCTGGGAGGTGATTTTAACTATCATTTACTTTCTTTAAAAATAAATCAGAAGGTTAAACTCTTTGCCTTAGGGCGTTTCAAATATGAAATTGAAGGGATAAAAGTATTTAATCAGTTACCCTACCCGATGTTGCAAATTTTGCCTGGTAATGAGACTTTTATATATTCAGAAAAGTCATTCAATACGATGAATTTTCTTGAATTTGTTTCAGATCAAAATGTAAGTTTAAGGTTTTTCTATAATTTCGAAGGCGCAATCCTTGGGAAAATACCGCTTATTAAAAAATTGAAGATTCGGGCTGTAGCTTCCACCAATATGGTGTACGGATCATTAAGCATGGAGAATAGGTTCTACGATCCGGAAAGCAATCCGCAGGGAATATTGCCACAGACTACTTTAGATGGAGTACCTCTAACCACATACAGGGTTTTTGAGAAGGGTAAGCCATTTATTGAAATTAGCTACGGAGTTGAAAATATATTTAAAGTATTGCGAATACAAGTTTTTCATCGACTTACCTATCTATATGAAGATGCTCCTCGCTGGGGTATTAAAGGAAGCTTATTTTTCATGTTTTAAACACACTGATTTCTATTTTCAATCTTGTTTTAAGTTGAGATTAGTTAACTGCTTCTTTATTAGTATCTAATAAAAAATGTATTGAATCATTTAAAAATATTCCTACTTTTACAGCCGGTTTTTAAAAGATTATATGAGATCAGAGGAAGATACTTTTTTTCGTGAAGGGGAGGCAAGGCATACTGTCGACAGGTTTGAGAGGATGCAGAGGGAAAGGGCCAGATCCTATTTTGACGTACATGAGTTCGAGGATATAATCGATTATTATCTCAATACTAATAGGTTGAAGAAAGCCTCTGATGCCATTAAATTTGGTTTAAGTCAACATCCAGGTTCATACACCATTCAGCATAAAGAAGCTCAACTTTTAATTGACAAAGGCCATATTAAGCAGTCCTTAAATTTGTTAAAAAATTTAGCCTCGGTTGAAGCATCAAATTATGAGGTTTTTATAACCTTTGGAACTGCATTAAGCATTGCAGGCCTTACTGATGAGGCTATACAGAAATTTGATCAAGCTCTTTCTCTGAATCCAGGAGATAAAGATGAGGTGGCAAGTCTTATTGGATTCTCCTTACAAGATTTGGAAAAATACCAGGAAGCCGTTAAATATTTTAGATTATCATATAAAATAGATCCTACCAAGCATTCATGCCTAAATGAAATGGCTTATTGTTATGAGCGGTCAGGACAGCTTGCCAAAGCGGCTTCATTATATAAAAAATATCTTGAGAAAGAACCTTTCTCTGCAATGGTCTGGTACAATCTAAGTATTGTATATAGCAGAATGGACAAATTTGAAGATGCTTTATCAGCAATAGATTTTGCCTATGCCATTGATGACACGAATCCTTCGGTGATTTATACCAAAGGCGATATTTTAGCCTCACTTCAAAATTTCCCCAAAGCTATTGAATCATATCTTGAGTTTCTTGAAATTGAGAGTGATAACATAAAAGGAATAATTTCACTGGCTGATTGTTATGATAACCTGGGAGACCTGAAGAAGGCTGAAAACTACTATGAGGAAGCAAAGAGCCTTGATCCTGATTCCCCTGAGGTGTTTTTTGGAATGGGAATGGTTCAGTTAAAGAAGAAAAATTATAAGTTGAGTAGGAACTATTTCAAAAAAGCTCTTGAAAAGGAAAATGATAATGCTGAATTTTGGTATGCCTTGTCTCTGGTATATGATTTGCAGGATAACAAACTAGAAGCTATTGATGCTATTCAAAAAGCTCTGGATTTTGATCCTCTTGAATCAAATTATTGGATTGTATTGGCTAAGCTCTTAGTTGAAACGGGTGATATATCAGAGGCCATTCGGTCTTTGAATAGCTCCTTTTCTTTCCTTCCACATAATCCTTCAATACATTATTGGTTAGCAGTTTATAGCCTTTTGAATAATTCTCCAAAAGAGGGGCTTTACCATTTAGAGCAGGGATTTACCCTTGACTTTGGATTGCATGAGAAAATTCTTAAGGATCATAAGTGGATTCTATCTTTAAGCAAGGTTAAAGTAATGCTTGATAAATATATTCGCTAAGTCAATATTGAAATTCTAACTTATTAGACTCATAGTTGTTGTTTCACTGCAACAATATATTGTAAGACTAAATTACTAATTCATGAAAGAGTATTTAAGCCTTTTTATAAAAGGAATTGGTATTGGTGCCGCCAATGTAATTCCAGGTGTATCTGGTGGTACCATTGCCTTAATTTCGGGCATTTTTGAAAAGTTAATTGATTCGCTTAAGTCTTTTGATATTAAGGCTCTTAAGTTGTTTTTTTCGGGAAGATTTAAAGAATTTGCAAAGTATGTTAATCTTGATTTCCTTATTACCGTTTTTGCTGGTGTTTTCGTTAGTATACTGACATTTGCCAAATTGCTTGAATTCTTATTTCAGGATTATCCTGTGTACGTCTGGTCATTTTTCTTTGGTTTAATTTTGGCCTCAGTGTACTTTGTAGGCAAAACAATAAAAAAAGTAAATGCTTCTGTGGTTATAAGTTTTATATTAGGAACAAGCATTGCTTTGGTAATTTCATTTATGTCACCTGCTGCTGAGAATGATGGATTTTATTATTTGTTTATTTGTGGGATAGTTGCTGTATGCAGTATGATCATTCCTGGTCTTTCAGGCTCCTTTGTTCTAATTCTAATGGGGAATTATAAACTCATTTTCATTGAAGCAGTGAATAATTTTAACTTTAAAATTTTGCTACCTGTAGCACTTGGATCAATTTTTGGATTGATTGCATTTTCTCATTTATTGTCATGGATTTTTAAGAAGTTTCGGGATCCTACTCTGGCACTTTTAACTGGTTTTATTCTGGGATCTTTGGGTATGCTTTGGCCATGGAAAAAGGAAATTTTTCAGGTGAATGCAATGGGTGAATTCCTTACAAAATCAGATGGCTCATTTGTGATTCAGGGCTATGAGCGGTATTTGCCAGATTCCTTTAGCGGAGAGGTAATCATGGCAATTTTCTTGATGATCTTAGGTGTTCTTACAATTTCATTTCTGGAGTGGATAGCAAATAAAAGGGTTCCCAAAGTATGAGAAAAGTATATGGACTTATTGGATATCCATTAACACATTCCTTTTCAAAGAAATACTTTGAGGAAAAATTTTTATCTGAGGGGATAAAGGATTCTGAATATCGAAACTTTGAAATTAAGTGTATTGAGGATTTTCCTGCAGTATTTACGCAACTTTCGGAACTTTTGGGATTAAATGTAACAATTCCATACAAGGAAGTAGTTATCCCTTATCTTGATGAAATTGAGAAGGATGCACAGAATATTGGTGCAGTTAATACAATAAAGATAATCAGCAAAAGGGGGACCCCCTACTTAATCGGATATAATACCGATATAGATGGCTTCAAATCTTCATTACGTGATGTTTGGGATAAGAAATATAATAAAGCCCTAATTTTGGGAAGTGGTGGTGCTTCTAAGGCAATTTTGTATGTACTTCAAAGTTTAGGAGTAGAAACAACAATTGTTTCAAGGCATAATACAGGGGATAACTTTCTTTCTTATGCTCAAATTGATGCTTCAATCATACAAAAAAATCTTTTAATTATTAATACTACTCCGGTTGGAATGTATCCGAACATCGAAGCTTTTCCGGATATCCCTTATGGTTCAATTACCAGCAACCATCTATTATTCGATTTAATTTATAATCCTGATGAAACTGAGTTTCTGAAAAGAGGAAAAAGAATGGGTGCTTTGACTATGAATGGGTATCAAATGTTAGTTGGGCAAGCAGAGAAGGCATGGTCTTTGTGGAATAGTTAATTGACAGGCTTACAATATTTTTTATTTGTAGGTCTCTTAATTAAAGATTATGTTTGTCACCTGTTCTGATAGCCTTTTTTTCAAGAATATAAAGTAAGAAAAATTTAGCTGTCAGAACGTTTTTAATAAATATGAGGAAGCTTAGATATATAGGTGGATTGACTGGGTTATTGATCCTGTTACTTCTAATGGTTGGTATGTTTAAGAAATCTGTACTGTTGGAACAGGATATTACCATCTCCAGGTCTGCAAAGAAAGTCTATTATTCAATGCTTAACCCAATGATGATGAAAGAGTGGCTTGTTGGTTTTCAGAAAATTGAGGCTTTGGATGGTTTTCTTCATGGGCCAGGATCGAGGTACATGGTTACACTTGAATTTGGAGGTAGGGAACTTAAAGTTCTTCAAGAGGTTACTTTATTTGAATGGAAGAGAGAGTTGGGCTTAAAAATGATCTTTCCTCACATTCTCGTTAATACAAATATTCTTTTTGAGGAATCAGACAAAGGTACCCAGATGAACATAAAGCATGATATTCAAGGGGATAATCTTTTTTGGAGGTCAGTTATACCAATAATGAAACCGTTTCTGCAAAAGAATTTTGACCAGAATTTCATAAATTTAAAAGAGGTCCTCGAAAAACCACGCACCAAAAAACCACCCAGAGGTAAACCATAATTTTCTATTGATAACTTTTTCGAATGAAAGCACTTAAGTACATATTGCCCTCACTTGGAATTATTACTCTATTATTTTTATCCATGGGGCTATTTTCGAAAACTTCTGAACTCAAACAGGAATATCAGTTTAAGCAGTCTCGTGAAGTTGTTTTTCTATCTTTAATTGATCCAAGAAAGATGCACAGTTGGATCGATGGTCTGGAAAAAATTGAGCCAGTGGATGGATATATGAATGGAATAGGGGCAAAGTATTTGGTCACAATAAACTATGGAGATTCTAAATATACAATATTGCAGGAGTTAGTTTCTTTTCAATTTAATGAAAAGCTGGGTTTTAAACTTTTTCCTCCACATATGAGCGTTCTTATGAATGTAGTATTTGAGAATAAAGATAATTCAACACAAATGTACCTGAATACTAGCATTACAGGTGAAAATCTGTTCTGGAGATCGGTACTAATCTTAAAAAAACCAGCGATCAGGAAGATCATTTTGAAGGATCTTGAAAATTTGCAGCAATTACTGAATACCAATACACCAATTGCTGGGTTATAAATAAGCTAAAAATTAAAAAATTGAATAATTATGGCTTATACACTAAAAATTGGATCAAAAGCTCCTGATTTCTATTTGCCTGCCACTGATGGTAATAGTTACAGTTTGGATGATTTTGCAAAGAATGATATTTTGGTTGTTTTTTTCACCTGCAATCATTGTCCATATGTTATAGGCTCTGATGAAATTACACGGAAAACTGCTGAGAAATATGCATCAAATGGAGTCCGATTCATTGCTATCAATTCTAATTCTCCTAATACTTATCCAGTTGATGATTTTTCGAACATGGTGAAGAGAATGGAACAATATAAATTTCCTTGGTTATATTTAGCCGATGCCAATCAGGATACTGCAAGGAATTATGGTGCATTGGTTACTCCACATTTTTATGTTTTCGATAAAGAACGGAAACTTGTCTATACAGGAAGAGCTACAGATAGTCCAAGAGATGCATCTCGAATTTCAGTAAATAATCTTGATGATACTTTAAAGGATCTTATTGCTGATAAAACCATTTCAATTCCACTTACAAATCCTATCGGATGTAATGTGAAATGGGAAGGCAAAGATGCTCACTGGATGCCACCTGAGGCTGTTGATTTAGTCTAGTTATAGTAAACTGTTTTTATTTCTTTTACTGCTTTTGTTCCAGTTGTCCCACCAGGTAATCTAATTTCTTATTAATAGAATTTGCAAAAAAAGAATTCGCCAGGTAGCCATTGCAACCTGACGAATCCAGCAGCTCTACTCTTACCTGGTATTGTAAACCCAATAATCACTCAGGTTCGAGAGTTAAATACACAAGAGCTTTACCTTGTGTATTATGAGAAACTAAAAATTCCATTCTATAGAGCCAATCTAATTCTTGATTTAACCAAAAAAAGAACTGTTTTGTACTGCATTTTAGGGATTATTATTAATCGAGAGATTTTACTTTTGACGAACCAATAAAATGTATACTTAAATATTCCTATTTGTTTGATGAATATCTTTTTTATGAATTACAAAAGCGTTATGGAAGTTTATGAACCTCAAAATATAAGTTAAGGACTAACTATTATTGTTTGATACTTCAAATGGAGAGAATCATTATGGGGGGATCACTATTCTTCAATTCAATATAGCTAGCACTAAAAAAGGGCCAAAGAAAAAACTGCCGAAGCAGTTTCTTCATAACTAACCCTGAAATCCTGTAATTAGCGTTGGAAGTTTCAATAAAATATATTGAACTCTTCCAAGCTATTGTAAACTGAAATGTAACAGTTGCCTGTTATAAAGTAGATGTTTTTTAATTGATAATGGTTGGGTTGGCATTTTATCAAATAGATTATCCAAACTAAACCAGCTTATTTGGATATTCAATATTTGTTAGGAATAGGCCTTGAGCGGGTGCGGAGGGGCCGGCTGCTGACCGGTCAGCTTTTTTTATAATTTCATGAATGTCTTCCGGGCTAATTTTGCCTGATCCGATTTGCAACATTGTACCAACAATAGCTCTTACCATATTGCGTAAAAAACGATTCGCAGATATTGTAAAGATCAACTTGTCACCATTTACTTGCCAGTATGCTTCAGAAATTTTACAAATATTATTCCCAGTTTGAGTATGGAGCTTGCTGAAGCTGGTAAAGTCACTATATTCAAGCAACACTTTAGCTGCTTCCTCCATTGGTTTTACCAAAAGTGGGCCATAATATGCATATTCAAAGTCTTTTGCAAAGGGATCTTTTACTTTAGAGGTATAATACTTGTAGGTTCTTGAAATGGCACTGAAGCGAGCATGAATATCTGACTCAACTTTAAAAATTCGTTGAATCGAGATGTCATCAGGTAAAATACTATTAAGTTGAAATACCAGCTTCCAGGTTCTAGCAGAAAGATCCATTTTTGACTCAAAATGGGCATAAAAGCATCGGGCGTGTACTCCAGTATCCGTTCTTCCAGCGCCTGTTATTTGAATCTGCTCATTTAAAATCTTTGAAAGAGCATCTGTTATGGTTTGCTGCACAGTATTTGCATTGGGTTGAATTTGCCAACCATGATAGAGGGTTCCTTTAAATGAAAGTTGTATGAAAAACCTATGAATCAAAGTTTATTATTTTGGTTATAAAATTATTAAAAAATAGTGGACTAATCACATGTGTTATTTCTGTTCCTTTTTCAAGTATCTATTTGATGGTTCTATTTACATTCCGGAAAGGGAATTAAAGTCCGCATCTGAGTCTGCTTTTGCGAATATTATTAACATTTTTTAACAGCTGATTATTGAATTATTTGTGAAATTTGCATTCATAATTTCGACTGAGTGAACAATCAAGAATTGCAATGGTTTTATGCGATAAATTTTGCAGCTTTGTAAACTGTTTTTTAAACAATGATAAATGTTAATCAATTATGAATAATCAGGTGGATATTAAAGAGTTAAATGAGCGAATAGAAAAGGAAAGCTCGTTTGTTGATATTGTGAATCTTGAAATGAACAAAGTAATTATTGGACAAAAACACCTTTTAGATAGTTTGCTCATAGGACTACTATCTAACGGCCATATATTACTTGAAGGCTTACCGGGCCTTGCAAAAACTTTGGCAATTAAGACACTGGCCGACACTATAGATGCTAAGTTTAGCAGGATTCAGTTTACACCTGATTTGCTTCCAGCTGACTTATTAGGAACACTGATTTATAGTCAGAAAAAAGAAGAATTTATTGTTAAAAAGGGACCCATCTTTGCAAATTTTATTTTGTCTGATGAAATAAACCGTTCTCCGGCAAAGGTTCAAAGTGCTTTGCTTGAAGCTATGCAGGAGAGGCAGGTAACCATTGGTACAGAGACTTATCCATTGGAGGAACCCTTTCTTGTTTTAGCAACGCAGAATCCAATCGAACAGGAGGGTACGTATCCTCTACCTGAAGCCCAGATTGACAGGTTTATGTTGAAAGTTGTAATTGGTTATCCGACTAAGGAAGAGGAAAAGTATATCATACGTGAAAACCTTGCTATGACTTTCCCTACTCCAAATAAAATTTTGAAACCTGAGGACATTGTCAGAGCTAGAAATACTGTACGGGAAGTTTATATGGATGAGAAAATTGAGAGGTATATACTTGATATTGTTTTTTCAACAAGGAATCCTGAAGATTATGGGCTGAGCAAATTTAGTAATCTGATTTCTTATGGTGGCTCGCCACGTGCCAGTATCAATTTAGCTTTGGCGGCCAAAGCATTTGCATTTATTAAGCGAAGAGGCTATGTTGTTCCAGAAGATGTACGTCAAATATGTAGAGATGTAATGCGCCATCGGATTGGATTAACTTATGAGGCTGAAGCTGAGAATATTACATCCGAAGACATTATCTCAGAAATACTAGATACTATTGAAGTTCCATAAAATGGAACACTTTTTGGATGTTAGTAAAGATATGGTCAGAATATTATTCATACAGCTTCTAATTGCATTTTGTCTTCCCAATCTGGTTTTGGCACAAGATGTAGTAGGAATGCGGTCAGATTCTATAAAAATCTTAATGAGTCGTACATATCCTGAATACATCTTGAATACAACAAATGTTAATAAGTCATATAATTATTTGAAATATGAGGATTTTCTGGGAACTCAGACTATTTTATTGTTTTTGTCTGATAGCAACACATGCCGGTATGTTAAAAGAATGTGCAGTTATAGTTTGCTAGACAAAGTGATTGACCAGTTAAATACGAAGTATGAGCAGCTAAATGATACACTTTGGACATTTAATGATGGCGAAAATCAAATGACTAAACAACTTGAAAAAGAGGATTGGTTTTTTACTGTAGTTACAAAAATTCAGCAATAATTGATAAGATTTTCGAACCACGGTGTGAACAATAGAATATGGAGACGAGTGAATTACTGAAGAAAGTTAGAACTATTGAAATTAAGACCAGAGGACTCTCAAAGAATATCTTTGCTGGAGAGTACCACAGTGCTTTTAAGGGCAGAGGTATGGCTTTCAGTGAGGTTAGGGAGTATCAATATGGGGATGACATTCGAAATATTGACTGGAATGTGACAGCGAGGTATAGTCATCCCTATGTGAAAGTTTTTGAAGAAGAGCGTGAGTTAACCGTAATGTTGCTGGTTGACGTAAGTGGATCAAGTGTTTTTGGATCGCGGAATATGTTAAAGAAAAACATGATTACTGAAATCTCAGCTGTATTGGCTTTTTCTGCCATACAAAATAGTGATAAGATTGGGGTGGTTTTCTTCAGTAATAAAGTTGAAAAATTTATTCCACCCAAAAAGGGAAAGAAGCATATTCTTCATATTATTAGAGAATTAATAAATTTTAAACCAGAAAGTCCTGAGACAAACCTTATTGAACCATTGCGTTATCTGACAAATGCCATTAAGAAAAGGTGTACAGCTTTTGTATTATCTGATTTTATATGTTCAGATTTTGAAGATGCTCTTAAAATAGCTAACAATAAGCACGATGTTGTTGCCCTAAAGATTTTCGATCATAGGGAAACAGAACTGCCTCAAGTAGGATTTATTCGGTTAAAAGATGCAGAAACTGGGAAAGAGATGTGGGTGGATACATCAGTTGGCTCATCAAGAAAGAACTACCATGAATGGTGGCAGAATCAGGATAAGTTTGTTTCTGAGGTGTTTAAGAGAAGCGGTGTGGATAATGTATCCATCAGCACAGAAGAGGATTATGTGAAACCTATAATAAAATTGTTTAAGAGCAGGTAAGTTGCTTCATTAAAGGATACTGTTTTACACTCAATGAATTCAGAAAAAATAAAATACTATTTATCTTTTATTGCCCTTTTTCTATGCCTTAGCTTGCATCCAGGAATCGCACAAGAAGTACAGGTTCGGTCAGTCATTGAAAGGGACACAATACTTATTGGAGATCAGGTTTTATTTAGAATTGATGTAGCTCAACCCCTTCAAGCAAAAATCTCGTTTCCGGTATTTAATGATACAATAATTGATAAAATTGAGGTAATCAATACTATTGATAGGGATACTTTAGAAATCGATGATGAATTTATCCAGGTAAGACAAGATTATCTTATAACCTCTTTTGACAGTGGGTTTTATGAGATTCCAGAACAAAAAATATCATATCAGTCTGGAGACGATATGATTGATGTTCTATCCGACCCGGCCTATCTTCTTGTCCTGACCATGCCTTTAGATACTGCCCAGGCTATTTTTGATATAAAGATGCCTTATGGTGAACCAATTACCTTGGCTGAGGTCCTACCTTATGTGTTGGTAGCTTTGCTGGCTATAGCAATAATCTTTTTTCTAGTTCGGTTTATTCGTAAATATAGACGAAAAAGAAAGGGAATTGTTCCCAAAAAACCAGATGAACCAGCACATATCGTAGCACTTAGAGAACTGGATAAGTTGAAAGGCGAGAAACTGTGGCAAAATAACAGGGTAAAAGTATATTTTACCCGGATTACAGAAATATTAAGGATATATCTGGAAGGTAGGTTTGATGTTCATGCCCTGGAACAAACAAGTGAAGAAATTTTGGAGGAGGTCAGAAAATCAGGTTTCAACGACAATCGTTTATATGCAAAGCTTAAGGAAATTTTAACACTTTCTGACCTGGTTAAGTTTGCTAAAATGAAACCCATGCCTCAGGATAATGAAACATGCTTACTCGATGCATATATTTTTATTAATGAAACCAAACCAGTTGATAAGGTCATCGAGCAGGATGAAGATGAGGGAAGCTCTGGTGAGGAGAATCTTGATGAAAATAAACCGAATAAGAATTTGAAAGAAAATTTGAGTACCAGCGAAATAAAATGAAAGATCTAGTATTTCAGTCACCGAATTTGTTATACCTGTTGCTACTTTTGCTTCCGGTAATTGTCTGGTACATTCTTAAAGAGAAAGAATCTAAGCCAAGTCTACAGTTTTCTTCTTTAAAGGGATTTCAGAAAGGAAGAAAATCTATCAGGTTATATCTTAGGCATATACTTTTTGTATTAAGGCTCCTTGCTATAGCACTCATCATTGTTGTGTTGGCCCGACCCCAATCTACAAAACATTGGAGAAATGTTACAACTGAGGGCATAGATATAATTATTGCTTTGGATATATCGAGTAGTATGCTAGCTCGTGATTTTCAGCCTGATAGGCTTGATGCATCGAAAGATGTTGCTATTGAGTTTATTTCAGGGAGACCAAATGACCGTATTGGTTTAGTCGTTTTTAGCGGCGAAAGTTTTACACAATGTCCGCTTACGAGTGATCATGCTGTTTTAATAAATATGTTCAGAGATATCAAAAGTGGTATGATCGAAGATGGAACAGCTATTGGTAATGGGTTGGCAACCTCAGTAAGTCGCCTGAAAGATAGTAAGGCAATTAGTAAGGTAATAATATTGCTTACAGATGGAGTAAATAATAAGGGTGAGATCGCCCCCATAACAGCGGCTGAGATTGCAAAAACTTTTGGAATCAGGGTATACACGGTTGGAGTGGGAACTTTGGGAATGGCACCATATCCGGTAAATACCCCCATGGGCATTCAATATAGGAATATGGAAGTTAAAATAGATGAAGAAGTATTGCAGCAGGTGGCTGAGGTAACAGATGGAAAATACTTCAGGGCAACCAATAATAGAACGCTGAAGGAAATTTATGGGCAAATTGATCAACTTGAAAAGTCAAAGATTGATGTTAAGGAAATTAGCAAAAGAGAAGAGGAATATTTAATATTTGCATTATTTGCTTTGATATTTTTGCTTGGAGAGGGATTATTGAGAACAACAGTTTTCAGATCATTGCCCTAAAATTGAATTGAATAAGAAAGTAGTTTTAATAAAGTTTAGAATAAAACCAGGAAAAATAGATGTTTAGGTTTGCCAATACGGAATATTTGTACCTATTATTTTTGGTACCAGTTCTGCTCTTGATTTTTAGGCTTGGAAGAGGACTTACAAGAAGAAGGTTGAAGCAGTTTGGGGATCCAGATATTCTTAGAGATCTCATGCCTGATTTGTCCTATTCCAGACCCATTGTAAAATTTCTACTTTATGTAACTGCACTAGTTTTCTTAATCCTTGCAGTAGCACGACCTCAGTTTGGAACAAAGTTGCAGGAGGTGAAGCGAAAGGGGATAGAAATTGTTATTGCACTGGATGTTTCGAATTCTATGTTGGCGCAGGATATCCAACCGAATAGGCTTGAGAAAGCAAAGCAATCAATCTCTAAACTGGTAGAACGGCTGGTAAATGATCGTATTGGTTTAATTGTATTTGCTGGACAGGCCTATACGCAGATTCCAATAACAAACGATTATGCTTCAGCAAAAATGTTTCTATCTTCTATTTCAACGGGTATAGTCCCAGTTCAGGGAACAGCTATTGGTTCGGCCATTCAACTTGCAATTAAGTCATTTACTCAGCAGGAAGATATGAGCAGGGTATTAATAATAATTACAGATGGTGAGAATCATGAAGACGACGCTATAGCTATAGCAGGTGAAGCTGCTTCAAATGGAATAAAAATCTATACCATCGGGGTGGGTTTAGATAAGGGATCACCCCTTCCTTTATCCTCAGGCTCTGGTCAACAGGATTTCTTAAAGGATAAGGATGGTAATGTAGTTATAAGTAAACTTAATGAGCAAATGCTCCAGCAGATTGCAGCAGAAGGTGGTGGAAAGTATATTAGAGCAAACAATACCCGTTTGGGTTTGAATGCACTTTTTGAAGATATAAATCAATTAGAAAAAAAAGAGATTGAAGCGAAGGTATACTCAGAGTATCAGGATATGTTTCAATATCCGGCTGCTTTGGCATTACTTTTAATTATTATTGAATATCTTATACTGGACAGAAAAAACAGACGTTTGAAACATATCAGATTGTTTAAAGTTGAAAATAAATAGCAATATGAAACAAAGAAATTTATTGATTATTGGTTTATTGATTTTTATTAATGTTGGCCTATATGGCCAAAATGATAAGAAGTATATCCGGGCGGGAAATAAAGAATTTGCCAAGGAAAATTTTGAAAAATCTGAACTATCGTATCGGAAAGCTCTTGAAGTTACCAAAGCTCCCTACAAAGCCTCTTTTAATGTTGGGGATGCACTTTATAAGCAGGAGAAGTATGACGAAGCTGCCAAACAATTCGAGCAGCTTTCAGAAGATGAAATAGATAAGATTGGAAAAGGGTATATGTATCACAATTTGGGTAATTCCATGCTCCAGTCAAGTAAATTGGAGGAGAGTATTGAGGCTTATAAAGACGCATTAAGAAATAATCCTGATGATCTGGAAACCAAATATAATCTAGCCTTTGCTCAGGATAAGTTAAAGCAACAAGAGCAAGAACAGCAGCAGAATCAGGATAACAAGGATCAAGACAAAGACAACAAGGATAATAAAGACCAGCAAAATAAAGATCAGCAAGACCAGAATAAGAAAGATCAAAAGGATCAAAACAAGGACCAAAATAAACAGGATCAGCAGCAACAACCAAATCAAATTTCTAAGGAAGATGCTACTAGAATTTTGCAAGCTCTTCAGAATCAGGAAAAAGATATCCAGGATAAGGTTAAAAAAGCAAAGGCCAGCCAGGCAAGAGTTAAGTCAACTACAAATTGGTAGCAAGTATTTATAGAAGAATGAGAAAAACAGCCTTTTTTATATTACTAATCTTATTTCCTGCCTGGTTGCTGGCCCAGGATACTCAATTTTCGGCATCGGCTCCCAAAGTGGTTTCAACAGGAGAACAGTTTCGTTTAACATATACCTTAAATGTAAAGGCTGATCAGTTTATGCAGCCAGATCTATCTGATTTTCAGGTCTTGATGGGGCCAAGCACCTCTTATAGTCAGAGTACATCAATTATAAATGGAAAACTAGAGAGATCTGTTTCCTATACATATACCTATATACTTCAGGCAGCTCAGGAAGGAAAATTTCAAATTCCTTCTGCTACTGTGCAAGTTGGGAAAAAGAGTTTTCAGTCAAAAGAATTTACTATTGACGTTGTAAAGGGCAACCAGGCAGCTGCACAACAGTCTTCTTCCGGGCAAGGTTCTGTTAGCCAGGGAGCCATTGGGAATGATGATTTATTTGCCAGAGTGATTGTTGATAAGAAGGAAGTTTACCAGGGAGATCACATAACAGCTACTATAAAGATTTATTCAAAAGTGAATTTGTCTGGTTTTGAAGATGTGAAATTTCCTTCTTTTGACGGTTTTTTAAAAGAGGATATTGAGACTCCTCCATTGCGATCTCTGGAACGGGAGAATATTAATGGTCAAATTTATGGAACAGGTGTTATTTCAAAAGTAATTCTTTATCCACAGATGAATGGTGAGTTGGTGATTGACCCGGTTGAAATCGAATGCCTGGTTCAACAGAAGTCTTCACAACAATCAAGGAGCTTTTTTGATGATTTTTTCGACTCCTACCAGACAATTCGAAAACCCATTAAAAGTTCTGAGGTTAAAATTAAGGTAAAACCGCTTCCAGTTGGAGCTCCAGTAGGTTTTAAAGGGGCAGTTGGGAATTTTAAATTATCAGCTTCTATTGACAAGAATGAAGTGAAGGTAAATGATGCGATCACATTGAAGTTGGTGGTTTCTGGTACAGGAAACCTGAAGTTGATAAGCCCTCCTAATATTGATTATCCTCTTGACTTCGAAACCTATGATCCGAAAACGAGTTCTAATTTGAAAACTTCATTGTCGGGCACTTCTGGTAGTCGAACTTTTGAATACCTTATGATCCCACGGTTTGCCGGTGATTATCGTATTGCACCAGCGGAATTTTATTATTTCGACCCCTCCTCAGGCCAATATAAAACGCTGCGCAGTAGTAATTATCAGATAAAGGTAAACAAAGGGGAGAACAATGAATCTACAACGGTTGTTGCATCTCCCACAAAGGAGGATATTCGTTTTATTGGAAAAGATATTAGGTTCATTAATACTGGCATGGTGAAGCTTAGCCAGGTTGGGGAAACTATTTGGGGCTCATTATGGTATTTTGGTGTTTTTATTATATCAACCTTAATCTTCCTGGTGATTTATTTCTTCCGAAGGAAAAAAATAAAAGAGCAGGCAAATGTTGAATTACTAAAGAACAGAAAAGCGAATAAGTATGCCAGAAAGCGATTAAAGCTGGCAGCAACTCAAATGAAGTCTGGTCAGCAGGAGCAGTTCTATGAGGCGGTACTAAAAGCCCTTTGGGGGTACCTGAGTGATAAACTAGGAATTCCTGTTTCATCCCTTTCAAGAGAAAATGTTTTAGTTAAATTGAAAGAAAGAGATACTCCAAATGAAACGATTGAGGCCTTTGTTAAACTACTTGATCAATGTGAATATGCTCAGTATTCACCCAGTGCGGTTTCTGGAGGTATGGAAGAGATATATGGTCAGGCGGTCAAAATGATTACAAAAATGGAACAGGAAATAAAATAATATACGATGAGGAATTTGACAATATTAATCGTATTTCTCTTTATATATCAAGCAGGGAATGGTCAAAGTCTTGAAGATTCTCTCAAGCTGGGTAATGAATATTATTCTGAGGATAGGTTTGAGGATGCTATTAATACCTATGAAAAAATAGTGGCTCAAGGTTATGAAGCTCCAGAGTTGTATTATAATTTGGGGAACGCATATTTCAAGTCACACAAAATTACGTATGCTATTCTCAATTATGAGAGGGCGAGGTTATTGGATCCAGGAAATGAAGATATAAATTACAACCTTGATATTGCGAGGAGCTTTGTAGTTGATAAAATTGAAACAGTTCCTGAATTTTTTATACCTCAATGGCATAAATCACTAGTGAATATGTTTTCCGGAAATGCATGGGCGATAATAAGTTTGGCTTCCTTTATTCTGTTGTTGATTTTCCTTTCGCTTTATTTATATACAAGAACTTATGGAATAAAGAAACTTTCTTTTTGGATTAACGTATTACTAGTGTACCTGACGGTATCATCGTTTGTTTTTTCAATGAATCACCGGAAAGGAGTCTTGCATCCGGGAACTGCTTTGATTCTGACTCCATCCGTAACTGTTGAAAGTTCACCCGATGAAAGTGGGACTGATCTTTTTCTTATTCACGAGGGGACGAAGGTAAATGTGAAGGAAAGTGTTGGTGATTGGACAAGAATTAAATTGAGTGATGGGAAAGAAGGCTGGATTCCAACAGGTTCGTTAGTTGAAATATGAAGTACTCTGTCATGAAGGATAGTTCATTGGCAGCTTTAGCTGCCTTTTTTTTGCTCATTTCAGTATCATCCTGTAGGAAAGAGCTGGGTCCTACCGATCTTCGGATTAAAAATGTGAGCGACTATGATTTAACAAATGTGGAAGTGAATACTTCGGAAGGAATACAGAATTATGGAACTATTACGGTTGGGCAAAGTACAGATTATAAGCGATTTGATAAGGCATATAGGCAGGCACAGATAGAACTATATATTGAAAATGAAAAATATACATTTATTCCTGTAGCATACACTTACGAGGTACCATTGGGGCAGGGGAAATTCACTTATGAATTATCTGCTGATACCACTAAAAAGGAACTTACAATACATGTAACAGCTGATGCACCTTTAGATTGAGGCAAATGAATAAAAGTTAAAGCAGGAGATAAGAATTTGTTGTAACCATTTTTATAGGGTTTAATGGTTATACTGGCCGGAAAAATTATTTTTCCGGCCTTTTTTATACTTTTGAGCTAAACTCTTAATTCTCCTGCTATGAAAAAAACTATTTTTATTGGTGTTTTATTGCCTTTGTTTCTTTTTACTTTCTCGCAAACACAGGATTCTTCAAAACCTATTGCTCCCTATAGCCCATTTGTAAAGGCTGGCAATACATTCTATCTCGCTGGCCAGATACCAATTGATTCAACAACCGGGAAGCTTGTTAAGGACGATATCCAACAAGCAACAAAAGTGGTGATGCTAAACATAGGTGCTATTTTGCGGAAAAACGGGATGGATTATTCAAACCTGGTAAAATGCACCGTTTATCTCAAGGATTTGAATAACTATAAGCTTATGAATGAAGTGTATGCTAGTTTTTTTGATGGGAAGTATCCGGCACGTGTTGCGGTAGAAGTTGCCCGTCTGCCCTTGGATGCAGATATTGAAATATCTTCAATTGCGGTTAAATTAAAATAAGCACAGACTTCAAATTATTCTTTAACAATGAATTCCTTTTTACTGGCTGCCCTTGCTCTATTAGGATATATAATAGCATATCAGACATATGGTAAGTTTCTTGCCCGAAGGATTTTTAAACTGTCTGATAAGAATCCGATGCCTTCCCATGAACTTGAGGACGGTATTGATTATGTCCCAACCAAGAAGCACATTATTTTTGGACATCATTTTACAACCATTGCAGGATTAGGACCTATAGTGGGTCCGGCAATTGGAATAATATGGGGTTGGTTACCAGCCTTTATCTGGGTGTTTTTTGGATCGATCCTGATGGGGGCTGTTCATGATTTTACCACCTTAGTTATTTCTGCAAGGAACAAAGGGAAAACCATGGGTGAACTTACAGGTGATATCATTAGCCCATCTACCCGGTATGCGTTTCAGTTCATTATGCAGTTTTTACTTTTTATAGTCATTTCAGTCTTTTCGATGATTGTTGGTCTGCTTTTTGAACTTTATCCTGAAGCTGTGTTCCCGGTGTGGATGCAAATCCCCATTGCAGTTTGGTTAGGCATACAAATACGAAAAGGCAGAAATGACCTGGTTTATTCTATAATTTCAGTTGTTTTAATGTATATAACGGTTGTAATTGGAGTCTGGCTTCCTATTGAAATGCCACCACTATTTGGATCCTCTGTAACCACATGGGTTATTATATTGTTGGTTTATGTTTTTTTTGCATCCACAATTCCAGTTCAAAAACTTCTGCAACCGCGTGATTATATTAATTCACACCAATTGATAGTAGCAATGGGCTTGTTATTTGTGGGACTAGCTGTGGCACACCCAGTAATTACGGCTCCTGCGATAAACCCGGCGGCAACAGCTCCTGGCAGTGACATCCCTGGTCTTGCACCCTTATTATTTATTACTATTGCATGTGGGGCAATTTCTGGATTTCATTCATTAGCAAGCTCGGGAACTACAGTAAAGCAAATTGATAAAGAAACGGATACATTGTTTGTTGGTTATGGAGGAATGTTGTGGGAAAGCCTATTGGCTGTTCTTGTTTTAATGGCGATTGCCGGCGGACTTGGAATGGATAACCCGGAAGCATATAGCCAGCATTATTCTTCGTGGGCATCAGCATCGGGACTAAATGCTAAACTGGAGGCCTTTGTTGATGGATCAGCCAATCTCTTTGGATCATTAGGAATTCCTCCAATGGTAGGTAAGTCAATAATTGCAGTATTTATAGTAAGTTTTGCAAACACTACTCTTGATTCAGCTGCGAGGATACAACGATTGTCACTTCAGGAAATATTTACCAACAAGGAGGGTAAAGTGCACAGACCTCTTAACAATCGATATGTGGCAACTTTTTTTGTTGTTTTGGCCGCTGCTCTGCTAGCCTTTTCGAAACCAGCAGCGGAAGGAGCCCTTGCACTTTGGCCCTTATTCGGATCTTTGAATCAACTTCTGGCCGCTCTGGCTCTGGCAATAGTTTCTGTCTATCTAATTCAAAAGAAAAAAAATGTATTAATAGTATTTATTCCAATGGTTTTCGTCTTATTGATGACCATTTGGGCCATGATAGATAATCTTATTGTTTACATGAATGATAAGGATTATGTTCTGGTAATACTTTCAGTAATAATTTTGACACTAAGCCTTTGGTTGCTTTTGAGTAGTATTTTTTCCCTACTGAAGTTAAGAAATAAAAATAAAAATTGAACTTATACAAATAAATATATGAAAGCGATTCAGTTAATAAAATATGGTGATTCCGATAGTGCATTTAGAATTGAAGAAGTTGATAAGCCAGTAATTGGTCCGCAAGAGGTCCTTATAAAAACAGAAACTTTCGGTTTGAATTTTGCCGATGTAATGGCTCGTCGAGGACTTTACAAAGCAGCGCCTCCTATGCCCGCAGTGCTGGGATATGAAGTGGTAGGAAAAATTGCTGATGTGGGAAAGGATATAAAGGATTTTTCAGTGGGCCAGAAGGTAGTGGCTTTTACCAGGTTTGGAGGTTACGCCGAATATGCCAAAACAAATAGTCGGGCGATAGCCATTATTCCAGATGATATGGATAATGGCCAGGCAACTGCTCTATCCACCCAGTACTGTACAGCATACTATGCTGCCTATGAGATGGCAAATATTCAGGAAGGAGAACTTGTTTTAATTCATGCAGCCGCAGGTGGAGTTGGAATTGCTCTGATACAACTGGCAAAAAGAAGAGGATGCAAAATTATTGGCACAGCTGGTTCTGAAGAAAAAATGAAATTCCTGAAAGAGATAGGTGTTGATTTTGTAATAAATTACAGAGAAAAAGACTTTTCTGTCGAAATCCCAAAACTGTTAGGCGATCAAAAACCAGATGTTATTTTTGATCCGGTGGGTGGGAAATCTTTTAAAAAAGGAAGGGGTCTTCTGAATATAGGAGGTAGAATTGTAGGGTATGGTGCCTCGGACCAACTTAATAGAAAAAAGAGTTTCTTTTCTGGAATTAAATTAATGTGGCAATTTGGATTTCTACATCCTGTAAACTTAATTGTCAATTCCTCAGGAGTTCTGGGTGTTAATATGTTAAAAATCGCAGATTTTAAGCCAGAAGTGCTTCAACGAACTCTGAAGAATGTAGTAAATTTAGCTGTGAACAATGAAATTGAACCTTTTGTTGGCAAAGAATTTAAAGCCACTGAAATTGCACAGGCTCATGAGTATCTTGAGAGTAGAAGATCTATTGGGAAAATAGTACTTCATTGGTAGTTTAATCTAATGCCCATTCAATAAAATGTATGAGGCACTGCACATATTCTTTTTAGTATTTCACTCATTTCTAATACTATTCAACCTTTTTGGATGGTTCTGGAGGCCTTTGAGAAAAGCGAATCTCATCACACTTCTGCTTACCGGATTGAGTTGGTTTGTTTTAGGAATATTTTATGGAATTGGTTATTGCCCATTTACAGATTGGCATTATAAAGTGCTTCATAAGCTGGACGTTTCCAATTTGCCTTCATCCTATATTCAATACCTGATAGATACATTCTTTGATATCAATGTTGATCAGGAACTTACTGACAGATGGACTGTGATACTGTATTTTGTGGCACTAACATGTTCCTTGTTAAGTATTCTTGTTAAGCGAAATAGAAAATAATTATTTAGAATCGTTCTACTTAATAATAAAAGCTGTATATTTGACCTGATTTATTATGTTTTATTTTAAATATATAGGTATGAAAGCATTTTTCACATCAGTTTTAATGTTATTAATTTCATTTACAATGAGTGCACAAACATCATTTTACGATTTTAAAGTCAAAACTCTTGAGGGCGAAGATTTTGATCTGGCTTCTTTGAAAGGAAAAAAAGTACTGGTTGTTAATACAGCCTCTAAATGTGGATATACCCCGCAATACGAAGACCTGGAAGCACTGTATGAGGAATTTGGTGGCGATGATTTTGTAGTAATTGGATTTCCGGCCAATAATTTCATGAAGCAGGAACCAGGTACAAATGAGGAAATACGGGAGTTCTGTACTAAAAATTATGGGGTGACATTTCCTATGATGGCCAAAATATCTGTAAAAGGTGATGATATACATCCTTTGTATCAATGGCTAACTACTAAGGATTTGAATGGTGTTATGGATTCTAAGGTAAAGTGGAATTTCCAAAAATACCTGATTGATGATAAAGGTACTCTGGTTGATGTGGCTTACTCAAAAGAAAAACCCATGTCAGAGAAAATTGTTGACTGGGTAGAAGCCGATTAAATATGAATTGGCCCAGGTCATTTCATCTTATTTCTTGATTTCCTTTAGTTCTTCCGGTATTTTTATCGAGAGTTCAATCAATCCTGCAAATTTTCCATCTTTATACCAGGGGACTTCATGAATTAGTTTTTTCTTTCCATTCTTTTCAACAGAATAGGTATGTCCTGTCTGGTCTTCCAGCATTTTTTTAAGCTGTGATTTTGATGGCTCAGGGTGGCAGTCAAGTAAATTTGAACCAATCAAATCTCCACCACCATCTTTATTAAAACTCTCTAATGATGCTGGATTCATATAGATTATAGTTCCTTCTGCATCACAGATGGTTAATGGTAAGGGTAAATATTCTGCCCAATTCATTTATTATATGTTTTTAGTGGATAATTCTGTCCATGCTGCTTTAATACCCCTTTCAATTCCCTGACCTTTCCAATCTTCAGCACCTGGGATTGAATTAGTTTTTAGCAATTCTTCCTGTGATTTACCAGCTTTCATATTCTTTTCCACATAAACCAATAATTTATGCAGGAAGTTCTCCATGGCTTTCAAATCTTCTTTATTACCGGTAATAGCCTTAGGATCTAATGAATGCCCAAAAATAAAAATTGTTTCATTATCGAATTTTGCCCTGACTTTTCCCAGGGTTTTTATCCAGTTTTCAATATTAGATCCAGCTGCTGTATCAATATAAGGGAATCTCCTGTTAAATATCAGGTCTCCCATATGGACAATATTTGCGTTTTCAAAGTGAATTGCGGAATCGCCACTTGTGTGTGCTGGGCCGAAATGATATGCTTTAATGTTTTCTGCACCAACCTTCTGTGACCAATCATTAGTAAATGTTACATCAGGGTATAATTGCTTAGCATCAGTCCCCCTGCTTTTCGCCGAAATCATTTGAAACTTCTTGGAATTTTCATGTGAAACAATTTTTTTGGCCAATCCTTTAAATGCGATATTTCCGGCTGTATGATCACCATGATGATGTGTATTTATTAAAACATCAACTGGATTATCTGATTTCTTTTTAATTTCATCAATTAAGTGGCCAGACTGTTCCGGAAATTGAGAGTCGATAACTACAATACCTTCTTCTGATACCATCCAGCCAATAGTACCACCCCGTTCAATAAAATATCCAACATTATTCCGGAGTAATTGCATTTCCCAAACATTATTCTGTGGAAGGAAATGTCCAAAAGCATTATTTGCCTGTAATATTGAAACTCCGGTGAATAAACTGAGTGATTTTAAAAATGTTCTTCTGTTTGTATTCATATTTAAGATTTTTTGTTAGAACCAATATCCCAATTGCACATGCCCCATAAAGCCTTGCTTTTCACCAGATCTCATAATAGAAATTTTTAGCGGTCCTATTGGAGTATCAATTCCATAGGTAAGGCCAAATCCTGAAATTAAGCCTTCAGGCTTAAATACTTTGTTTATCTCGTCAGACTGGTACCCGACATTACCCATTAAAATCAGGTACATGTTTTTATAAAACTGGAATTGTAAATCCAGCCTGGTAAATAAAACATTATCATTTCCTGTTTCAAAGTACTTGTATCCAATGAATGGCATATGCCCAAACCTATTCATTTCAGTCAATCCACCCAATGGAAAACTATATTGAAGTGGGATTGAATCTCCCAGGGAAACCCCTCCATAAAAAGATGGAATAAGTGTAAATTTGTTAGATAAGCGCTGAGCAAACCTGAATCTAAACTTAAAATTATAAATGGGTGCTAGTTCCACATTAGAGGCAAATTTTGCACCAACTAATGTCTGTTGACCTTTTTTAGGGAAATATGGATGATCATAGGTGTCTGCATAAAGGGATCCAAACAAACCCCAAAAATTATCAGTAATATCCCCAAATTCAATTAATGAAACATCTGGCTTTACCACACCATGAGTCCACTCTCCTCCCAATCGAAACGCAAGAAAATTGGTAAAATTCGATTGAATAAAAAGTTTTGCATCAGAGATAGAATAGTTAACTGAGGCGATTTTACTTCTTGAAGAATCGGCGTAAATATGAACTGTTTCCCAGGAGCTGGAAAATTCTAACCCTGGAGCTGGAATTGGACCCTTATCCATAAAATACTGAACATTAAGGCTAGGACTTCTTCCGAGTCCCAATGTAACAGATAGTTTTGAGTCATCTATTAGCCAATTGTAGAAGGTTCCATTTAGGAATAAGGCTGCTTTATAATCATTGTCATAATAAAATCCAAAACGAAGAAGCCCTCCAATTTTTTCCCTGAAATGAAGGATTAACCTGGATCCATCGACTTCTTCAATAAGTTCAGATGTAACCTTATCGTAGTATCCTGATGCATAAATGTCTTCAACAGCATCCTGAATTTCTTTTGGTGTGACCCATTCAAGTACAGAAAAGGGAACATCTGCCGTTGCGAATTTTTCAGAGCGATTTAATAGACCTTCAATCTGAATTGATTTGATAAGGATGGAATCAACTGAAGGTTGGGGTTTTCTCTTGAATTTCTCTTCAGTTAAGCCATTTAAAGAATCAGCTAAAGATTTAAGCTCAGAGTAGACTTCACGACCAGCTTCTTCCCCAAATGATATAAGTGAATCACCACCA